>NZ_CAIKKU010000850.1 GCF_903828115.1 uncultured Thiodictyon sp. | reverse complement strand
CGTGAGATCCTTATAAGAGGTTTCACGCAGAGGCGCAGAGACGCAGAGGCGGTGACCCGCGACGCTCGGGTAACCCGCGAGGCCTCGTCGCGGCTGAAGCCGCTCCCACAGCGTCGCTGCGCGACTTTCACGGCACCGCTCGGACTCCAGGGGCTTGGGCTGCGGCGCTTAACTTAACGGCAGTGGCCCGCCGCGTAGGTGGCAAATAACGCCTCCGAGCGCGGCGAATGCCCAGTCCTGCATCCGAGATCACGCCACTGGTCGGTCCAAACGCCTTCCGATACAATTTGATCACTTAATGCCCTAACCGTCGATTGAGTAACAGGTGCCCATCACCAACCGCATGCTCTCCCCCACCGCCCGCCAGGCCCTGCGCCTCCTGGGCGGTCTGATCGAGGAAGGCCGGATTCGCAAGGGCTGGTCCCGGGAGACGCTGGCCGAGCGGGTCGGCGTGGGCGCGGTCACCATCCGCCGTATCACCCGCGGCGAACCCGGCGTCGCCATCGGCACCTTCTTTGAGGCCGCCGCCGTGGTAGACCTCCCGCTGTTCGCCCAGGAATCGCCGCGGGGACTGGACCGCGAACTGACCCGCCAGCAGGAAAAACTGACGCTCCTGCCCTCCCGGGTCCGCCGCCCGGGTGAGGAACCCTTGAACGATGACTTCTGAGGTCGGCGCCAAAGCCAATCGGGCATATGTCTGGGTCTGGCTGCCGGGGTCCCAAGCGCCGGTGGTGGCGGGCGTCCTGCGCCGGGACGCCCACGGCGGCCATGGCTTCGCCTACGGCCGATCCTATCTGCGGCGGGAGGATGCGATCAGCCTTTTCCCGGACGAACTGCCGCTGCAAGCGGGCGAGCAGCGCCAGCGCGACGACGACCTGCCCTCCTGTCTGCGCGATGCCGCGCCCGACGCCTGGGGACGCCGGGTCATCATCAATCGGCTGACCGGACGCCAGGGCCAGGACGCGGCGCTGATCGACCTCAACGAACTGACCTATCTGCTGGAGTCGGGGTCCGAGCGCATCGGCGCCCTGGATTTCCAGGCATCATCATCAGACTACCGCCCGCGCGAATCCGCGGAGACCAGTCTGGATGATCTGCTGGATGCCGCCCTGCGCCTGGAGCACGGCGAACCCCTGTCCCCCGCATTGGCCCTGGCCCTCCAGCACGGCACCTCGGTCGGCGGCGCCCGGCCCAAGGCGCTGCTGACCAGTGGCACCCGCAAGTACATCGCCAAATTTTCCACCAGCAACGACATTTTTAACTTCGTCAAGGCCGAATTCCTGGCCATGCGCCTGGCCAGCCTGGCGGGCCTGGAGGTCGCCCCGGTCGCGCTCACCCGCTCCCTGGGCCGCGAGGTGCTGCTGATCGAGCGCTTCGACCGCGTCCGCCGCGACGACGGCTGGCAGCGTCGGGCCATGCTGTCCGCCCTCACCCTGCTCGGACTGCGCGAAATGGAGGCGCGCTATGCGAGCTACGAGGACCTGGCCCACCGGGTCCGCCGGGACTTCGCCGATGCACGCCGGACACTCGACGAGCTATACGGCCGCATGGTCTTCAATGTGCTCTGCGGTAACACCGACGACCATGCGCGCAATCACGCCGCCTTCTGGGACGGGCGTACCTATCGACTCACACCGGCCTATGACCTCTGCCCGCAGCTGCGCACCGGCGGGGAGGCGAGCCAGGCGATGCTGTTGACCGGCGAGCGCCGCGACAGCCGGCTGACCGCCTGTCTCGCCGCGGCACCCGCCTTTGGGCTCGGCGCCGCACCGGCGCGGGCACTGATCGACCATCAGATCGCTGTCATCGGCCGCGAGTGGGAGTCGGTTTGCGACGCGGCCGGGCTCGCCATCGCCGAGCGGTGGGCCTTGTGGCAGCGGCAGTTTCTCAATCCCTACTGTCTGGAGGGCTACCGGGACGGTTAGCGCCTCTCGGCATAAGCTGCCGAACCGGCGAACCCTAAGCGTTCCCTCCCCGCCCGTAGGGTCCGCTGCGCGGACCATTCGCCCTGCGGACCGGCCGCAGACCTAATGACTTGGTCGCCGCCGCTGACCATCCCCCAACTGTAATCGGACCGCTTGCCGCTGATAGTTCCGACCGCTGGGACCGGGAAGTTCCAGTCTCGCTGTTGGTGGCCAAGAGCCAACGCTGGCATAGTGTGAGCGCGCCACGCGCGATGACGGCGACGACCGGCCCCCTCGCGGGCTGGATCATCCGTCCGGACGTCGTGTGGCGGCGCAGGGAAGGCGAGTCCCGCGGCGCCGGGTGACGACGCCACGGACCAAGCACCGACGCGAGACACGATCATGCCAACTGACCTTCCCCAGCTACGTTTCCCCCGCGTCTTGCGCTACCGCTTCGTGGCCGAGGCCGTGACGCGCATCGAGATGGCACCGTACGCGGGGTCGGCTTGGCGCGGTCTGCTTGGCGGAAGCCTGCGGCGGACCTCCTGCATTACCCATCAACCCACTTGTGAGGCGTGCCTGGTCCGTGCCAACTGCGCCTTTTTCCACTTGTTCGAGATCGCCCCGCCGCCGCAAGGCATGCCATCGCACCGTGCTGCAAGCCACCCGTTCGTCCTCGACCTCGCCACTGACGGCGCTCGCGAGGTACATCCCGGCGATCACCTGGAGTTGGGCGTCACCCTCATCGGCGACGCCAACGCGCTCCTGCCGAACCTCGTCTATGCCCTGATAGGCGCGGGAGAGACCGGTCTGGGCCGGGGCCATGGCCGTTTCGCGTTGCGCCACGTGTTGCAGGAGCGATCACTCTCACATGGCGACTGGGACCCGATCTTCGATGCCTTGGGGGGTACGCTCACACCCTTCGACGCCGGTCCGGTTACCCTTCCCGCCCCCTGGCCCGGGGTCTGCGTCGAGCTCCTCACGCCCCTGCGCATCAAACGCTTCGGTCGCTTCGTCGGTCCGGCGGAATTCCAGGCGGCGGATTTTCTGCGGCATCTGTGTTGGCGTCTGGATACCCTCGACCATCAGTTCAGCACAGAACCCCCTCAGGGTTTCTGGGCTCGCCATGGCGAGCGGATTACCCAGGCGCCACCCCTGGCGTCGCGGCTACGCTGGCTCGACTGGACCCGCTACTCGTCCCGCCAGGCGACCACCATGCAGCTTGGCGGCTTGGTGGGGACCTTTGTGCTACCTGAGGCGTTAGCCGCTGACCTCTGGCCCTTGCTGTGGCTGGGTCAATGGGTCCATGTGGGCAAGGCGACCAGTTTCGGGCTGGGTGCCTATCGTTTGCGCGGCGCGCCGGCGTGACCGGTGCCCGGCGCGCGCCTGCCGATCCCGCGTGCGGCGTACCGGGCACTTGCATTTCACCCCATGTTTAAGGGATAACCGCAGTCCGGTTTAGGCAGTGGAGGAGCGACTGGCGATGGCGGCGACCTTGTTGTTGATCCCGAGCAAGAGCGACGAATACGGTCGGTTGCGCGCGCAGCCGGTCCCGGGGCTTGGGCTGTGCGATCCGGCCACGCCGGACTACCCAGCAGACCCGGGTGCCTACCTGCCCCCCAGGCTGGCCCTGCAGTGGGCGGAGCAGGCACAGGCCGCGCGGGTCCTGATCGGCGACCTGCGCTGCGCGGCGGCCTTGCGCGCCCTGCGTGAGGCCGGTTGGCACGCCGAGCGGATCGGCCACCGCCGCTTCGGCGGCGACTCCGGTTCCGCCGATCAGGATTTGAGCCCAGGACTGACGACCTGGGAGCAGATCACCGCGGCCGGTCGGGTCGCGCTGACCCCCGCAGAGCAAGCACGCGAGGCTTGGCAACGCGACGGCTGGTCCGGGCTCTCCGCCCGGGGCCTGGATTGGGACCAGGCCGATCAACACGCGGGGGCGGCACTCGGCCAGCAGGCATGGGCCAATGCCCGAGAGGGCGTGCGGCGGGACCTGGGTCGGGAACTCGATGACCTGATCCTGGCACTCGCCCCGCGGCATGACCCCGCGGACGTCGACATCACCGCCGATGCCCTGCAATCACCACCCTCGCCGCGGGACGGGTATCCGCCCGGCTCCAGCGCCGAGGATTGTGGTCCCGCCGACCGGGATCCGCGGGACTACCGCCAGGCCGCGCATCGCCGTGAGCCGGTGGCGGTCAAGCCGGTGCTGGTCCTCAACTGCGCCGGCCCGAGACGGGACCTGAAGACGGTCACCCGCGTCGAGTACCGCGGCCCGCGGTCCGCCGCGACCTGGCTGCACAGTCTGATCGAGGCACCGGACCTCAACCACGCCTTCGACTTAACCTTGGAGGTCGGAAGCTATCGCTGCCGACTCATCGCGACCCTGCCCGACGGTCCTGATGAATGCCAGGTCAACCTCCTGGTCTCCCGGTTGCTCGGCGTCGCCTTGGTGACCGGCCGCCCCCTGCGACACTACGGCTGCACCTTTTATCTGCCGCTGGATCTGCATCTGGACCTGGAGTTGAACCCTCCAGCCAGGGCCCCCGATCCCCAGGGTGCACGCACCGATGCGCCCGATCGGCCAGAGCGGTTGGCCGCCGCCCTGGATAGCAAGGAGGGACCGGCGCGGCCACATCCGATCTGCACACCGGGGGTCGCGCTGAACATCCTCTCCGAAACGATCTCCAACGCCGGTAACGCCGATCAGCGCGGCAAGATCGCGCGCGGGGAACTGAAAGAAGAGGTGGCGGAGGCGCAGGCCCTGTTGTACTTCCTGCCCACCCTGCAGCCACGGATCTTTGAAACCTGCCTCAGTGCACGCAACGATACCATCCGCCATTGGCGCCTCGCCCCTGAGGACCTGACGGACCTTACACTCACGGTTGAGCAGAACGCCGTCGACCGGCGGACTCATGCCACCAAGATTCAGGATGTCTCGCTCTACGGCCATCGCAACAACCTGTTCGTGCTTGCTATTCGAGTCGAGATGACCGACGGGCAACAGGCGACCGCAAAGCGGTTGAGGGGCGACGATACGGCTTGGTGGTGCCCCTTGTTCGATGCCGAGACCCCATTCGAGGATATCGCCGCACTGCAGGCCGAGCGCTGGCTCTGGTTCACCAAGGCCGCCCGCCTGCTGCGGCCGGCCTTCCCCCAGCAAGAACTGGAGGGAAAGATCAGCACGGCGACCCTCGCCGGTACCCGGTGCCGCGCGCGCTTCGACCATACGCACGCCTTTTCTCCTATCGTACTGACCCTGTTAGAGAAACTGACCGGCATCGCCATCCCCGAGGCATCCGGACGGCTGCGCCAGATCGGCGACGACCGCATGGTAGTGAATGTTGCCTACGGGCTCGCGGGGCCGGCCCCGGACGACGCCTTTGCCCGCGCCGCCTACGAGCGCCTGTTCAGTCTCGGGCTCTTCGTGGACAGCGGTACCGACGGTTTCGCCAGCCAGGGCGGCTATGCCTACGACCAAGGCTTCGTCCAAGGCCAGATGCCGGACCATGTCAACCGGCGCTGGGCGGGCCTTGGCACCCTCTATGGCTACACCCGCTACTCCAATTGTGCCATGGGCTTCGGGGACTATTTCTGTGGACCCCTGGCCCGGGTGCATGTCCCCTACGTCTACGGGCGTATGCTGCTCCTGGCGCTCTTCTATGAACTGACCTTGACCTACTTCGACCGTTGCATCGGCCAAGCCACCTTGGCCTTGGCGCCGCCCGGTGACCTGATCGAGGTGCAGACCGCAGCGTTCAACCGCCTCTACCAACGCTTCATCCGCTTCACCAATGACCAATGGTTCCGTGACCTGACCTCCCAGACCCAGGGTGCCGAGACCTTTCGTTTGCAGACCCGCGCCCTGGGTCTCGACGCACAGTACGCCCTGATCAAGGACAAGTTGGAGCGCTCCGATGCCTTTATCGAGCAGTGGCGGGGCAAGCGCCTCGGTGAGCAAGGTAACTGGCTCACCGAGCAGGGCACCCACCTCACTGCCAAAGCATCCAATCTCACCGGCCTGAGCGTTGTTATCACCCTGCTCATGGGCCTGTTCGGGCTCTTGCAGTTCGCACCCGCCGGGGACTGGCCCTTCGCCTTCTGGAGCTTGGATTGGCGCGTACCCGTTGCCCTCATCGCGATCCTCGGCATCGCGTGGTGGGTCCAGAACCGCCAGCGGGTATTGGGCAGCCCCGTCGGCCCGAACCCGGCACCCACGCCAACATCCCCGAGAGGGTCCCACCGATGACCGCATACCTCGTCCGCATTGAGGCCGTCAACCTGGGCCAAGTCCTAGAGGACACGGACCAACTCAGCGTCATCCGCGGTGGCGCACTCCTGGCCCTCGCCGGGGCCCGGGCACTGGTCGAGCGGCCGGTCACCCTGGCGACCAGCCCCCTGCCGCAGCCTTCCCCGGGCTTCTGGGAACGCCTGAGCGCCCGTCTGGGCGTTGCCGGAGTCGCGGCAGACAGTGGATCAGTAGCGGTCGAGATTCCTGCCGCGCGCATCTCGTCCGGGGCCTCGATCGGACTCTACGAGGTCGTCTTTCCAGAAACCGCGGCCGGTCCGACCCCTGACGACTATCAGGCGGAGGTGGTGCGGCGCCTGAACCAGGACTACCCCCACCACACCTTCGTCGTGGACCTGGCCCCGATCCCCGCTACCCCAGACGGATTCACACAGGCCCAGCGCCTGGTTACGGCTCGCAACCGGGTACGCCAGTTGCGGCAACTGTCCCTGGCCCTGCCCGGCGACCCGCGAGCAACCGCAGTCACCGGCCCGTGCGCGTGGGACGACCTGCGCCCGGCTGCCGCCCCGCTGCCCCGCGGCAAGGGTCCTGGGAAACGCAGCGACCAGGTTTCGGCCTCGGTTGCCGCGCGCTTTCGGCACGGTGCGGACCACAAAGGCGCCTTCATCCGCGAGCAGAGCGGCATCGACCTGGAGTACGCCCGCGACTTCGAGGAGATCGCCACCGACTTTCCGGACTATCGCCTGCGCAACAAGCTCGCGGTCCTCTATTTCGACGGCAACGGCTTCGGCGCCATCCAGGACGGCTGTCGGAGCGCTGACCAACTCCAGGACTTCGACGACGCGATCCAGCTCAAGCGGCGGGAGTTACTGGCCCAGGTCCTGCGCCAACTCGCCGCGGACCAGACCCATGCCTTCTACACCCGCCAACCTGAGCCCGACGACCCCTCTGGAGCCAAGGCGGTGTTGCGTTTTGAACTCCTGCTCTGGGGCGGCGACGAGATCCTCTTCGTCGTCCCGGCCTGGAAGGGCCTGGCGGCACTGTTCGCCTTCTACGCGGCCACGGCCGGCTGGCAATGGCCGGTGGGCGGCAAGGACCTGACCCACGCCGGCGCCCTGATCTTCTGCGACTACAAGACCCCCATCGCCCGCATGACCGCGCTGGCCCGGGAGATGGCCGAGGCGGTCAAGGACCGGGAGCACGGCCGCGACCGCAACCTCTTCGACTACCTGATCCTGGAGTCCATCGACTTCCCCGCCGAGCCCCTTGAACAGTACCGCGCCGCCCGCTACGGCCCCCTCGTCAGTTGCCGCCGCCCCTTGTGCCCGCCACGTGAAGGCCCCGCCCTGATCCGCGCGATTGCGGCGCTGCGCGAGCACCCTGACTTCCCCCGTGGCAAGCTCTATGAGGGTGCCCAGGCCCTCATCGTCCACCCCGATGCCAAGGCCGCGGTCTGGCAGCAGGCACTCGCCGACTTGGAGGAGACCCTGACCGCCGATCCGGATACCGCCGCGGTGACGCACCGACTCAAGGTGGATCTGGCCGCTCTGCTGCCGGACCAGGACCCCGCCTGGCAGTGGCTGCATCTGATCGAACTGTGGGACTACCTGGCACCGCGGCCAGCGGCCGGCGGCCCCGGGGGGACGCGATGAACCGCTATCGTTTCCTGGTCACACTCAGGGTCCAAGGCCCGGTCATCAGCCGTGCCGTCCAGGCCGGTCAAGCGGGTATCGACGCGGTCGTGCTGCGTGATCGCCACCAGTTGGAGGCGCTCCCCGGCACCCTGATCCGCGGCCTGTTGCGCGACGCCTGGGCCGGCTTCGGCTGGGATCAGAGCATTCGCGACTGGCTCGGCGGTGACCCCGTGGCGGCGCGTGAGCCGGGCAAGCACACCGAAGCCTATGGCCTGCGTCCAGCACGCGTGCGCTTCGCCGACCACTGGACCGTGGCGAACCGCGGCCGGGCGCGCTCCTACCGGCACCGCATCCGCATCGAGGACACCGGCGCCGTCAGCGGCGGTGGGCTCATGCTCATCGAAAGCCCCTTCGCGGCGGGCGAGATCGTCACCTTCACCGGCCTGGTGAGCGCGGAGGCCGATGGGCAGGCGAGCGTCGATGACCTGCGGCGACGTATCCGCCAGGGCCTGCGCTGGGTCCCCGCGGTGGGCGGGCTCAAAGGCGTGGGCTTCGGGCGGCTGCTGGACGCGGAGGTCGCCGCGGCCGAACACCTGCCGTCCCGGCAGCCGACCGTCAGCCGCACGCCGGCGGCGGCACCCGCGGCACCCGCGGCGCCCGCCACCCTGAGCCTGGGCCTGCGCATCGCCTGCGATGACGAGCTGTGCTTTCCCCGCCCCGGTCCGAAAGGGACCCTCGGCAATCGCTATGTCACCGACGACATCATTCCGGGTGCGGCCATCAAGGCCGTGTTGGCGCGGCTCTGGTCCACCCAAGACGCCCTGCGCGACCCCTACCTCGATGCCCTGCGCGTCACCCACGCCCTCCCGGTCCAGGGCCGGGAACAGCGTCCATTGGCCATCCCCCTGAGCCTGGCCTTTGCGGACGGACGCGGCAGCGCCGCCATCCACCTGCGCGACCTCGCCTTGACGGCCGAGCCCGAGCTGCTGGCCGGCACCACCCCGCGGTTCGCGCCGGACTGGAAGACGGGACAGCGGCGCATCGCTGCCGCAACCTGCGGCTGGGACGCCCCCCCGCAGCGCCGGGTGCGGGTGCGCAATGCCATCGACCGCACGACGGGCACGGTCCGCTTCGACCCGGTGAACGACAGTGGCTACCTCTTCGCGCTGGAGACGCTGCTCCCGCAGGGGCACCGCTGGCTCGCCAACCTCCAGGTGCCGGAGGTCCAACCGGAAGACCGGGACCGGCTCATCGCGACCCTCACCGAACTCCTGAGTCAGGAGCTGGCGCCCCTGGGCAAGACCAAGGCCTGCGCCTGGGTCGAGACCCTGCGCATCGGCGCCCCCTGGGCCTTCGCCGCCGCCGGCGGGCCCCTGATCCGCGACGACGGCCGCGTGCTCATCGACCTCCAGACCCCCGCGCTGCTGCTCCCGCCGGACTTCACCTGCGCCCCCACCAACGACGGCGCGACACTCCAACGCGCCTACCAGGCGGCCTGGGACGCGCTGTCGCACGGCAGTCTGACACTCAGCCACTTCTATGCCTCCCAGGCCCTGGGCGGCGGCATCTACTGGTGGAACCACTTCCGGCGGAAGGAGCAACCCTACCGCCCGGTGGTCCTCACCCAGCTGGGCAGCGTCTTCGCGCTGCGTGTGGTAGCGGGCCAGCAGAGCGCCGCCGCGAGTCACTTGGCCCGCTGGCGTGACCATGGGTTGCCCCCGCCGCACGGCTTCGACCCCGATTGGCGACGCAATCCCTGGCTCGCCCAGAACGGGTACGGCGAGGTCGCGATCAACCCCGATCTGCACTGGACGCTGGCCCCCACGGCGGAGGATGACCATGCCTGAATCACAACCGGATTACCGCCGTGTACGCATCTGCGGCAGCCTCACCTGCCACAGCGACCTGCATGTCGGCGACGGCGCCACCCTGGCCTGGGAAGACCGCAAGGGCCTGCCGCAGGACCGCGAGGCACCGGACCTGGAGACCGACCCCACCTACCACGGCGTCTGCTGGACCCCGGAGCGCGGCCCTTACCTCCCCGGCAGCAGCCTGCGCGGTTCCTTGCGCAACCTGCTGCCCGCCCATCACGCCTTCACCCGCCGCTGGTTCGGCTACGTCGAAACGCCCCAAGAGGGGGGTGGGCAGGCCGGCAAGCTCCGGGTCTACGACGCCTTCCTGAGCGATCCGGCCCCCTTCCCGGAACACCAGCCCCCCGCCTACTGGTCCGTCGCGCGCCAGACCGCCGCCCGTCATGCCATCCGGATCGATCAGATCACCGGCACGGCCGAGCACAAAAAGCTCTTCAGCCACGAGGTGGTCCCGGCCGGCAGCGTCTTCCGCATCGAGTTCGAGGCCGACGACCTGGACCGTGCGGAGTTGGCGCAACTGCTGGGCCTGCTGCGGCGCTGGGACGGCGGACTCTGGTCCGGCCTGGGCGGTAAGCGCGGCAAGGGTTGGGGGCGGGTCCAGTGGCAGTGCGAGAGGGTCTGCGGCATCACCCCCGCGGGGCTCGCTGACTGGCTCGCTCAGGAGCGCCTGCCGCCGGAGGCCTATTTCGAGGACCTGAGCGACCTGACGCCGACACTGCCGCCGACGGTCCAGGTCCCGCCGGCGATCGGCTACCGACTGAACGCCGAGGGCCCCCTCCTGGTCAGCGAACCGGGCTACCGCCGCGCGCCGCTCACCCCCCAGCAGAAAAAGGCCGGCGAAGATCCGCCGCCCACCCATGAGTACAGTCGCCGACCGGACGGCACCCCGCTCATTCCCGGCAAGGGGTTGGTCGGCGCAGTCCGCGCCCGCGCCGGGCGCATCATCGCCGGCATCGCCCATCGGCACCTGAGCCCCGGCGCGGCCCCGGACGCGGCCACCGCCACGGCCGCCCGGCTGATCGATGATCTGTTCGGTAACGCCGGGCGGCGCGGCACCCTCTGGATTTCGGATGCCGAGCCCCCGGCCCCGGACTCCGAGCGGCCCCAGGATCAGCCGCGGTTCCATGACCAATACTTCAACGCCATCGACCGCTTCACCGGCGCGGTCAAGGGCCAGGCCGGCGAGGGTGCCCTGTTCCACGTCCAGGCCAGCACCGACGGCAGCTACCAGGGGCGCCTGCTGCTGGAATCGCACCGCCTGCCGGACAGCGACTGGTGGAAGGCCCTGCTGCTCTTTCTCGCCCGCGACGCCCTGGAGGGTGAACTCGCCGTCGGCTGGGGGCAAGCCAAGGGCTATGGGGCCGTGCGTGCCGCCTTCCTGATCGGGGACCAGACCATCACCACCTGGCCGGAACTCCTGGCGTGGGCGCGCACGGCCGGCGCAGGCGACCCCGGCGACTGGATCGACGCACTCCACCAGCACATCCGCGACACGCTCGCCGCGCCGCGCGCAACCACCGCAACCCTGATCCCGGGAGACCCCGCCGATGAGTAGGAGCCCTCAGTTCGGAGGCGGCCGCCGCGGGCGGCAGGATGAGCGTCCCGCCAAGACCGACGCCGCGCCCGTGCGCGCCGACGCACCCACCGTCGCGAGCCAACCTCAACCCGCCGCGGGCAGTCCGGCGGAGCCGCCGGCGACCCGCTTTCACCTCCCCTACCAGTTCGTCCCGGTCAGCGGCAAGGTGCAGGGCGGACCCGTCCAACTCACGCCTTGGACGCAAGTCGAAACCGGCGTGGACGAACAGGGTCAGCCAAGCCCGACCCGTCACGATCGATGGCTCCCCGGCACCCACTGCGGGCGCATCCTGTGCCGGCTGGAACTCGTCACCCCCACCTTCGTCGGCGCCCGCCAGACCGACCCCGAGACCAAAGGCGGCGCCAAGACCGCGCAACCCTACGAGCGCCGCGGCGACCGCGCCATCCCCGCCAACAGCCTGCGCGGCATGATCGGTTCAGTGGCCGAAGCCATCAGCCAATCCGCGCTGCGGGTGTTGGAGGAGCGGCATTATTCGGTGCGCAAGCCGGCCAGCCAGGCGTTGCCCAGCAAGGGCACCATCGATCGCGACCATGACCGCTGGTTGGTGAGGCCGGAGGATGCCCCAGGCAGCAACGGCATTCTCATACCCGAACCCGTGCTGCAAACCTTCTCGCGCCTTTGGGTCGAGCGTGTCCTGGCGGAGCGCACCCTGCATGGCGAGGCCAAGGCGTCGAAGTTCCCGAAGGCATTCGCCCAGTACCGCCCAGGACAGCCCCACTTCGAGCGGCCCGAGACCTGGCGCCCTGAACCCGGGATGCCTGTTTTCTTCACCACCCGACAAGAGGGGGACGGCCAGCCCGAAGTCAGCGAGATCAGCTTCTCCGCCATTTGGCGCAAGGAGGTCAGCGGCAGCAGCTTCGACTTCTTCCGCGCAATCGGGGCCAACCTGGTCCCCTGGGGCCATGACGGGCGCAGCGCCCTGACCCCTGTCGAGGCCCTGTTCGGCGTGGTCGAGGACCGGCCCGAACGCACTCGCGCCCGCGGCCAGAACCTTGCCAGTCGCCTGCGCTTTTTCGATGCCCTGCCCACCTACCGGCCCGGACAGCAACAGGTAAGCGTTCTCGACGCCAAACCGTTGCGCATCCTCGCCAGCCCTAAACCGCCGTGCCCGCCCCTTTACTTTGACCCCGCGGGCAAACCGGGCGTCCACATTCGCAAGATCCGACTGGGCGAGGCTCCCGATCAGGACCAGCCCAAGGGGCGCAAGCGCTATCTCCCCCATCCCAAAAAGCAAGTCGCGGCCCAGTGGTGGCAAAGCCGGGAGGACGGGCACGCCGAGCAGAAGCTGTGCTGCGCGCCCATGGCGGCCGGTCAAGCCTTCTGGTTCCACATCGACTTCGACAACCTGACCGACGCCGAACTGACCCTGTTGCGTGTCGCCCTGGAACCCGACCAGCAATCCGGCCAACCAGCGTCCGCCGCTTTCCAACACCGGCTGGGGCTGGGTAAACCCTTGGGGCTCGGCAGTGTTCGCCTGCGCCTGGAGGCGATCCTCATCATCGAGCGCGCGGCCCGCTACAGCCGCGCTGCCCTGACCCAGACCGCCCGCTATCACCGCGTCCATGTTCCCGACCCGACGGCGCTGCCGACCTGGCCCGCACGCTATCGCGACGATCTGCCGGCGCCCGGCGAACACGGCTACCCGCCCTTGAGCGAGTTGCCCTGGAAGCCGGATCTGGTCGATGACCACAGCCGCGCCATCCTCGCCCATCTCGGCGATCCCGCGTCCCTGGAACCCGCAGCCTGGGTGCACCACCCCTTGATTGCGGCACAACTCCCCAGCCGGGACGGCCGGCATGGAGCGGAATCGGAACTCAAGACCTACGCCTGGCACGTTCAGAACGAAAAGGCCAAAGCGCCCGCCGCCCTCCAGCCCGTCAACCCCAAGACCCCCTACCTGCCCACCCTGCCGGTGTGGATGCCGATGGAGGTGACCGGCCTGCCCAGCGATCAATCGTTCAGCAAACTCAGGGACGAGTTGGAGCGCCTGTTCGGCGCTCACGGCCACGGCCCCGCCCAGGTATCCGTCTCCAAGCCGCGGGGCAGGCCCGTGACTGCCACTGTCCTCATGAGCGCTGCGGACGGCCAACAAGCGATGACTGCATTGAATCAGCATGAATTCTTCGGTGGTCGCTTGGTCATCACCCTGGCCAGACCCTGACCAGCCTCCCAACCACCCACGCGCTGAGCAAGGTCCAGTCCCGTCAGCGCCGCGCACGACTCTCGGCCTGCGAGCCTGTTAGACTGTACCCAGCGCGCGGCCTTCAAGCCGCGGGCTGCACCTAACTCGCCAGAGGCAAAAGCGTGTCAAAAAAGCGACACTCCAAGTCGATGTTTTTAATCGGTATTAGCGAAGCGGGAGGGTGCGAATAGAGACCCGACAGTAAGGGGGTTACGACCAAAGCAACCGTCGCAGTTACCGCTGACTTCGGTGCGAATAGAGACCCGACAGTAAGGGGGTTACGACCAAAGTTTTCGATTGCTCGATGGTCTTCTGGATGTGCGAATAGAGACCCGACAGTAAGGGGGTTACGACTATGGGTGGAAGATTCCTTTCTTGTCGTAGAGCCGTGCGAATAGAGACCCGACAGTAAGGGGGTTACGACACGAATTGCGGGAACAGTTCCCGCGGGAATCTGAGGTGCGAATAGAGACCCGACAGTAAGGGGGTTACGACAGGCTGAATACGTTGCCAATCCGTAGAAATGAAGTGCGAATAGAGACCCGACAGTAAGGGGGTTACGACTCGGTCTTGGTTACGTAATCGGATAATCGCCCGGTGCGAATAGAGACCCGACAGTAAGGGGGTTACGACCAAAGAATCCCACGGCTAAAAAACCAACCCACTGTGCGAATAGAGACCCGACAGTAAGGGGGTTACGACTTCGGGATTTTGCACCCGCGCCGAATGTGAGTGTGCGAATAGAGACCCGACAGTAAGGGGGTTACGACATCAGCTGAGCTACACCCCACCAAAAACCTTGGCGTGCGAATAGAGACCCGACAGTAAGGGGGTTACGACGCTCCGCAGTCCTCCATGACATCATGAAGAAAGTGCGAATAGAGACCCGACAGTAAGGGGGTTACGACCTCCCCACGAAGGTGCTACCCCAGAGAAACGCCGTGCGAATAGAGACCCGACAGTAAGGGGGTTACGACCACAAGATTGGCAGCTTGTCTCTCCAGACTTGGTGCGAATAGAGACCCGACAGTAAGGGGGTTACGACAACGCAATTCCATTTACATAGAAGTATCTCCCCAAAATGCGAATAGAGACCCGACAGTAAGGGGGTTACGACTCGGTGATTTGGGTGGCGAGGAGGGTCACTTCGCGTGCGAATAGAGACCCGACAGTAAGGGGGTTACGACGCCAGGTGAAGGTCTTTGACAGCAGAATTTGGTGCGAATAGAGACCCGACAGTAAGGGGGTTACGACGCGTTACATCCGCCCTCACAAAACTGGAAGCCGTGCGAATAGAGACCCGACAGTAAGTGGGTTACGACGGAGAGGCGTTCTGTATCGAGTATCTCATCTGCAGTGCGAATAGAGACCCGACAGTAAGGGGGTTACGACCAACAAAGAAGATCTTTCATCGTTTCCAAACTCGGTGCGAATAGAGACCCGACAGTAAGGGGGTTACGACTTGGGTACCTCCCCATTTTTGACCGGTTGAAAAGTGCGAATAGAGACCCGACAGTAAGGAGGTTACGACGTCGCCCCGCGGTGCATGACAATCGCAGCTTTGGTGCGAATAGAGACCCGACAGTAAGGGGGTTACGACACGGTGGGAGGCGTGGAATGTCCAAGGTGCCACGTGCGAATAGAGACCCGACAGTAAGGGGGTTACGACTTTTACGCAATTTTGCTTGCGACAGAACTCCCGGTGCGAATAGAGACCCGACAGTAAGGGGGTTACGACTGGGGAACGGGGCGACGTGCGCCGATCCCCTTAGTGCGAATAGAGACCCGATAGTAATGGGGTTACGACAACTGTAATGGTTACAGTTATTTTCTACATCATGGTGCGAATAGCGACCCGACAGTAAGGGGGTTACGACCGCTTCCTTTGGTCCCTAGGAAGCTAGGCCAGTGCGAATAGAGACCCGACAGTAAGGGGGTTACGACCACGAGACCGGTGTTTTGGATGACATTGAGGGAGTGCGAATAGAGACCCGAAAGTAAGGGGGTTACGACGTTTTCAGACTTTCCTTGTGGCACATGAAGCCTGTGCGAATAGAGACCCGACAGTAAGGGGGTGGCGAATCGATGTGCCGTACGGGGGAAAGGCGTGGGCGATGCCAGCCACAAAGCCATTCGCCAAGGTGCAAACTCGAAACGCGTCTTGTCGCTCCCCCGCTTCAGCGTCGCGGGGTCACAGATAGCGCCAGTTCATTCGGTATTCGGCGCCGTGACGCGCAACGTCAACCGTTGCAGTCCACGGCGGAACCCGTGAACGCTGGTGAGCGCGCTGGTGACCTATCGTCAGCCGTGGTTCAGGGCGAGCTTTCGACCAGATAGCGAAGGCATGGAGTGCCCGCAAGGGCGCGTTCGGCCCCAAGGCAGACCGGCACCATTGGGCAGGTTTTCAGAGGAAACGTAGCGATAGAGAAGATGGCGAGGGTATTGGGCGCCGCGGCGCGTCAATGAGTGCCACTACACATCAGAAGGGGGGATGAGGACGAATAGCCTGTCGTTTCAGGCAGGGAATATGGACCGCCGATGGCAGGTGTCCGATAGGTCCGTGGGTGTGGTGATTCGCCGCTGCTGACGTGGTGCCCCAGTCCCTGGTCCGGCCGGGTGGCGCCGATTGATCGCCCCGAACGCGCGCCGCGCGGCCGTTGGATCGGCCGGTCTGCGGGGCGCGAGCCGGTACCACCGAGGCGTCTGGTGCTCCCCCGCCTCCGCCCCGATCCCCAACCCCGCCGCCCGCACCGCCTCCTCCCGTCGGGTGAAATCGCTGTCCTTGCAGTACTGCCGATACACCGCCGCCCACCCATCCGCGACCATGCGCAAGGTTCAGGTTGTCGCCGTCGGTCTTGATCATCGTTCCGCCCAGCGGCTACCTTCTGGAGTCCAAGGCTTCAGCCTTGGTCCTGCAAATCCAAGGCTGAAGCCTTGGGCTCCGGCCTGGGGCGGCCGGAACGATGATCGAGGCCTCGCCGTCCGGGGTCAGCACCATCCTTCGGCCATTCACACGATGCCTTCCGCGCCATGACCGGGAGCAGCGTCGCCGACCACCACCGCCGCGATGCCTTGCTCATTCACCTGGAAACCGCCGCGGTGCTCGTGCCCAAGCCTAAGGTGCGCACCGTCCCGAGGACCGCAACCAAGCCCGACAACTGGACCTACTGCTGGGTGACCTGGGGCAGGAGCGCCCCAACTAAGCGAAGCTGCCGGGGGAGCGCCGATATTGAGGAGGACCAACTGGCGGCGCGCATGGATCTGGTCGCAGGCATTTGGGAGTCAGTCGGTGCGAACGACCGTTTTCGCCTTGCGTGATCGCGCAACAGTGACAAGCTGCTCGACGACCTGCGCGAACAGACGCGGCGGCAGGACGCCGAAGTCGTACCGCCCGCGCGCGGCACGCGAGATCGGCACCAGGTCGGGGCCGGGCCAGACGAATCGATTGACCTCTGACACCAAGACCCAGGAGCGTTGCGCATCGAGTCCCAAGCGCCGTTTGGTCGATAGAGGGATCTCGACCGCGCAATCCGGGTCCCGGGGCGCCGCATGGGTGATCGGCGCGACCGTGACGAGCGGCCCGCCTTGGGCTTGCGTCACCGTAAGGACGACAACGCAGGGGCGATCCTTGCGCCCCTCTTGATGTCCCGCCTGCGCCTCGGCATCCCACAGGTAGCGGTAGCCGATGACCAGTCCCGGATGGGGCTCGGGCAGGGGCACCGGCGTCAGTCCAGTTCGGCGTCGAGGTGCGCGTAGGCTTCCGGTACTCGGGCCTGGGTGATCGCCGTCAGTTCGGCGTCGCTCAGCAACTCCACCGACAATGCCTCTTGATCCCGGCGCTTGAGGCGTCGGTATTCTTCCGCGGAAAGCAGGACCAGGTTCTCTCGGCCGTCCGCGGTGATCGCCACCGGCTCCCGCAGGGCACTGCCCCGATAACGCCCGAAATGCCGTTGCAGCTCGGCGGCGGTTACGGTCAACATGGTTAATCCCGGTGCGAATCTGAGAATAGACAAAGTATACCAAAGCGGACCAGCCCGCCGCGGAGCCTGGTAACCTGGGCGCCAACCCAACCGCCCGGTCCCCCCCATGCCCCACCTCTTCCTCGCCGTCACCGCCCATGGCTATGGGCACCTGGCCCAGTCATCGCCGGTGGTGGAGGCCCTCGCCCGGCGGGTGCCGGGGCTGCGGGTGACGCTCCAGTCGGACATCGACCCCGCCTTTGCCCGCCGTCGGCTGCCACTGGGATTCACCCAACTGCATGAACCCACGGACCCGGGGCTCATCATGGACGGACCCCTGGTCACCCGCTGGGAGGAGAGCCTGGCCGCCTATGTCGCGTTCGAGGCCGACTACGACCGGCATCTGCAACGTCAACTGGCAACCCTGCGCGACCTGGCGCCGGACCTGGTGCTGGCCGACGTGCCCTGGCTGCCGCTGGAGGCGGCGCGGCGGCTCGGCATTCCGGCGGTGGGGCTGTGCTCCTTCACCTGGTACGACATCCTGCACGGGTGCCCGCTGCGCGACCAGGTGCCGGACGCGCTCCTCGCGCACCTGCGGCGGGTCTATGCGCAAGCAGACCTGTTCATCCGCCCGGTGCCCGCGATGGCGATGCAGTGGCTGCCGAACGCCCGGACTGTCGGCCCCATCGCCCGCCGCGCTCCGGACCGGCGGGCGGAACTGCGCCAGCGCTTCGGTTGTCCCGCGGACCGGCCGCTGGCGCTGATGCAGTTCGGCGGCTTCGAGGGGCTCGACCCCTTGCGGGACTGGCCGGAGCAGGACCAGGTGCACTGGGTGGTGCAGGAACTCCCGGGACGGCGCCGACGCGACGCCGCGGCCCTGGGCGAGCACGGGCTCGAGGTGCTGGACGTGCTGGGCTCGGTCGACCTGATCCTGGGCAAGCCCGGGTATGGCACCTATGCGGAGGCCGCGTGCAACGGCGTGCCGGTACTGCATCTGCCCCGCGAGGACTGGCCGGAGGCGGCGGCGCTCGATGCCTGGCTGGGCATGGTGGTCCCCACGCGGGAACTGAGCCTTGCGGACCTGGCGGCCGGGCGGGTCGCCGAGCCGATCGCGGCGCTGCTGGCCGCCGGGCGGCCGGCGCCGGTGGCGCCCAGCGGGATCGAGGAGAGTGCGGACCTGCTGGAGCCCTGGCTGCGGGGCTGACGGTGACGCGGCGGCGGATGCCCGCTGGGCCTGGCGCGGTTTCCCGGGTGGCCGGTCCGCACAGCGGACCCTACGGGGCTGGCCCCGGCGCGGTTTCCCGGGCGGCCGGTCCGCACAGCGGACCCTACGAGACCCCCACGCGCAGAGACGGTACAGGAATTCCCGGTACGACTACGGCGCCCCCGTCCGGCTGAAGCCTCGACCTCCAGTTCGGGAGTGATCGCCCAGGAGGTCGAGGCTTCAACCGGCCCCGCGCGCGCCCGCGGGCGCCGCCGCGCGATTGCACTGTACAGTCCCGGGCCTCAACACGACCGAACCTACGCGGTCGCCGCTACTGCGGCGACCGCGAACTAGAGCATCTTGCGCAGTTCGTATTCCAGGATGCCCTCGGCCCCGGCGGCCCGCAGGCGCGGGATCAGCACCCGCACCGACGCGGTATCGACGATGGTCTCCACCGCCAGCCACTCCCGGTCGTAGAGGTGGCTCACGGTGGGGGCGTGCAGGCTCGGCAGCAGGGCCACGATCGCGTCGATCTGGTTGGCGCGGCAGTTGAGTTTGAGCGCGACCTTGTGACGCGCCGCCAGCGCGGCCTGGAGCATCATGGCGATCTGGTCGATCTTGACCCGCTTGGCGGGGTCGGCCATGGCCGCCGGGTTGGCGATCAGGCGGGTCTCGGTGAACAGCAGGTCCTCCACGATCCGCAGTCCGTGGGCGCGGATGGTGCTGCCGGTCTCGGTGATCTCCACCGCCGCGTCCACCAGGCCCTCGACCACCTTGGCCTCGGTCGCCCCCCAACTGAACTCCACGGTGGCGCGCACCCCGTGCTCGGCAAAATAGCGGCGGGTGAAGCCCACCAGTTCAGTGGCCACCTTGCAGCCGTCGAGATCCGCCAGCGAGCGCACCGGCGACTCCTCCCGCACCAGGAGCACCCAGCGGCTGGGTTGATTGGAACTCTTTGAATAGGTGAGGGTACAGACCTCCGCCACCTGGGCCTCGGTCTCCAGTATCCAGTCGAGGCCGGTCAGCCCCAGGTCCAGGGTACCGCTGGCCACATAGGGGGCCATCTCCTGGGCGCGCACCAGGGCGCAGGCCAGTTCCGGGTCGTCGACCTCCGGGTAGTAGTTGCGCGAACGCGGGGCGATGGTCCAACCCGCCTGCTTGAAGAGGGCCAGGGTCGCCTCCTCCAGGCTGCCCTTGGGGATACCGAGTTTGAGTTTTGTCATCTGGTGGCCTTGCTGTCTCGCTGGTCTGGTGTTGGTCGGGGCGATGCGCGTCACAGACCCGCCAGTTTAACCGCGGAACCGGCCGAAGATGCACGGCGCAACGCGACGGCGCCATCAGGAACTCTCTCCCGCCCCAGGGTCGTGTATTCTTCACCTTCGCCGGATGTGAACGCCAGGTAACCCCCGTGAGCAACCCCTTCTTCGACCGGCCGATCCTCAACTCGCCCTACGCCTGCCCAGCCCGCCACTGGGAACTCGACGACCGGGGCCAACCCCGCCATCGGTTCGGAGAGCGAGCGGGACCTTGCGGCGATCGTAGCGGGCCGGGGTGTGAGGCGGCTCCTCACGAGCCCGACCGTTTCACGTTTCGAGCGAGACCCAACGATGAAATACCTGATCTGCGCACTCCTGCTTCAATCCGGCTGCTTATCCGCACCGGCCGCTGAGCCGCCCTGTGCCACGCAGGCGCAGGAGCGGGCCCGGAAGCTACTCGCCTTTCACCTGGGCGAAGGGTTTGAAGAGCGGATGGGCTTTGAAGGTCCGGTACTGAAATCACCGCTGCGCAATCCGGCGAATCCGAAGCAGAAATTCACCGTCCTGGAGATTGACGCCTATGTCAGTCCCCATGGCAGGTACCGGATGCGCTTCATCTTTTATGTCATGCCGAACGGGTGTTCCTTGATCGGAGAGGAGATCCTTGAGCTGGCAAACCTATAGCCGTGCCCTGGCGCCTGAGCAGCCGCGGCCCGTTGCGCAACCACGTAACTTGCATGGCAATCCGCCGCGAGAGCAGGCGCGCTCCGAGAGGGTTCATCGCCATCCCCAGGCTCGCGTGGACGTGAAGGGTAGCCGCAGGCGCCGCTACAGCCCGGCTCACGGCGGTGCCTCAGGACCGGGATAGAACCCGTCGTCCAGGATCTGCGCAAGGCTGTAGGGGCAGTCGGCGGGAAAGGTCGCGCGCGGCAGCCGCGTCTCTTTGCTCGCCAACCGGGCGGCATCGCCATAGGCCTCGGCCAGCGTGGCCGGGAGGCTTGCCTGCAGGCCCGGGGCCTTGCTCAGCCGCTTGGCGAGGCGGTCACGCTGCGCGATGATGGTCGCACGCCAACTGCGCCCGTCGAATTCCCGCCAGCGGGCGGCGAGGGTCGGCAACTGATATTCCCATTTCAGCAAATGGGCAAGCAGAATCGTCAGGCGATTTTCCAGCTCCCGCTGCTCGCTCTTTCCCATGTCGTCGAGTTCTTCCAACAGGTGCGCGATATCCAGTGCCGCGAAGTCGCCGGCACGCAGCAGCGCGGCATTGCGCTGCGCCCATGCGGAATAATCGCTGCGGTAAAGTTCGCTGATGTCGCTCATATCATTGGGCCTTGCCGTTACTGCAACAACGCACGGCCGGGGTTCCAGTCACCGTTGGCACTCACCGATCGGCCCGGCAGCCGACATTGCTTCGGTGCGCCGCGACGTTACCGCAGGCACCGTGGGGCGTCAAGCCGCCACGACCGCCGGAGCCGGGTACGCGATGCGTACCCTACAGCTACCGGGCGCTCTCACGGACCGGGCGTCGTTGTCGGTGTGGGTGGGGGTGTGGGGGGGGGGGGGGGGGTGGTGG
>NZ_CAIKKU010000849.1 GCF_903828115.1 uncultured Thiodictyon sp. | reverse complement strand
CGTAATCGTGGTCGGATTTTTCGACAACGACAACGACAACGACAACGACAACGACAGCGGACCCGGGATCTCGGTCACCACATCAGTTCTGATCGCACCCTGCGCCGCCGCCGCGGGCCGCCAGTCGGGTCGGCGGGGCCAGGGTTGTGGCCGAGACGCCCGCGTCCGCGGAAAATTCAGGCCCCGGGGTCCCGGAGGCTCGATCGGGACTACCATCCAGGCCCATTCGGGCTAAGATCGCGCTTCGCCGAATTGCCCTCGCCATCCTGTTCTATCCTTCACCGCGGAGACTCTGGTCCACGTCATGAGCAAGCCACACCCGTTACTCGTCTCCCGGACCCTGGACAGCCTGGACAGCCTGGGGAAGGTGGTCACGGCGCGCGACGCGGTGCGCCTGATCGACAGCGGCGACACCCTGGCGACCGGCGGCTTTGTCGGGATCGGCTTTGCCGAAGGCCTGGCCGTAGCCCTGGAGGAGCGCTTTCTGGAGACCGGCGAGCCCCGCGACCTGACCCTGATGTATGCCGCCGGGCAGGGCGACGGCGGTGAGCGGGGCCTGAACCACCTGGCCCACGAGGGGCTGCTGCGGCGCATCATCGGCGGCCACTGGGGCCTGGCCCCCAAGCTCGGCCGGCTGGCGACGGGCAACCGGATCGAGGCCTACAACCTGCCCCAGGGGGTGATCTCGCACTGGTTTCGGGACGTGGCGGCCGGGCGTCCGGGGGTCTTCTCGCGCATCGGGCTCGGTACCTTCGTGGACCCCCGCCATGGGGGCGGCAGGCTCAACGCGCGCACCACCGAGGAGATCGTGGAAGTGGTGACCCTCCAGGGCCAGGAGTATCTGTTCTACCCCAGTCGGCCGGTGGACGTGGCCCTGCTGCGCGGGACGACCGGGGACTCGGACGGCAACATCACGATGGAGAAGGAGGCCCTGTTCCTGGAGGCCCTGGCCATCGCCACCGCCGCCCACAATTCGGGGGGGCTGGTGATCGTGCAGGTGGAGCGCATCGCCGAGCGCGGCTCGCTGCCGGCCAAGGCGGTGAAGATCCCCGGGGTGCTGGTGGACTGTGTGGTGGTTGCCGAGGCCCCGGAGCACCACTGGCAGACCTTCGCCACGCCCTACGATGCCGCCTTTGCGAGCGAGATGCGCGCGCCGATGCGCTCCGTCGCCCCCATGCCGCTGGACCCGCGCAAGATCATCGCGCGCCGCGCGGCCTGTGAGCTCAAGCCCAACAGCGTGGTGAATCTGGGGATCGGGATGCCGGAGGGGGTGGCCAACGTGGCCCATGAGGAGCGCATCCTGGAACTCCTGACGCTGACCACCGAGCCCGGGACCATCGGCGGTCTGCCCGCCGGGGGGCTCAATTTCGGTGCCGCCCGCAACGCCCAGGCGATCATCGACCAGCCGGCCCAGTTCGATTTCTACGACGGCGGGGGCCTGGACCTGGCCTGCCTGGGGATGGCCCAGACGGACCGCGAGGGCAACGTCAATGTCAGCAAGTTCGGCAGCAAGCTGGCCGGGGCCGGGGGCTTCATCAATATCAGCCAGAGTGCCAAGACCCTGGTCTTCGTCGGCACCTTCACCGCCGGCAAGTGTCGGCTCGCGGTGGCGGACGGCCGCCTGGAGATCCACGAGGACGGGCCCGCGGCCAAGTTCGTGGAGCAGGTCGAACATCGCACCTACAGCGGCCGCTATGCCGTTGCCAAGGGTCAGCCGGTGCTCTATGTGACCGAGCGCTGTGTCTTTCGTCTGCGTCCGGACGGCCTGGAACTGATCGAGATCGCCCCGGGGGTGGATCTGGAGCGCGACATCCTGGCGCGCATGGCCTTCCGGCCGATCATGGACTGGCCCCCGCGCCTGATGGACGCGCGCATCTTCCGCCATCCCTCGATGGGACTGCGGGCCGACCTGTTGGAGATCCCGTTGGACGAGCGCCTGACTTACGACCCGCGCTCGCAGCGCTTTTTCGTCAACTTCGAGCGCCTGGCCATCAAGACCGAGGAGGATATCGCCGCGGTGCGGGCGGCGGTCACCGCCAAGCTTGGGTCCCTGGGCCGCAAGGTGGACGTGATCCTCAACTACGATCACTTCAGCATCCGCCCGGACCTGGAGGAGGCCTACATCGCCATGGTGAAGGACCTGGCCGGGCGTTACTATGCGGGGGTAACCCGCTACACCACCAGCACCTTCCTACGCATGAAGCTTGGCCGCGCCCTGGCCGCACGCCCCTTGGCCCCCCACATCTACGAAAGCGAGGAGGAGGCGCGCGCGCCGCTGCACGAGGACGGTGCCTCAAGTCCTCTCACGGAGACACGAAGACACGGAGAAGAAACACTCAAGCGCTGAAACGACTGAGCCCGGCAAGCGCGCGCCGGGAGGCAATGCCGCAAGCACTTGGGCAAAGGCTGCCCGCCGGAACCCCATCATTATGTTCTTAGAAGAAATTTCTCTCTTCGTGCCTCCGTGTCTCCGTGAGAGAATCTCTTGATCTTCCGGTGCCGGGCGGGTCGGGAAACCCGCCCGGCAAGACCTCAGGTCTTGGTGACCTTTTTCACCATGTCCTGGATCTCGGCGAGCCCCTCGTTCATCCGCGACTGGATGATTTCCAGGGAGTCGGTGTTGGACTTGGTCATGACCTCGGCCAGTTCCTTCACGTTGGCGAAGGCCTTCTCGAATGCCTGCTTGGCGAGTTCCGCCTGCTTTTCGGTCAGTTCCTTGGGATCCTTGACGGAGGACAGCTCGGAGGTCGCCACGCGCATCTGCTCCAGGGCGTCCTTGACGATCTCGGTCTGGCGCTTGATCAGGGCCTGCGCGCCGTCGCTGGCCGCCTTGGTGGCCGCAGTGACCGCCTCGATGTTCTTGCGGTACGCCACCATCATCGCGTCCATGTCCAGGCCCGGGATCTGCATCTGCTTGAACAGGGACTCGAAATCGGTGAAGGGGTTCTTGGTGTCGCTCATTTTCAGGTTCTCCTCTGGTCGTTTGGCTGGCCGCGTACAATGGCGGCGAACCCGCACTTTATGTGAGCGGCGGGATCAGGGTCAAATCGGAATCACCGGGCAGCCGTCCCGGGACCCGCCCGTCACCCGTTCCGGGGGCGTGGAACGCCGCGGCGCTTGGCGGTTTCGGCCGCAGGCTTTACGATCGCCACCCCAGACCACAAACCCCAGTCCCCCCGACCCGGGTGGACTCACCACCACCATCAACTATCCAACACGAAACGAGGAGATACCCGCATGAGTAGAGATGTTGTCGTTCTGAGCGCCGTGCGCTCGCCCATTGGCGCCTTCGGTGGTTCTCTGGCCGATTTCGAGGCCAGCGAACTGGCCGGCATCGTGATGAAGGAGGCGATCGCCCGCTCCGGGGTCGATCCCAAGCTGATCAGCTACGTGACCGTCGGCAATATCATCCCGACCGACTCGCGCTACGCCTATGTCTCGCGCGTGTCCTCCATCCAGGCCGGGCTGCCGATCGAGTCGGTTGCCATGGGGGTGTCGCGGCTGTGCGGCTCCGGCCTTCAGGGGATCGTCACCACCGCGCAGAACATCATGCTGGGCGATGCCGACTACGGCATCGGCGGCGGCGTGGAGGTCATGTCCAAGGGCACCTACATGCTGGGCGCCCTGCGCTCCGGCGCGCGCATGGGCGACACCACGGCGCTCGACTCGATGGTCGCCGTCCTGACCGACCCCTTCGGCGTCGGCCACATGGGCATCACCGCCGAGAACCTCGCCGTCAAGTACGGCATCACCCGGGAGGCGCAGGACGCCTTCGCCGTCGAGTCCCAGCGCCGGGCCGCCGCCGCCATCGCCGGTGGTCATTTCAAGTCCCAGATCATGCCGATCGTCAAGCAGACCCGCAAGGGTGAGGTGGTGTTCGACACCGACGAGCATCCGCGGGCCGGCGTCACGCTGGAGGCCCTGGCCAAGATGAAGCCGGCCTTCAAGAAGGACGGCACCGTCACCGCCGGCAATGCCTCCGGCATCAACGACGGCGCCGCCTTCTTCGTCCTGGCCGCGGCCGATGTGGCCGCCAAGGCGGGCTACAAGCCCATGGCCCGGCTCGTCTCCTATGCCGTGGCCGGCGTACCGCATGAGACCATGGGCGAGGGTCCGATCCCGTCGACCCGCCTGGCCCTGAAGAAGGCCGGCCTGACGCTGGGCCAGATGGATGTCATCGAGTCCAACGAGGCCTTCGCCGCCCAGGCCCTGTCGGTCGCCAAGGAACTCGAGCTCGACCCGGCCAAGACCAACCCGAACGGCGGTGCCATCGCCCTGGGCCACCCGGTGAGCTGCACCGGCGCCTTCATCGCGACCAAGGCCATCTATGAACTTCATCGCACCGGCGGCAAGTACGCCCTGGTGACCATGTGCATCGGCGGTGGTCAGGGCATCGCGGCGATCTTCGAGCGGATGGGCTGATTGTCGCCCCGCCGCGGCGCTCGGGCCTTGGCCCGGGCGCCGCGGCAGCGTTCTCATGCCGGACGGGCATTTTCCCCGTCCACTCTAATGCCGGCTCGTGCCGGACGGGGCATCCGAGACTGTGAAAGTATTATGCTATTGTAAATAATAGAGATTTCTCAGCGCGCCGAGGCGAAATCGGGGCGAAATCGGCACAAAATAGCAATTTGCGGCGCTTTTGGCTCGAAACCGCATCACGATTAAGCGCTATATAACTGATAAAACAGGCTCGAATACTTGCCCAGTCTCAT
>NZ_CAIKKU010000848.1 GCF_903828115.1 uncultured Thiodictyon sp. | reverse complement strand
GTTATCGAGGGCGCCGGATTCTCTCGCGCTCCAAAGGTCATCGCTTCTACGATTCGACAACGACAACGACAACGACAACGACAACGACAACGACAACGATTGTGTTAGACTTGTTCTTGACTCCTTACTAAAGGCTCTGACAAACAACACGATGCAGCAACACTCTATTCGGTTGTGGGACTTGCCGACCCGTCTGTTTCACTGGCTGCTGACGGCCTTGGTCGCCGGCGCCTTTCTGACTGGGCTGACGGGCGGGAACTGGATGGTTTGGCACGGTCGCCTGGGACTGCTGATCCTCGGCCTGCTGACGTTTCGGCTGCTGTGGGGGGTGGTCGGCTCGACCTATGCGCGCTTCATTCAATTCGTGCCCGGCCCCAAGACACTGCTGACCTACCTGCGCGGGGGTTGGCAGGGGATTGGTCACAATCCGCTCGGCGCCCTGTCGGTCCTGGTGCTGCTCGGTGTCTTGTTGCTTCAGACCTTCAGCGGTCTGTTTGCCAACGATGACATCGCGTTCAACGGTCCGCTTCAGGACCTGGTTACCAAGCGCACGAGCGACTGGTTGAGCGGCCTGCACCGCCAGGCCATCTGGCCCATCGGGGCCCTGATTACCCTGCATGTCGCGGCCGTGCTGTTCCATACGTATGTCCACAACGATGACCTGATCACACCCATGTTGAACGGGATGAAGCAGGTCACGGCGCCGGGCGCGCGCAACGCAACGGGGGGCGGGTGGGTGGCGCTGGTCACGGCACTGGCGGTGGCGCTTCTGGCGATGTGGATTGCCGGTGGTGGACTCTTGCCGTCCCCGCTGCCCGTACCGGTACCCACCTGGTGACATACTAACGAGTCAAACGCAATCGTTGTCGTTGTCGTTGTCGTGCTCGGAGAAGCGATGCAATTTGGGGTGCGGGAGAAGCCGCGATACTACGATAATCTCGACAACGACAACGACAACGACAACGGCGCGAAGAGTATTCCCTGATGGAGGCGCCGCCCGGATGGGCGGCGCCGGGCCACCTAAGGATCAACGTCAATCCTTGGCGCGGAACTTATCGTGACACGCCTTGCAACTTTTGCCCACATCACCAAAGGCGGTCTTCACCGCGGCCGCATCGCCGGTCGCGGCGACCTTGGCGAGATTGTCGGCCGCGGCGACGAAGTTGCCGGCCAGCTTGCCGACCTCCGGCATGTTCTGGAAAAACTCCGGCTTGACATTGGTATGCACGTCGCCGATGTCCTTGTCAGTGCCGGGTCCAAAGAGTGCGCCCATGCCGGAGTTCGCAATCGCGGCAATCGTGTTGGCGGCCGCGGTGACCTGTTTGGCATCAAAGGTCCCGTCCAGGTTGGCCTTGATCTTGCCCATATTCCAGCTCATGAAGCTGTAACCGGCTTGGCGGATCTGGATCTGGTCCGCGGGTTTGACCTCAGCGGCGACCGCCGCGCCGGACAGGGCAAGGGCGAAAATTCCAAGGGCGCAACGAGTGTTAATGGATTTCATATCTAATCTCCATACTCAGTGAAGTGGGGCGATTCGGCTTGACAGGATAGCCGATTCTGGTTTCCAGAGCTAGCCGTTTTGACATATGCTTACATCGTGGTGCTGCACGGTTGGGCAACAACGCCGAGATGATGCCGCCGCGCTGCGACGCGCCGGCTCAACCTGTTGCTCTGTGATGCCCGCAGTTGTGGCCGCAGCGATTTGGATCAAGTGGGCGAACATTATCAGGCTGGAAATGCTGAGCCCGGCCAGCGGACATCGCAAGAGGTGATTGGTGTCCAAACTCAGCCGACGTCGGCTGCTTGCCGATGTCACGCCCTTTCAGGGCTAAGATCCTTAACAACGTACTACCCAGGGCGTTGCCCTGGGCTGATATGTCACGCCCCTTCGGGGCTTGAAACGTCGCGTTAGATAAGTGTGTAACACATTGATCGTCACGGGTGTTGACGCCCAGTGCCCAGTAGGATATGCAATGACTTGCGGACTTGTGTAACGCGATGGGCTTTCAGGGTCGCGACGATGCCAGGCCAGTTGACCCGCCGCGTGAGACCAAGGCACCCGGTGAGAGGATTGACCCCAACGGGGTCACGCATACCAGCCCAGGGCAGCGCCCTGGGTTGTGCGCAGAAGTACTCTTAGCCCTGAAAGGGCGTGACAGGTGGCCGCATCGACACCGGCTGAGTTTCGACGCAAATTACCTGGCAGGCTTCCGTCGATCGCCTGCCTCTGACCAGCAATTCGCAACGACTTGCCGAAAGGAACTGCTTACACTGGTCCTCAGGATTTCAGCTTGAGACGGCTTATGACACCGTCAAGCACAGCGATTGATACAACCTCTGAGAGGTAAAGAGTATGCCATATAAAGACGGTACCGGACCCACTGGACAAGGTACAAATGTCGGACGCGGTGCCGGACGCTGCGCGGGGCAGGGCGGCGCCGGCCGCCCCGGCGGTCGCGGCTTCGGCGGTCGTCGTCGTGGACTGGGCCGCGGTGCGCCGGGGCTGGTCCCAGGCGCCGACGCCAGCCAGAATCAGTCCTGGATCGGTGACCAAATCACCAGCCTGCAGGCGGCCATCCAGGGGCTGACGGCACGCTTCAACGCACTCCACAAGGAATAGAGAAGCCGCGGGGCTATCCCGACGGGAGCGCCCCGCGCAGCTCGCTTCGTCAATCACGGACATCATCCATTATGAAGCTCGCCATTTCCTGTTCCGGTACGACCCTTGATTCACCCTTCGACGCCCGCTTCGGCCGGGCCGCCGCCTTTTGTGTGGTCGATACGGACACCGGCGCCTGGACGGCCCATGCCAACCCGGCCCTGTCCGCGACCGGCGGGGCCGGGGTACAGGCGGCGCAACTCGTCGCCAAGCTCGGCGCCCAGTCGGTCGTCAGCGGGGCCTATGGACCCAAGGCCTTCGACACCCTGTCCGCCGCCGGGATCGCGATGTTGCTTGCGGCGGGCAATGAGGCCCGCAGTGCCGCCGACATCCTGGCCCTGTTCCAGGCCGGCGACCTGATCCAGGCCGGGGCCCCCAGCCACACCGGTCATCACGGGGGCTAGTGCCGATGCGTATCGTCGTCGCCAGCGGCAAGGGCGGCACCGGCAAGACCACCGTGGCCACCAGCCTGGCGCTGGTGGCCGCGGAGCAGGACGCCGTGTGCTTTCGCGATTGCGATGTGGAAGCACCCAACGCCGCCCTGTTTCTGCACCCGGTCCTGGACAGCCACCGCGAGGTCGGCATCCTGGTGCCGCAAGTGGACGCCCAGACCTGCACCTATTGCGGCACCTGTGCCGAGGTCTGCCAGTTCCACGCCATCGCCGTCATCGGCGGCAAGACCCTGGTCTTCCCGGACCTGTGTCACGGCTGCGGCAGTTGCACACTGGTCTGTCCGGAACAGGCCATCAGCGAGCGGCTCGCGGTGTTGGGGGTGATCGACAGCGGCAGTACCCCGGAGGGCATCGCGTTTGCCCAAGGGGTGATGAACGTCGGCCAGCCGATGGCGGTGCCGATCCTGCGTGAACTCAAGCAGTGGTCCCCGGCGATCCCGCCCGCCGCCTGCGGCGAAGGGGCCCGCGACATCGAGATCCGCGATGCCCCTCCCGGCGCCTCCTGCCCGGTGGTGGAGACGCTGCGCGGGGCGGACTTTGTCCTGCTCGTGACCGAACCCACACCCTTTGGGCTGCACGACCTGAAACAGGTGGCCGCCATCGCGCGTGACCTGGGTCTGCCCGCCGGGGTCGTGGTCAACCGCGACGGGATCGGCGACGACGCCGTCGGCGCCTGGTGTGCCGCCAACGATCTGCCGATTCTGCTGCGGATCCCGATGCAGCGGCGCATTGCCGAAGCCATCGCCCGCGGCACCAGTCTGGTGGCCGCCGCGCCGGAATACCGATCCGGGTTCCGTGATCTATTGGAAGACATCATCAGTCGGGTGCCCGCATGAAGCAACTCGTCATCCTGAGCGGCAAGGGCGGTACGGGCAAGACCAGTGTCACGGCCGCCTTTGCCCACCTGGCATCCCTGGGGCCCTTCGCCGACCGGGTGGTGCTGGCCGATGCGGATGTAGACGCCGCCAACCTCGAGTTGGTCCTCAAGCCGCGGATTCTGGAACAGCAGGAATTTCGCGGCGGCCAGGTGGCCGAGATCGACCAGGATCGCTGTGCGGTCTGCGGCGCGTGTGAGTCCGTCTGCCGGTTCGACGCGATTGTCGAGCGCGATGGGTACTACGTGGTGGACCCCATTGCCTGTGACGGCTGCGCGGCCTGTGTCTATCAGTGCCCTACCGGGGGCATTGCCATGCACGAGCAGGTGGTCGGCAACTTCTTCGTGTCGGATTGTCGCTCTGGTCCCCTCTATCATGCCGACCTGTTCCCGGGACAGGAGAATTCCGGCAAGCTCGTTGCTCTGGTCAAGCAGCATGCCCGCCGGCGTGCCCTGGACGAGCACCGGCTGCTGCTCCTGGTGGACGGACCGCCCGGTATCGGTTGTCCGGTCATCTCGGCGGTCTCCGGTGCCGACCTGGCGCTGATCGTGACCGAGCCGACGGTCGCCGGCATCCACGACCTGATCCGCACCCTCGAGACGGTTCGGCATTTCGGCGTGCGGGCGCTGGTTTGCATCAATAAGGCCGACCTCTATCCCGCGGGGGTGGAGGCCATTGCGGCGCAGTGTCGCGCGAGCGATATCGCGACCGTCGGCACTATCCCGTTCGATCTGACGGTCGCCGACGCCATGGTGGCGGGCGAGGCGGTCACCGCCTTTCGCCCCGCCGCCCCGGCCGCGGTTGCCATTGCCGCCGTGTGGGAGCGGATGAGCGCGGCCCTCATGAACTTCAATACACCCATCAATCAGGACGTCTGAAATGAAAATCGCCATTACCGCTGAAACCGATCAGGGTCTCGACAGCCAGGTCGCGCAGCACTTCGGTCATGCCCCCTTCTTTGTCTTGGTGGAGGTGGACAACGGGACGGTGCGCGCGGCGCAAACCATTGCCAATCCCTTTGCCGAAAACCACCAGCCCGGGGAGATCCCCGACTTCATCAAGCAGCAACATGCCGAGGTGATGTTGAGCGGCGGCATGGGCGGGCGGGCCATCGAGTTCTTCGCCCAGGCGGGGATCAAGACCGCCACCGGCGCGAGCGGCACGGTGCGCCAATCGCTGGAGAGCTACCTGGGCGGGGCGCTGACGGCCGCCGCGCCGTGCGACGAGAGTGTGGCGCACGGCCACGGGCATGAGCACGCGCACGCCTGAGTTTTCCCGGCCTTGACCAGCGCCTAAGTAGCGAGCCAAGAACAAGCTAAACACGGTCGTTGTCGTTGTCGTTGTCGTAATCGTAATCGTAATCGTAATCGTAATCGTAATCGTAATCGTAATCGAAGAGGCGACGCACTGCGGGGTGCGAGAGAATCCGGGGCGCTACGATAATTTCGATTACGACAACGACAACGACAACGACAACGAAAATAGTACTCTAGACAGTCCCTTTAGTGCATCTTTCCTAATCCGAGGGTTTCCAGTATGTCGTCGCAACCGATCAGAATCGTTGTCATCGGCGGCTCCGCGGCCGGTCCCAAGGCGGCCGCCAAGGCCCGCCGCCTGGATGAACACGCGGCCATCACCATCATCCAGAGGGAGGCCGACCTGTCCATGGCCTCCTGCGGCTATCCCTATTATGCCGGCGGGGTCTTCGATGACCGCAATCTGCTGATCTGCACCCCGGCCGGGATCGTGCGGGACTCCGGCTTTTTCGAGAAGGCCAAGCGCATCGAGGCGCTGGTACTGACCGAGGCCCTGTCGATCGACCGGGAGGCGAAGACCGTCACCTGCAAGCACCTGCCGAGCGGCGCGGCCCGCACCCTGCCTTATGACAAGCTGGTGATCGCCACCGGCGCCACCACGCTCTATCCGAGCGTACCGGGCGTGGATCTCGATGGTATTCTTAGCCTGCATTCGCTGGCGGATGCCGATGCGCTGCGTGCGGTACGCGACGCCAAACAGGTCCGCAACGCCGTCGTGGTGGGCGGTGGGCTCATCGGCTTCGAGGTCTGCGAGGCCCTGCATCTGGCCGGCATCCAGACGACGGTGATCGAAAAGACGGCCGCGATACTCCCCTTCCTCGACGTCGAGTTGTCGAAGCTGGTCGCGAATTATGTCCGCACGCACGGCGCCGATATCATCAAGGGTAACGGGGTCGCCGCCTTCCTCGGCGAGGATGGAAAACTCACCGGGGTCAAACTCGACAACGGTACCGAACTGCCGTGCGAACTGGCGGTGGTGGCGGTCGGCGTCAGACCGAACGCGACGCTCGCCGCGGCGGCGGGTCTCACGATCGGTGCCCTGGGCGGGATCGCAGTCAATGAGTTCATGCAAACCTCCGATCCGGACATCTATGCCGGCGGCGATTGCGTGGAGTGTACCTCGCTCATCTCGGGCGCGAAGGTGCGTGCGCCCTATGGCGATCTGGCCAACCTTCAGGGGCGGGTCATCGGCGAGAACCTGATCCAGGAAGGCAGCGCGAAATTTCCCGGGGTTACCCACACCGGCATCTGCAAGATCTTCGATTACACGGTCGGCTTCACCGGACTGAGCGCGGAGCAGGCCCGCGCCGCGGGGATGACCGATATCGAGACGGTGACCGTGGCCGGGCTGGATATCCCCGGCTATATGAACGGCAAGCTGCTGGTCAGTAAGATGGTCGCTGACCGCAAGACCGGCCGGGTCCTGGGCTTTCAGTGTATCGGTCCCGGGGATGTCAGCAAGCGGGTCGCGACGGTGGCGATGGCGATCCGCGGTCAGTTGACCATCGCTGACCTGGCCAACGCGGACCTGCCCTATGCGCCGCCCTACTCGCTGGCGCTCGATCACGTCATCGTCTGCGCCCACGTCATGGAAAACAAGCTGCTCGGGCGCATGCAGGGTATCGGCGTCACCGAGGTCAAAGCGCGCGTCGATGCCGGCGCCGACTGTTTCATCCTCGACACCCGTACCCCCCGGGAGTTCGAGGAGCAGCGGCTCGGCATCGGCGAGACCCTGATCCCGCAGGGCGCCCTGCGCGCCCGTCTCAATGAACTGCCGTCGGACAAGGATCGCGAGATCATCGTCTATTGTGCGATCTCGCTGCGCGGCTATGAGTGCGCGGCCATCCTGCAAGGGTATGGCTGGCGCAATGTCAAGGTGATGGAGGGCGGTGTCGCAGCCTGGCCCTATCCGCGGGAACGCTGATATGCGGGAGACCACTTGGCCCGGCCTGTTCCCCAGCCTGGCGACGGGCGACCCGGCGACCCGGGCCCTGGCCGCGGCGGCCCACACCCTGGAGTTGCCGCCGGACCAGCCCGTCTTCCACGCCGGTTCGCCCTGCCCCAACTATGTCCTGGTACTGGCGGGGAGTATTCGCGTGCAGCTCATCGGCGAAGGCGGACGCGAGGCACTGCTCTACCGGGTGCTGCCCGGTCACGCCTGCGTCCTGACCACCTGCTGCATCCTCTCCGGGGACGACTATCCCGCCGAGGCCTTCACCGAGTCCCCGGTGAAGGTCTTGAGTTTCGGCAAGGCGGTTTTCGACCGTGCCTTGGAGGAGGCACCGGCCTTCCGGCGCTTCGTGTTCGCCAACCTGGGGGGGCGCATTGCCCAGGTAATTGCGCGCATGGAGGAACTCGCCTTCCGGCCGATCGACCGGCGGCTGATCGATTTCCTGTTGCTGCGTCTTGGCGAGGCACCGGGGTCGCCGCTGGCGGCGACCCATCAGGAGATCGCGGTGGAATTGGGTACCGCCCGCGAGGTGGTGTCGCGCCACTTGAAGCGCCTGGAGACCGCAGGGCTGGTCAGACTCGGGCGCTCCACCATCGAGATCCTCGACCGCCGTGGTCTGGAGCGAATCGCCTTCGATCCTCTGTGACCAAGTCACTGAAGTCTCATACCTGTCCTGGTACTGTAACGGCTGACCCCAAGACGCTTGGGAGACCCAGTGACAAACCATTTGGAGCCCTGACTCATGAACTTTACCAAGAACGCCGGAACCATCGATCGCGCGGTGCGTGCCCTCGTCGGGATTGCCCTGATCGCCCTGACCCTCACCGGACAGTTGGGTGTCTGGGGCTGGATCGGCATCGTCCCCCTGGCGACCGCCCTGATCGGCTGGTGCCCGGCCTATACCCTGTTCGGCCTCAACACCTGCAAGAGCTGATCGCCCCTGGCGGTTCGGTGCACTGATAAGTTAAACAAGTCCATTAGAGAATGGCTTTCTTGGCGTCGTTGTCGTTGTCGTTGTCGTTGTCGTAATCGAGGTTATCGTGGTGCCCCGGACTCTCTCGCGCCCCAAAGTGCATCGCTTTTCCGATTAGGATTACGACGACAACGACAACGACAACGACAACGACAACGACAACGACACGGACAACGACACGGACAACGACACGGACAACGACACGGACAACGACAACGATTGCGTTTGTGTTCGACTTGTTCTTGACTCGTTACTAACACTGTCGCAGCGGCCTTATCCGGAGACCGAAACCATGTGCTTCGACGCACTGACCATTACCGGCATCATCGCCGGCATCCTGAGCGGCGGCTTTCTGATCGCGCTGGTCGCGGGCAATGATACCGGCAGTTAGGCATTGCCACGTGGCGCTGCGGCGCAGCGCCGCACGACGCTCCAGGATCTGAACCTGCCGCCGACGCCCAGGCCCGAGGTCGGACTCTCGACCGCGCGCGTTCCCCCGCTTGCGCGCAGGAGCCTACAGGGCTCAATTTAACGCCATCGGTAAGACCGGAAGCCGATTTGACCACCCGGCGAAAAGGTCCTACAGTGGCCGACGAACGACACCGGTTCCCCCGCGGCCAGGCCCCGGGGGATGAAAAGGGAACATGGTTCAAAGCCATGGCTGCCCCCGCAACTGTACGCAGCGAGTCGCACCCGAGATCACCACTGGCCGCCGCAAGGGTCGGGAAGGTGGGTGTCGATGCCGACCTGCAAGCCAGGAGACCTGCCGGTGTCGCGTGTCGATCAGTCAATCCGGGCGGGGTGTTCCGGTGGCGAGACGCAAGTGCTTCGCTTGCCTGGTACTGCCGGGGCCGGCCGTCGGCCGACCTGCCCGTCCCGTGGTCTCTCCCCAGAACGATCCCCCTCATCGCGGGGAAAGCGTTGTCATGCATATCATGGAGGGGTTTCTACCCCCGATTCACGCCGCCGCTTGGGGCCTCGCGTCCCTGCCGTTTCTCGTCATGGGCGCGCGCAGCGTCGCCCGGGTGACCCGGGAGCACCCGCGGGCGAAGCTGCTGCTCGCGAGCGCCGGGGCCTTCGCCTTCGTCCTGTCCGCACTCAAGATCCCATCGGTAACCGGCAGCTCGTCACACCCCACCGGCACCGGGCTCGGGGCGATTCTCTTCGGCCCCTCGGTGATGGCGGTGCTGGGCGCCATCGTGCTGCTGTTCCAGGCCCTGTTGCTGGCCCACGGGGGCCTGACCACCCTGGGCGCCAACATCTTCTCCATGGCTATCGCCGGCCCCTGGGTCGCCTACGGGGTCTACCGGCTCGCCCGCGCCTTGGGCGCTCCACTGAGCCTGGGGGTCTTTTTGGCCGCCGCCCTGGCCGATCTGGCGACCTATCTGGTCACCGCCGCCCAACTGGCGCTGGCCTTCCCCGATCCGGTCAGCGGCTTCCTGGGCGCCTTGACCAAATTCGGGAGCATCTTCGCCCTGACCCAGGTCCCGCTGGCCGTCATCGAAGGGCTGCTCACGGTGCTGGTGGTCAACCTGCTGATCCAGTACAGCCGTGACGACCTCGACGAATTGGCCTTTGCCCCGGGGGTGGTGCGATGAGACGCATCAACCTGTGGTTAGTGGCGGCGGTCCTGGTGGTCGCCGTCCTGCCCCTGATCCTGCCGCTGCCCCGGGGGCTCGCGGAGCCCTTCGCCGGGGCCGATGCCCAGGCCCAGGCGGCGATCACCGCGGCGCAACCGGACTACCAGCCCTGGTTCAGGCCCCTGTGGGAGCCGCCGAGCGGTGAGATCGAAAGTCTGTTGTTTGCCCTGCAGGCGGCCCTGGGGGCAGGTCTGCTCGGCTATTACCTCGGCCTGCGGCGGGGTGAGTCGCAGCGGGGCAAACCGGACTCAGACAGGGCCCGGCACTCAGACAGGGCCCGGCACGACGCGCAGGCCGTCGATGCACGCGATTGACCGGCACGCCTGGACCAATTGCTGGCGTCGGCACCGCCCCGGCGAGCGTCTGTTGCTCGCCGGCGGGGGGCTGGTCCTGGCCCTGACCCTGCCGCCCCTGACCACCGGCCCCTGCTGTGTGTGCTGACGCCTGGGGCAACCTGCGCGCACTGGCGGCGGCGAGGGCGGAAAACTGATCCTGGCCCGACGTCGAAGACTACCCGGTATGGGCTTGATCATCGTTGCGGCCACGGGTGCCCTGCGGGGTCGGCGGTCCGCGCAGCGGACCCTACGGCAAGGCCAAGCCGCCGGCCCGGCCGCGCGCCCGGGCCCCTTGCAGCAGCGGCAGGGGGTAACACAAATGATGCAGTCGTGTTATCTTCACCCTCGGCGCTTCGGCTGGTCCCCGCGAGGGCGGTCGGTGCCGGCAAATCTTCAGGCACCGGACGACGAACCCACGCATATGTACGACTCCAACGCAGCCCGCCGACACCCGGCATCTCTCATGGCCCTGGCACTCGCCGTAACAGCGACCGGCAGCGCCCGCGCTTACGACGTCAACGACAAACTCACCATCGGGGGCCTCCTGGCGGGGGCCTTCCAGTGCCAACAGGTCTCAGGCCTCGCGGACGCGCAGAACCTCTGCCGGGGTGCCCTGGCCTTCCAGCCGGAGCTGTTCTACAACCCGACCGACCAGGACCAGTTCTTCGTCAAGTTCGGATTCGCGGTCGGCAACGGGCTCGACCAAGACTCCCCCTTCGCCCTCGAGCCTTGGTCGGCGGACCTGGAGGACGGCGTGAAGAACATCAACGGGCGCGACCGCAGCTATCTCCTGGAGGCCTGGTACGCCCACACCTTCAAGCTCGCCGCCGACAACACCCTCCAGCTCACCGGCGGCATCATTGACCCGGGCTTCTATGTCAACGAGAACGCCTACGCCAACAGCGAATATACCCAGTTCATGAACGAGGCCTTCGTCAATTCCCGCAACGCCTTTCTGCCCGCCTACGATGGCGGCGGCGTTCTGGTGTGGAAGTTCCGGGACTGGACCTTCAGCGGTATCGGCATGAACGTGGGCGAGAACGACGACGGCAACAACTACAACTACTATGCCGCCGAGGCCGACTATCGCTTGACGACCGCCCTGGGCGAGGGCAACTACCGGGTCATGTATTCCGGCACCTCGCGTGCCTTCCTGGACCCCCAGGGAGAACAGCTCGAAAAGAGGGCCGGTTGGGTGCTGTCCTTCGACCAGGCGTTCGGCCCCGTGGTCGGCGTCTTCTTGCGGATGGGCTGGCAAAGCGACGACGCCTTGATCGACCTTCAGAGCGAATACTCCGGCGGCTTCAACTTCAAGGGGACCGCGTGGGGCCGGGCGGCGGACAACGTCGGCATCGCCTTTGCCTATCTGGAGGGACCCAATTGGAGTCCCGCGGTCCAGGGCGCGATCGTCGAGCCGCCCGATCCGCAGGTGGTCGACGGGACCGTCGAGGCGCCGGCGGTGGCTGATCAGGTGCTCGCCCGCACCAACGTCTTCGAGGCCTATTACCGCTTCGCCTTCAACGACTACCTCGCCCTCAGCGCGGATGTCCAGTACATGAAGGACAAGCACCGCGAGGGGGACGACGTGGACGGCTGGGTCTTCGGCCTGCGGGCGGTGGCGGAATTTTGACCCCCGGCGCCCGGCGCTGCTGCCGTCCGGCCGCGTGCCGTGACTGGACAACAACACATTTCTGCTGATGAGCACCGCACCATGCACGTTCCCGATGGTTACCTGAGTCCCCTGACCTGCGCCGCCGCCTATGCGGTGGCCGCACCGTTCTGGTTCGTCGCGCTGCGCAAGGTCGAGGCCCAGATGCAGACGCGCCTGGTGCCCACGGTGGCGGTGGTCTCGGCGTTCTCCTTCGTCATCATGATGTTCAATCTGCCGTTGCCCGGCGGCACCACGGGGCACGCGATCGGACTCGCGGTGGCGCCGATCCTGCTGGGTCCCTGGGCGGCAATGCTCGCCATCTCGATTGCCCTGTTCATCCAGGCGCTTTTCTTCGGCGATGGCGGGATCACCACCTTTGGGGCGAACTGCGTCAACATGGCGATTGCCGGCCCCTGGGTCGCCTACTGGGTCTATCGATTGATCTCCGGCGATACCCCCTTGACCTCGCCGCGGCGTGTCGTGGCGGCGGCGACCGCCGGCTATGTCGCAATCAACGTGGCGGCGCTGCTGGCCGCGGTGCAGTTCGGCATCCAACCGATCTTCTTTCATGACGCCGCGGGCGCGCCACTCTACGCACCCTATGCCTTGGTGATCGCCATTCCGGCCATGATGATCGGACACCTGTCCTTTGCGGGTCTCGCGGAGGCGGTGATCTCCGGTGGTGTCGTGGCATACGTGCAGAAGGTCGACCCGCGACTGCTGTCCCTGTCCGCACGGCGGGCCGCCGCGAGCCTTGGCGCTCAAGCGGCGATGCCCCCGGCCGGTTGGCGTCCCACCCGCGCCCTGTGGGCCGGACTGGCGGCGCTGTTGATTGCAAGCCCCCTGGGGTTGCTGGCCGGGGGGATCGCCTGGGGCGAATGGGGTGTGGATGACCTCAAGGATACGGCCGTGCGGGCGCAGATTGCCCAGGCCTCGGGAAACGTCGTGCCGCCGGAGTCCGTCCCGCAGGGGATGGAGCGCCTGTCCGCGTTCTGGACGGCCCCCATGCCGGACTATGCCCCGGCCTTCCTGCACCACGAGTCGTTCGGCTACCTCCTCTGCGCCATGGTCGGTACCGGTCTCGTCGTACTGAGCGTCCTGCTGCTGTCCGCGGTCATGGGGGGCGGTCGGGCAGCGCGGGCGACACCGGCCCCATGACGACGGCGGCGCTGGTTTCATAGACCGCGATCCGTAGGGTCCGCTGCGCGGACCAGCGGCCCCGCTGTCGGCCAGGTGGCCGGGATTACGACCTGCACCCGCCTTCTCACTGTGAGATCGCCCGCCGAAACGCCTGCACCGCATCGTATTGGTCCGGCATCCGCGCATGGGCGGCGAGCAGGGCCGGGTCCAGGTCCGGCAGCAGTCGGCTGCGGTTGCCGCGGCGGTAGCCGTCCGGATCGAGTGCATGCACCTCCAGATCGCCGTTGCGCCAGAGCCAAACCTCCGGGATTTCCAATCCCTGGTATAGCGGGAGCTTACTTAGCGCCTCGTGGGTGACGACGACCTCGATGACCAGGTCCGGCAGGGGCTTGTCGGAGCCGATGCAGTAAGACTCGTCCGGCTCCCCGGCGGCCCGGCCGGGTTGCTTCAGGGTGAAGCCGCCGCGGCCGTAGAAGCGAATCGCTTGCACGCTGAAATAGGCCTCGAGCAGATAGCCGATGGTCCTCTTGAGCGTTGCGTGCGCTGGCCCGCTCGGCGATAGGATCTCCAGGCGCCCATCCAGATAAGTGAGGCGAATCGCACGACTGTTCTCGAAGCAGGCGGACAACTGCTCGAAGCGCTGCCAGGGGATGCCTTCGAGCAGGATGCGCTGCACCGCGTTGTCGGTGGCGGGTGGGTCGATGACGGTGGGCATGGGTAGGCCATCCTGGCCTGACGGTGTCGGGGCTGGAACAGTCAGGGCTGGAAGCCCTGACTACGCCGCCCCGCACGCTGGCCATCGAGCTAGCGGTCGAGAGGACTTACATGTTCCGGGGTGGCGCGGGTGCCATGACCGTTGG
>NZ_CAIKKU010000847.1 GCF_903828115.1 uncultured Thiodictyon sp. | reverse complement strand
TGAGCGGCGCAAGATCAGGCGAAACAGGGTACCAGGGGGCTTCGGCGGCTTGGCGGGCCTGGGCGAGCGCCTGGTTTAGCGTGAACCTCAGGCCGGGGCCCGGTGGGAGCGGCTTCAGCCGCGACGCGCGCTCGCGGGCGGCCCTGGACTCGTCGCGGCTGAAGCCGCTCCCACAGCGTCGCTGCGCGACCCGGGGGGCTGGGCGCGGCGGGGACCGGGGTGCGCGCGGCGCACCCTACGGGGTCTCGGCGGCTTGGCGGGCCTGGGCGAGGGACTGGTCGATGGCGGCTTGAAGGCGCGCGGCGTCGACCTGGCGTTGGCGCAGCCACTGGGCCAGGGGGGCGAAGGCGGGGTCGGCGAGCAGCTCGGCGAGAAGGGGGATGGCGGGCTCGGTGCCGGCGGCGCGGGCGCGGCGGAAGACGATGGCGTAGTTGTGCAGCGAGGTCTGGAGGTGCTGGCCCAGGCCGGCGACGAGGCGGTAGGCGAGCGCGGCGAGTTGGTGGCGGGCCGATTCGGCTAGTGCGGGCGGGGTGCCGCTGCCGTCCAGCCAGAGGGCCAGGTTGTTGTGTGAGATGGCGCGGTCGGCGGGGTTCGGCAATTGCTCGCACAGAGCGAGTGCGCGGCGCTGCTGGGTGATGGCCTGGGCGCGGTCGCCCTGGCGGTCGAACAGGTCGGCGAGTGAACTGAGCGTCGTGGCGCGCCAGGCGGGATTGTTCTCGAAGAGCGCGAGACAGGTCTCCAACTCGGCCTTGGCCTCGCCGAGGCGCCGCGGCATTTTCATCAGCACACTGGCACGGTTCATCCGATCGGCGCCGATGTCCTCCGCCGGGCGTTGCAGTGCGCGCTTGACCTCCAGGATGGCATCCAGGCGCACCAGAGCGGATGCCCAGTCCTCTTGCGCGTAGTCCGCCTGCCGGGCGATGTCGAGCGCGCCGATCAGCGTGCGGGCGAGGGACTCGGCATCCGGGGCCTCGGGCACCAACTGGCCGGCCCTGTGCTGTTGCCACCACCCCTGCACCTGGGCGAGACGCCGCTCGACCTCGGGAAGCGCGGTGGCGACCTGGCCCTGCTGGATATCGATGCGCAGGGCCTCCAACTCGTGGGCGACGATATGGACCGAGGGTCTGCCGGCCCTCTTGAACGCCTCAGCAGATTCGATGTGCCGTCGGCGGGCAGCGTCCAGGTCGCCGACATCACCAAGCGCATTCGCCCAGTTGCCGCTGATCGCGGCTAGGTCCGCCCAGGCCCACCCGGCGCCCTCGCCCCCCGACTCGGCGGCGGCGCTCGCCTGCGCAGCGGCCTGCTCGTAGAAGGTCAGGCCGGCGTCAGGGCGGCCAGCCCTCCACAGCGCATCGGCGAGGTAGCAGAGGCAGGACCAGCGCGGCTTGCCCGCCGGTGCCAGGTCGGCGGCAGCCTCCAGATGCGGAGTCAGTGCCTGGAGCAGCACCGGGTCCTGCGTGCTGGTGACCAGGGCGCTCGCAAAGCCGCTCAACTGATCCCAGGCCGCGGCCTGGACGCAGTAGACCAGGGCGCGGCTGCCCGCCTGGATGGCGGCGGTCATGTCCTGGTGCAGCAGCCCATTGAACGCCGACTCCAGCCGCTGCGCGTATGCGAGGCGCACGCCGTCCTCGGTCAGGTCCGCCCGGTCCTCGGCGTGCCGATCCATCCAGTCGCGGATGCGCTCCCGCACCAACTCGTGACAGCCGAGGTTCGGGTTCTCGTCCCCCGCCCCTGCACGCTCCTCGGTCACCAGGCCTAGGGCGACCAGCCGACGCAGCAGCGGGGCCGGATCGGGCCGCGCCGGTACCGCGGGCGGCAGGGCGTCGAGCATCGCGCGGAACTCCGGCGTCAGGAGCGCTTGGACTTGCGCCTGCGTCTCCGGCGGGAGCATCGGCAGCATGTCCAGCATAGCCTTGATCTGCCGCAGTTGCCCCTGCTGAGATCCATCCTCCCCACCCCAAACCCCCCAAATCAGCCCGAGGGACTCGGGCTGATTGGCCAAGGCGATGATCCACAACAACCGCCGCGCCTCCGGACTCAGGTCATCGAGCAACTGCCCGATCGAGCGCCCCAGCGCGTCCTCCAGATAGGCCAGCTCCGCCGCGTCCCCCGGCTGCATGGCAAAGAGCCCCGGCAGCCGCTCGAACCCCTTGGCCTCGGCCAGTGCCGTGAGCGCGGCCAGCAACCGCGTGCGCAGGGCCGGGTCCGCCGCCAGCCGGGCGAGCCGGTCCATCAGCAGCGGATGGAAGCGGCTGGCATGGAGCAGGCGCCGGGCGAGCCGCTGCTCCGCTTGGTCGGTGCCGAAGATCATCCCGCCCAGGGTCGGCTGTTCGCGCAGATACAGCGCCGCCTCCGCGGCCGGCAGCGGCCCGAGCAGGACGCTGAGCCCCGCCGGGTCCGCCGTGGTGCCCGTCGGGTCCGCTGCGCGGACCGCCCCCCGCGCCAACCCCGTAGGGTCCGCTGCGCGGACCGACCCCCGCGCCAACGCCGCCAACGGCCGCCGACTGGTAATGAGCACCCGGGAAGGACCACCCACCAGACCCACGGCAAGTGCCTCAAGACACTGGTCCCACACCGGGTCCTGGCACCCCCAGACCGGATCGGCCCCGGCGGCATCGGGCTCCGCCCTGGCCTTGAGATTGGTCTCGAAGTTGTCCAGCACCAGCAGGATCGCCTCGTCATTCAGGGCACGGACCAGGTTGTGGATGAGCCGCGCCTGGCGCTCGGGGCCGGTGAAGTCGGGCTCCGGGTTGCGATGGACGGCCTCGGCCGGGTGCGCCTGGACCTGGTCGTGGTAGCGGCCCAGTTCGCCCCAGAGCTTCAGATGGACGTCGCGCAGCCAGGCGTCGAAGGCGAGCGGGCTGGGCTTGGCCTGCCAGGTCAGGACCCAGGTGAAGTCCTGTTCCCAGAGGTCGAGCGCCTCGGCGGCGAGCGCGGTCTTGCCCATGCCGCCGAGGCCGACGATGACGGCGACCGGGCTGGTCTGGGCCCCGGGGCCGGTGCCGATGAAGTCCGCTCCGAGTGTGGCCAGTTCCCAGGTCCGCCCGACAAAGTGCGGGTGCGCCGCGGTGGTCAGTTCGCCGATCTGATGCAGGCGCCGGCCCTGCGCCGCGGGCGCGCCGCCGCGGCCGGGTCTCAGGGTCAGTCCGGGCTCTTCCTCGCCATAGAGGACCGGGGTGGCGTGGTCGCAGACCTGGAACCAGGCCGGCGCCTCGGCCGGTCCGGCGAGCAGGGCGCGGCGCGCCTGGGTGAGCGCGGCGGCGGCGTCCTTGGGCCTGGGGTCGGCGAGCAGTGCGCGGTAGAAGTGCAGCGCCAGTTCGCGGGCATAGTCGTCGCCGACCGCGTAACGCATGGCGACGACGGACGGGACCCCGCCGTGCAGCAGGGCGTGGGCGGTACCGGTGTAGCCGGGCTGGTCCGCGAGGTTCAGATCCCGGATGGGGTCCGCGGCGACGGGCGCCTCCTTGGTCGCCGGTTCCTTGCCCTGGGCGACGGCGAGGAAGTCGTCCCAATCCCGGACGCGCAGCAGGTCGCCGGAGTGGCAGGCGCTGAGCACCATGAGGCGCGGGAGCAGGCCGCCCGCGTCCAGGAAGAGATCGAGCAGGTCCTGGCCGGAGATCGGGTCGCTGGCCCCGCCGGGCTTGGCCAGTTCCAGCAGATTGAGGTTGCCGTGACCGCTCCAGTGGACCAGGTGGTAACCGCCCTGGCCCCGGACCTGGGCGATGAGCCGCTCCCGGGTGACGCCGTGGCTCAGGAAATGGGCGATGACACGGCGCCCCGGGTAGACCTCGCGCGCGAAAAACTGCTGGAGCGCGCGGCGCTCCCGGCGCATCCCGAGCGGCTGGGAGCCGCGCGCCTCGGCAAAGACGAAGAGCACGCGCAGCGGTTCGTCGGGCGCCAGATCCATGGGCGTGGAAGCGGCGTCCTGCCGCTCATGGACGACCCGGACCAGGAGGTTGCGCTCGGCCAGGCTCTCGGCGGCGGCCTGCGGGCGGGCCAGTTCCCAGGGGACCCGGGCCAGGGCGGCGGCGAGCGGGTTCTCGCGTTCCGCCGCCCCGGGCAGTTGAATGCGCAGGGTCCGCTGGGTCCGCGCGGCCCAGAGGTGCTTGAAGATATCGGCGCCCAGGACCTCCTCGGCGATGCAGACGCCGATCTCCCCCAGGGCGGCGCGCTGGCCGGCCTCGTCCACATAGAGCCGCAGATAGTCCCGCAGGTCGAAGAGGCCCTGGAGCCGGCCGGCCGGGATGGTCTTGAAGTCAGTCGACTGGTAGGCGAGCTGGTTGCCGGCGCCGTCCAGCAGGCGGAATTCCGCGGTGCGGCTCGGGTAGTCGGCGGTGACGAGGAGGTCGAAGCGGGCGGTCATGGCGGCGGGTGCTCCTGCGAAGGGTCCAAGGTCGCGCAGTGGCCATCATCCGAGAAAGGCTAGGGTTTTGCAATCGCGCGTGGGAGCGGCTTCAGCCGCGACGAGGCCGCGGTCGTTTGTGAGGTTCACGGATGCCGGGGCCTCTCGGGTTCCATCAATGGCTCAGGGATCGGACATGGACCCAGGTACGTCCATGCCCTGGTGCAGGACACGAACAATCTCAATCTCGTCGGTGCCGCTCTGACGATAAAACACGAGATGCTTGCCAACCCGGTGCTTGCGGTAGCCGGGGCGGATGTCGCCGCAGTCAGTGCCCATCAGGGGATTATCCGCCAGCGTATGAAAGCCCGCGTCCAGCAACCTCAGATAGCGGTTGCGCTGGTCAGGACCCCAGGTGGCTTGCGTGTAGCGGCCGATAGACTTCAAATCGTCCTTGGCTGCCTTGGTCAGCACGAACCGGGGCATCAGTGCGTACCGACGCGGTCGAGTTCCTCGATCAGACCTTGCAGGGAATAGTCGGCCCGGCCGCTTGCCTCGCCCTCCTTGAGCGCCTGACGCAAGGCGGCAACGCGTGTTTCATGCTCTTCCAGAAGCCGCAACCCGGCACGGATCGCCTCGCTGGCCGAACCGTAACGGCCCTGGGCAATCTGCTGGGCAAGGAATTGCTCGAAGTGGTCGCCAAGGATCACGCTGGTGTTCTTCTGCATCTGGGCCTCCGCTGGGTCTCCTGTTGCGATACCAACAAATGGTATCCCAAATCCGGCACCGGGCGGCGCGGCTACTGGGAGCGCCGCACCCCAGTGCGGCGCGATCTTGCGTGCGACCGCGGCGCTGCGGGTCGCGGAGAGGCCGGGCCGCACTGGGGTGCGGCGGCCCCGGGTCAGGGCGCACCGGGGGCCGCCGCGCGCAGTCGGCGGCGGGCTTCGGAAAGATCGAGCAGTTGGCCCGGCTGCGGGGCCTCCGGGTCCAGATAGGCGTGCAGGGTCATGCCCTCGCCGATCGGCGGCCAGGGCGGCGGCGGGTGCTGGAAGCGGTGCGCGCCCGCGTGCATGTGGCTGCGGTCGCTGGCGAACCCGGCCCGATACTCGGACGCCGGGATCAGGCGCAGGCGCGGGGCATAGATGGGCGGCAGTTGCCCGGCCAGGGCGAAGGTCCGGTCCAGCCAGTCGACCCCGGGCGTCGGTAACGGCAGGCGGCTGTCCAGGTCCCAGACCCGGTATTGGCCGTCGACCACCACCACATGATAGTCCCAGGCGATGAGGCGCCCCGGCGGGGCGGCGCGCTGGTGCAGCAGGGGGCAGCGGCCGGCGCGGCTCAGCAGAAAGACGACGAAGCGCTCACCCGGGCCTAAGGCCGGCTCGGCGCAGAGCCACCAGGCGTTCTCCTCGCAGTAGAAGGGCTGATAGCGCAAACCGTGGTCCAAGGCGGCACCGCCGTTCAGGCGTAGATACGCAGGGCCCTGGTCTGTTCGAACCAGAGCGCCTCGTCCGCGGCCAGGCGCCGCTCCAGGTCGCCGGGGCCGGCGGCGGGATCATCCACCCAGTCGCGCAGTGCGGTGCCGCCGCTCAGCAGGTCGATGGCCAGGCGCTCGCTCTCGTATTCGTAGGGGAAGTCGCGCCACAGCGGATAGTCCGGGTATTCCAGGCGCAGGGCCTTGAACAGCAGCGCGGTCAACCGATAGGGGCGGAACCGGTCGTGGCGGTAGTGGGCATTGTCCGTGTGGAACTGGAGCCCCGAGCAGAGCAGGCCGGCGTGCTTGTGGAAGGTGGGCTCGAACCAACAGGGGCGGATCAACACCCCTTCTGTCCAGGCGGCGCACTCGGCCTCCATGCGGGCCAGGATGCGCCCGAAGTCCAGGTCCGGGGCCCCGATCAGTTCCAGCGCGGCGGTGGTCCCGCGCCCTTCCGACAGGGTGGTGCCCTCGCACAGGACGGTGCCGGGGAAGCAGCGGGCCATGTTCAGACTGGAGGCATTGGGACTGGGGTTGACCCAGGCCAGTTCCGCCAGGGGCCAGCCGTAACCCGGTGCCGCGTCCGGCCGGTAGCCGTCCATGGTCACCAGTTGCAGGTCGAGATCCAGACCGCGCGCGGCGACGAACCAGCGGGCCAGTTCCCCCAGGGTGAGCCCGTGACGCATGATGAGCGGCCCGGCCCCGACGAAGCTCTCCCAGCCGGGCTCAAGGATGCTGCCCTCGATCGGCCGGCCCGCCGGGTTGGGCCGGTCCAGGACCCACAGCGACTTGCCCGCGGCGGCGCAGGCGTCGAGCAGATAGGCGAGCGTGGTCGCATAGGTGTAGATGCGGGTGCCGATGTCCTGCAGATCCACCAGCAGCACGTCGAAGTGCGCGAGCATCGCCGGCGTCGGATAGCGCACCTCCCCGTAGAGGCTGAAGACCGGGATGCCGTGGCGGGGGTCGATGAAATCGCCGCTCTCCACCATGTTGTCCTGCTTGTCCCCGCGCATCCCGTGTTGCGGGCCGAAGGCGGCGGTGACCCGCAGGTCGCCCGACTCGATCAGGGCGTCGAGACTGTGACGGCCGCGCGCGGTGACGGCGGCGGGGTGGCCGAGCAGGGCGACCCGGCGCCCGTGCAGGGGCCGGCGCAGCCCCGGGTCGGCGAGCAGGCGATCGATTCCGAGTTGGATCATAGACGGACCTGGAGGGCTTTACCGTGAAAGTCGCGCCGGGAGCGCGCTCCTCGTCTCCCTCCCCCACTGGGGGTGGGTCGGGGTGTGGGAACGGCCATGGCGCCCGCAACTTTCATCTTTCGG
>NZ_CAIKKU010000846.1 GCF_903828115.1 uncultured Thiodictyon sp. | reverse complement strand
TCACACCGGACCGTTACCAGTCTCGCATGTGCTCCTAGGCTACGACGGGAGAAACCGTCGGTTCCATCAGGTCGCCATATAGAGACTTCCAGTAGAACAATTACTTACGCGACTTCGTGTCGCACAATTATGATCAAGGCCGTCTGGGGGGTGGGACCGGCCGTGCAGTTGCCGACGAACACTTCCGGACGGGGCGAATTCCCCGTCCGGCCAGGCCCAACTTGATCTCGCTACCTCGTGTTGATGTCGGCCTGCCTTAGCGCTTCGTCCAGATCTCTCAGCGCATTCAGATACCGTGAGGATTCCGCCTCCAGCGGTTGCCAGAACTCCCGTTCAAACCTATCGCCCACTGTATCTCGCCACGCCTGGCGTGTCGCGATCCACTGGGTTTTCAGTGAGATATCATCGGCGTTAATTCGAGTATGAAGCTCTAGCAAAAGACTCATAGCGGCAATCATCCACTTTCGATGACTCGGGCCGGAACCGCAGACCACCCCAAATCGCGGGCGACCTTTATGCGATGCCGGCCGTTGGTGACCGAGAACGTCCCGTCGGAATAAGGCCCGTCGAGGACGATGGCACCCGCCCCGAAGAACACGTCGTACGTCATTTGCCTTGGCTTCGGCGTCCCTTCGGTCGTATACCCGTCCAGATCCAGAAACGTCCGGCCGTTGGCCTCCGGGTGACTGTCCAGATAGGGCAGAACCTGACGACGCAGCGTGCCGAAGGCGCGACGCATGTCATGCTCGCTGACCTTGCTGAACCCCTCGTCATGCCGGAGATCGTCACGCCGGCTGATGTGCTCCAGTGACATCCAGCGGAATCCGGGCGGCAGAGAAAACTGGACGACGGACTCCAGCTTTGGCACCTCCTGTGTCCGCGCGTTCGTCAGGCTCGGGGGTGCCGCGGCGGCCCTCTGAATGGGCTGCACGTCGCCGTCAAGCTGAACGGCAAGGTACGCCGCCCCCTCGTCATGTTTGGTTCGCAGCTTGAGCTGAGCCTTTGGGATGTGGTCGGAGACCGTGCGCTCGAACTGCCTGGCGAATGAACGGTAAGCCTGGCAAGCTTCCTCTGCCCGCCCATGCCAGCGCCTGACCAGGCTCAAGTGTTCCTTGGCCTCCGCCAGCGCCCGTCCCGCTTCGTCTGCTTCCTCCTCGGACGCGGAAGCACAGGCAATCTCACAAACCCGCAACTGACGCTCCGCCTCCTGGCGGCGCTCTGCGAGCTGTGCCATCTGCCGCCGCAAGTTGCCCTCGGCTAAATCCAGGCACTCTTTCCCCCGACTACCGAAGCGCCCCAGCGCGTCGGCCAAGTCGGTGAGTACGTTGAGTGAAAAAAGCTCAGCGCTTGCCATGATCGCAGCGAGTTACGCGAGAGCGAGTGCGATCGGTGTTATCAACGTAACCGCAAATAGGTGTCCAGCTTCGCTGCCTTCTTGCGCAAGAACTCTGCATAGGCCTTTGTCATTTTCAAGAACTGATCGAGATCTTGACTGGTGCTGGCGAAGGTCTTTTCGAATTGCTTGCATTTGTCATCCTTCCAGGTCTGACGCAACTGCTCGAAAGAATGCGCAGTATTGCGCTTCTTATGCTGGAGTGATGCGCACAACTCATCCAGAAAAACAGCGAAGCGACGCAGATCTTGCGGGTTAACTTTCACCTGTGGCATGGATTTCTCCTAGGACGGAAACTGGGTCTTGCGATACTGCTCAATAATCTCCGCATCTCGCTCCAATGCAGGAACGGTCTTCGCCGTTTCCTTCGCGAATGCCTTTAGCCGCCCCTGCGTCTTGCGCACATGTGCTGCGAATTTCTCAAACTCCTGGTCCCGCCAGGAGTCCTGTAACCTCCCCAGTTGGCCGTTCAGGTTGGCAAACGAGGTTTCGGCGTACTGGGAGAAATCCTTCAGCACCCTGGCAAACTCCCGGAGTTTCTCTGGATCGACATAGACGTCATTCATGGTATATCCCCCAAAGCAGTGATGTCGTTAGCGTCCGCGCAAGGTCTCAGCCATGCCCTCTAACCATTCCGTGGCCGGGATACGGTACGGCCGGAATTTTTCCAGAACCCCAGAGCGATCGTCGTCATATTTGATCATCTGATGCGGTCGATCCAATCGCGAGGCCGCAGTATCGTCCAACAGCCGTATCGAGTCGTCTTGACTCATGCTTCCCACCACCCGATACGCAAATTCACGCAGCGCCCGTGCGTCGAGGGTGCGCGCCAGATTGAGGAAGGAGTCACACCAAACCAGGGTGTGGATGCCGATCTCGGGACCCTCACGCAAGATGGCGGCGAACTGCTCGGCGGGGCTGGCCTTTGGCTCCTCCTCGCCGACGTGGTAACCCTGGTCGGGGTCGGGACGTAGGTCGCGGGCGCGCTGCAGTCCGAGGATGACAAGGTAGCCGCTCCATGACTCCGCGTTCGGCTCCTCGTCGACCCGCCGCCGAATCTCCGCAGTCAGCGCATTGAACAACCCTGCGATCTCGCGACGCTTCTTGACCACCTGGATGGGAAGCGGCACGGGCGCCAACGCGTCGTCCAGCTCATCGGAAAGTCCTTCCCAGGACGTCTTGGGAGTGCAGAGGTCGACGACGAAGACCTTCGCTGCACCGGGACGATGCTGAGCCGCCAATTCCAGCACGCAGGCGGTGAGTACACCCACCCCTTCTTCTTCCTCACGCGTGACCACCACGAGGTTGGCCCCGGCGGTACGAACCAAGCGGATGCTGGTCGGCGCCTCTTCCATCCCCATCGGCTCCCCCAGCCAGAGCTCGACGGGCGCGCTGGCCGGCGGCCACTCAGGCACCGCCAGAAGCTGTGCCAGGGGGACGCATGACTCAAGCTCGGCTGCCGCGTCGCCGTCGAAGATAAGCGGACGCCGGCCCGGAACTGCGATGGCCGCCTTCTCCTTGAGGGCGTGCAGGTAGCGACCGAGTTCCCCGTACTTGTTTTCGAGCAGCGCCACCTGAAAAGCGTGGTTGCCGCTCCGAAGGCCTTTGTCGGCGTTGTAGATCGCCTCGCCGGGACGCGACAGGTCCTGCGCGGCGGGGTTGTCGTCGCCCAGGATGAGGCGCGAGTCCGCCTCGCGGCACGGCAGCGCGATGCGGATCGCCATCTGATCGAACACGACCCGCCCCAGGTCCCAGGCGCGGCCTCCGAGGCTCTGCGACACCAGGATCATGTGGATACCGAAACTGCGCCCTGTCAACACCAACCCGGTCAGCAGCGTCTTGGCTCGCCGCGCGACCTCATCATCCTCCGCAAACAGTTCCTGGAACTCGTCGATAATCAGCACGATCCGCGGCAGGCGCTGCGCAATCCCGGCACGGTAGGCCGCAAGGTCTTTGACCGTCTGGGCATTGAATAGCTGCATCCGCCGCATTCTCTCCCGCTCGAGTCCCTCCAGGACGTTGAGACCAAAATCCCGACCGCTGTCCGAAGCGATGACTCGCGCATGTGGGAGGCGCGCCTTGGCGTAAATGGCAAACTCCACGCCTTTGAGATCCACCAGGTAGAGCTCCAACTCATTCGGGCTGTACGTCACGCCCAGCGTGGTGATGATCACGTGCAGCAGGTTGCTCTTACCCTTGCCGGTCTGACCAGCAATCAGTGCATGGGGCGAATTGTCGTTCAGACTGAACAACTGCGGCTCGGCCAGAAAGCGCCCGTCGGTAGCCTTGGCTAACCCGAGCGGAATCTCCAACCCATCCTGCGAGGTGTTCAACCCGCCATCGGCCACCCCGCCTTGCCGCCACCAGCCCTGAGGCTGTTCCAGCCGGTAACCAACAAGCCCAAGCACCTGCGCATACGGCACCACCACCGGCGTCTTTGCCTTGGCGGCGGAATCGGCCTTAATCGCCTCGCCCACCTCCTTGATGATGCGGCTCAGCAACGCCGGCGGACACGGGGGGTCGAGATCAAGGGTAAAGGTATCCTCGGGTTGCTCGGACCAGACGAAACGTCCGTCCTTGCACTGGACTACCGAGGTCGACTGAAGAAGGTCTTGGATGGAGAAGCCGTAGGGCAACGGCTTGGAGGTGTCTTGCAGGATAATCGGGTAGACGCCGCAGCGCGGGCCGTTCTGCACCAGACTCACGAGGCGCCGGGCCGATGCCTCGGTGAAGTTCACCGGAAAATCGAAGACCACCAACACCCGATAGGCCTCGGCCACCTCGTGGGCCTGGCGGTTGTAGTCCTCGATGGTCTTGAACTCGTGGCGCAGATACTTCTGGATGACGTTCTCCACGTGCTCGGTCAGTTCCTTCAAGCGCTTGTCGATGTGCTCGGACTCGGACCAGGCGCGGCTGGTGATCAGCGACTCCTCGTAATCGCCCAGCGGCATGAAGGCCGCCACGTTCTGCCCAAGGCCAAGGGGGTCGATGAAGGTAAAGCGCAGCTTGCCGGGCGTGACGCTCGCCAGCAGTCGCGCCAGGAGGGCCTGTACCGCGCCAATCGCCTGCAACCGACCCCGGCCGTCCGTCTCAACCAGGAGCGGACGGCCCGTCGGAAATCGGGAGACGGCCGGAATCTTCAGCACCGGGAACGGAGATTGGAGTCCGAATCGCGGCATCCCTTGGTTGTCCAGGGAAGGTCTCCACCTTCCCCAGAATGGGTCCTCCCAGCCTGTTAGCCAGACTGTCCCGGCCGCGTGCCCCACCAGGGAACGCATACGGTCCAAATCCGCTTGTCCGTCGATGGCTTGTTCCGTTGCTCGATCGAATGGCGGCGGGAGATTCTCCGATATACGCCCCACAGAACGGAAATCAGTCGCCAGGCGAGAAACTCTATTGAAATTGCGCTGGTTGATCGCCAATTTTCTGGCACCCTCTTGTATCTCCCACCAGAAACGCCCACTCGCGCCGTCTTTCAGGTGCACTTGTGCCGCATCCAAGTGGCCGCCCACAAGAAGGCGCAGTTGCCGAATGTCTTTGACAATCGGAGTTGCTTCTGCTTGTAAGTGGCGGCAACGGGCAGCCGCTGCCGCTCCTCGTTCTTCGGCTTCTCGCTTCGCCCGTCTCAGGGCTTCTTCTCTTGCCCTCGCTTCCCGTTGGATCTGTGCTTCTTGTGCCCTCCGGGCTTCCTCTCTTGCCATCGCTTCCCGTCGGCTCAGTGCTTCTTCTGCCCTACGTTCCTCCATCGTTGACGTAATAACCCACGCTCCGATGCCGCCTATAGCGCCGATATCCAATACCGCCTTTGGCAATTGGATACAAGGGTAAGAGCACGTGCCATAATTGTACACGCGAAAGTGAAAAGGATTGCAAACGCAATCCAGGGCATCATAACATACACATGGATTGTGATCGGCTGAACAGACATAGCCGTATGCCGTATAACCGGTCGCGTGAACGTGGTCGCCCCACGTAAAATGTCCCGCGGCCGCGTCGGCAGAAATGAGGCACAGAAGAGAAGCCAACAACCCCCGATGCGCGTCGAATAAGCTACCGCTTCTGCGGTGCGGGATAATTTTCAGCTCCTTTTCCGCCCGCTTGGAAATGTGAAGAGGAACGCCAGTAGTCAAAATATTCTTTACGATTTCACCGCAGCGTTCCGTCACAAAACTCTCTAGTGTCTTGTTCGCCGCGAGCAAATAATTCTCGCTGCCTGCGGAAAATACGCGCCGACCGGCCTCGATCAGGATCTCCGGATCGCTCCCGAAGCTTGCAGTCAAGGCATTGAACTGATCCTTCCGGATGTCCCGCGAGAGATCCACAAAGCAGTCCACCAAATAGATCAGCCGACCCAGGTGCTCGCCGACATGAAAAAGCGGATCACAATTCTCGGGACGCTGTGTAAGCTCTGCGGTAAAGCGAAAACACCGACCTAGGAAAGTCGCGGTTGGTGTCGCATATTCCTCGATCGATCGACCAGGGCGCGATTCGATGTCCCTCTGCGCTTCAATGGCCTCAGCAAGGTATGTCTGCGGAAACCCCAAGGTACCCAGAATGGATCTGGCCTTTTCCAATTGCCGGGCCTGCCATTGCTGAACAACATTGCCCAGACGGCGCGGCTTGTCTTGTCTCGCATCTGCTTGCTTGATGTAGAGGAGGAGCACCGCAAAACACGCAGCAACGACCTGTGGCAGGTCTTGATTGGAAAAGATCCGCATCCTGCGCGGAGCCACCGCGCACCAGCCTCTGGCGTCTATAGGGTCCGGCCGTTGTTGCGACAGTACCAGCAAACCCAAAACAGCAGCATCATACGAAACGCAGGTACGCGATACGTAGCCGAACAATGAACCTAGCGCACTACATTGGCCGCAATATAGTTTCTGATAGACGCTTCTATCCGCTTTGGATAATCTGCAGATATTCGGTCTAATATAGCCGTACATCGCTTTCCCTCTTTATTGATATGGTGCCAGGCTCGAACTGCTTTCGGCGTTGAACGCGGGCGCGGCGCTCGTGGTTGCGGCATCCGTCCGGCAAGGTGCTGAAGCGCTCGCGGGGATAAGGGGCCAGCCACAATTGGGTCGGGCGGGCAAATAAGACCTATTTGAGTCTGGTTCCTCCTCGGTAGTGCCTTTTCTGAATTGGAACATAATCTCTACGGGGCTTACGCCGCAAACCGCTCGACTTTAATCATCCGTGCCTGATGCTGCCGACGTTCGCGAAGTTTCTCTATCTCGTGCAGTGCTTCCGCGGCGATGTATTGCTCGTGGCAGGTGCGACAAACGATCATAGGGATATCTTCAATAACCAGAAGGCCATTGCCGCGACCGAAGGCTTTAGCGATCTGCCCTATTTCAACGGGCTCACCGCAGACAGGGCAGCGTGTTTCATTCATAGTAGATACACCGTTGCGTCTTCCCCGGTGCCCCCGGCGGTCGCAGTTGCTCACGCGATTAGGATACGCTGAACTCCGTTGCCTAAGGGCCTCGGGCGCGCCGCACTGATCTTGGATCGTGGCACGGCGGTGGGGTGCGCCGGCAACCGCCGGGGGGCGTTGCCAGGTGCAGGCGACGATCGATCAGGCTCAAACCGGGCATTCGCGGGCCGCAGGGCTGACCAGGAGACGATTGAGGGTAAAGTGTAGACGATTTTTCGGGTGCTGAGCGAGTGCGTCCGCGGGCTGTGGGCAGCCCGTCCGGGCGGGTGGCGCTGGCGGCGTGCCGCGGATCGCCGACAAGCAGGGCGCCGATGAACAACCCGGCATCTTTATCCGCTCTTGCGCGCTCGCCGAACTGGGATCGACTGATCGACAGCCAGCCCGCGCCCATGCGGGCCTTTAAGTTGTAGAATCATGCATCGCGACCGCGCGAACTGCCGAAAGGTCATCTTAACCGAGGAGGAGTTTCATGCGACTTAAGTCTAACCGCCGGGTAACCCTGGGGTGCCTGGTGCTCTTGAGTGGTCCGATGCTGGCCGCCGCGGCCCCCGAGAAGGGCACGACGCCGGACCCGGACAAGATCGTGGCGGGCATGTGTGCCTACCTGAAATCGCTCGACCGGTTCTCCTTCCGGGCCGAGGTGACGGACGACGAGGTCTACATCGGCGGCAAGAAGCTGCAGTTCGGCTTCACCACCGAGACCTTCGTCGAGCGGCCGGACAAGCTCCGCGTCGATGCCGCCGGCGATCTGTTCGACAAGCAGTTCCTGTTCGACGGCAAGACCCTGACCCTGGTCGACGTGGGTGAGAAGGTCTACGCCAGCGCGCCGGCGCCCGGCGATATCGAAGGCGCCCTGGCCAAGGCCGACGGCGAACTGCGGTTCCGGGTACCGCTCGGCGACCTCGCCAGCGCGCGGCTGTGCGAGCACCTGGCGAAGGGCCAGGGGCACGCGCTCTTTGTCGGGCCGAGCAAGGTGGGCGGGGTGGCCACCGAGCACCTGGCGTTCGACCGTGCGGACATCCAGTTCCAACTCTGGGTCGCGACCGGGGACCGGCCGCTGCCGATGAAGATCCTGATCAACCAGAAGAACCTGCCGGCCGCGCCGCAGTGGACCGCGGTCCTGAGCGACTGGAAGACCGCCGCCAAACTGAAGCCGGACACCTTCACCTATAACCCCGGGCCCGGCGTCAAGCAGATCAAGTTCGCCCCGCCGCCGCCGCCCGCGGCGGCCAAGGCCCCGGACAGCGGCCCCGCCATGACCCCAGCCCCGACAGGAGAAAAGCCATGACGACAAGCCAATTGAAGATGCTCCGCGGGGCCTTGCTGGTCACGACGGCGCTCGGCCTGGCCGGCCTGGGGTCGCTCGCGGCGGCGCGCGGCTTTGGCGGCGGGGGCTTTGGCGGCGGCGGCTTCCACGGCGGTGGCGGCGGCTTTCGCGACGGCGGGTTCAGCGGCGGCAGTTTCCGCGACGGCGGCGATGCCTTCGGGGGCGATCACGCCGATGTCGACCGTAGCTTCAGTGCCGACAGCAACGTCAACGTCGACCGCAACGTCAACGTCGACCGCAACGTCAGCGTCGACCGTTACGGCGATGCCGGGGTGGCGCGCGGGCCGGACGGCTCATTCGCCGCGCGCGGTCCCGGCGGCGATTACGTGGCACGGGCGCCGGACGGCGCCGTCGTCGCGGGCGGGCCAAATCGTGGTTACGGCTATGGGGCACCGGGCTGGGGGGGCTATTACGGTGGCGGCGCAGTCGCCGCGGGCGCGGTCGCCGGTCTGGCGGTCGGTGCCGCGGTGGCCTCCCTGCCGCTGGCCGCCGAGCGGCTCGCCATCGCCAATCAGGAATACTATGTCGATGGCGGTGTCTATTACCAGCCCTGTTACCAGGGGGCCGTGTTGAATTACTGCGTCGTGCCCAACCCCTACTGATCCCCTGCTCTTGGCGCGGCGGCCGACCACCGGCCGCCGACGGGCAGGAGGAGGCCCGTGAGATAGCCGGGACCCTGTGGGAGCGGCTTTACCGTGAAAGTGCGTAGTCAGGCCATCCTGGCCTGACGGTGTCGGGGCTGGAACAGTCAGGGCTGGAAGCCCTGACTACGCCGCCCCGCACGCTGGCCATCGAGCTAGCGGTCGAGAGGACTTACATGTTCCGGGGTGGCGCGGGTGCCATGACCGTTGG
>NZ_CAIKKU010000845.1 GCF_903828115.1 uncultured Thiodictyon sp. | reverse complement strand
GTATCCCAAGCGCCTGGAGTCCAAGGCTTCAGCCTTGGAGCGCGCCAAGGCTGAAGCCTTGGACTCCAGACAGAGGCGACGCGGTCAGCGAGTGCGATTTAACTTAAATGGCAGTGCGGCGCGGTTCCCGTCGTCCCCGGCAACTGAGCCGTACGACAGAATGACGCATTGAAAAACTTTGCGTCTTTGCGTCTTTGCGTGAAACGAATACCACGTCCCTGATGACCGGGTCTCGGTTCATTTATCCGGGTCTGCGCCCAGCGCCCGCAGCGTCGCTGGTGGATGCGCTGCGCTTATCCACCCTACCGATGCATCCGCTGGTATGGTCATTTCCGGAAATCACCTTTAAAGGCTCGTCACCAGGAGACCTGCCGCCAGCCCCTTCTCCGCGCTCCTGACATCAGGCCAATCCCAAGCAGCAGGCAGGCCAGGGTGGCGGGCTCCGGAACCTGCTGCACGAAGTCTGCATCGGTCAGGGTTATGGGTCCGACACCGGTCGGCGCGCCGCCATTTCCGGTGAAGGTCCCCATGTCGCCGGAGCCGAACCCCGCGGCGAATTCAATGGTGTCCGCATTGTGGGTTCCCAGGTATTGGATGCCGCCCAGCGCCGGACCCGGCGAGTAGAGCCAAGCCAAGGCGCTGGTCGCATCGCCGAGGCCATAGGTCCAGCCGTTGTACGCGAACGAGAATGCCATCAGCGCCGACGTGAAATCGCCGCCCGCATCGACCAGGCTGGCGTCGTCATAGGCGAATGACCCGGCCCCCACCCCGGGCACGCTCATGCTGTACTCCACCAGAGCGGCGCCGGCCGGGGGGACCGCCAAGGACGCGGCCAAGGCCGCAGCGATTGCCAAAGGACGTTTGATGCGCATGGGATGACTCCAGGATGGTTTGGTTTCTTAGCTTCTAGCTGCTAGCAACTAGCAGCTAGCAGCTAGCAGCTAGCAGCTAGCATCTTTCTAAAAAACCACATTCGCCGGTTGACACAGGGCGGCGGCGGTCACTCCCGCCCCCTTCACCAGCGCGTAATTGACCGGGGCATAGACGGTACCGGCGGTGCCGTCCCGGTCCAGCCGCACCAGGGCACCCCCGCTGCCGTTCAGACACTGGACATGCCCGCTGGCCAGGGGATCGGCGCCCGCGTAGCCGATCGCTTGCAGCACGCCGCGCACGTCGAGCCGGTCCTCGCCCAGGGCGAAATCGTTGATGATGTCGGAGTCTGGGAACCAGTTCCATACCACCGCATCGCGCCCCGCCCCCAGGGTGATCACCTGACGGCCTTTGGCAGAGATCACCAGGTCGTCCCCGGCCCCCGCGTTCACACTGGTGTTGGCCGTCACCGTGGTGAGGATGTCCGAGCCCGCCGTGCCGCTCAGGGCCGGCGTGGTCGCGGTCGGCGCCAGGTGCTGCTCCATGGCCCCCATGTCCACGACGCCATCCTGGATGCGCGCCTGGCCGGCCAGGTCCGTGGTGCCGACGGCGGCGCTGTTGTCCCCCGCGTTCAGAGCGGGCGAATCCGCCGCGGCGATGCGCACGTCACCGCGGGCCGGGTCGAGCAGCCTGGGATCGGCGTCGCGATTGCCGCCGCCGTCGTCCCCAGGCCCCACCCAGCCGGCACCGCTGGCGCCCGCCCCCTGCACGATGCTGTGGGTCACCTCGGCCGTCGCCCCCGAGACCAGGCTCAAGGCCCCGCCCGTGTTGCCCCACAGAATGCTGTTGTCCAGGGTCAGCGAGGCCAGATCCCCACGCACGGCCCCGCCGCCGGACGCGGCGGCATTCTGGGCCAGGGTCACCCCGGCCAGGGAGAGGCTGCCGCCGCTCTGGAACAGGGCCGCGCCGGCCGGGGCGGCGTTGCCGGTGAAGGCGCTGTTGGCCAGGGTGGTGTCGCCGCCCAGGGCGTCGAGTGCCCCCCCGCTCTCCGCCGCCCGGTTGCCGATGAAGTACACCCGTGCGATCTCCGGTGAGGCACCGAGGTCCAGCCAGCCGCCGCCCCGACCCGCCTCGCCGCTGCCGCCGGCATCGCCCGCGGTGACGAAGAAGCCATCGACCCGCGGCGGGGCACTCAGGGCCTGGGTGCTCACCACATGCAGGCTGTTGGTCCCCTGGAGGTCGGCCACCGACTCCGCCAGGGCGTTGCCGTCCGGGTCCAGGTCGTCCTGGCCGATGTCCCCGCTCAGCACGGTGCGGTTGCGCCAGGGGTCGCGCTGGTCCGCCAGGGTCTCGCTGCCGACGAAGCCGCCGAGGAGTTCGACCCCGCTCGGCAGGTCGAAGCTCGCCGCCGGGTCGTCGCTGTCGGTGCCGGCGGCCTCGTCCGGGTTATGGACCCCGGCCGCCACCCAGATGGCCCCGCCGCCGGTGATGCCGGCCTCCAAGGCGTCCTGCAGGGTCCCGAAGGCCGCGCCCCAGGACAACCCATCCCCCGCGGCCGCGACCAGGGCGTTGACGTAGTAGACGGGGCAGTCGTCGCCGCGCCCATCGCCGCTCGTGTCGGTCTGGCCCGGGTTGCCGATGGTCGGGCAGTTGTCCAGACCGACCGCCACCCCATCCCCGTCGGTGTCCCCACCGAAGCTCCCGGTGCAACTCAAGTCCGCGTCCGGCATGGTGAACAAGGGCGCGCAGGGGGCCGGGACCCAGCCGGCGAAGGCATAGCCCCCGGCCGGGGTCGCGGTCAGGGCCACCGGCGCGAAGGGCGGATAGTCCCCGCCGCCGCCCACGCTGCCGTTACCCCCCGAGGCCGCCAGCACCGAGCGCTTGGCCAGGGCCACCCGGTAGTCCGGCGCTGAGCCTGCAAACTTCACCCAGCCGAGGTTCTCCCCCCAGGCATAGCCCGAGAAGGCCCCGCTGGCCGGGTCTATGGTCACCCCGCCGCTGGCCGCCCCGAAGTTGAGCCAGCCCGCCGTCTCGGACCAGGCGTAACCGGAGAGGACGCCGTCGCCCGCCCGGTTCACCCCCCAGTCGTCCGGTTCGCTGTTGGCGTAGGAATGCGCCCCGCCGCCACTGTGGGAGCCGAGCCTGACCCAGCCGAGGTTCTCCGCCCAGGCAAAGCCCTCCAGGTGGTCAGCGTAGACCTGCACGGCGCCGGAGCCGTCCCGGTGGTTGATCCAGCCAAGGTTCTCGCCCCAGGCGTATCTGTCCGCAGGATCGATGGAAGCGGCGAGCGAAGAGCCGCTGGCCGCCAGAAGGAGCAGGCCCAGCGCGGCGCGCGGAAGGGTTGTGTATTGAGACATCAACGTGGCTCCTGTTGTCATGGTGTTCGGGCCAAGGTCGAATCGGCAGCCGGTACGGGCAAGGGGATGGGGCGCGGCAGCGGCTCAGGGTCGGGCTGCCAGCGTCATTGGGCCCTGGTTACCAAGGCCCAGAGACTGGCAAGTAGCGCCGGGGGCCGCCTCCCGCAGCGGATTCTTGCCCAATCTCCGAGCTTGGTAACGAGGACAACCGATGCGCTCGGCGATGCGTCGCTGCTTGTCATCGCCCTGCCAGGCGATGGCCACCGAGTGCCCGGCGCGGACCAGCTTACCGACGTATTGGTCGATCCCGCTCTTGGGGAAACCCCCGAGCACCACCGGGTCGTCCACCGCCCCGGCCATCTGGAGCTTCAGGCCGGTAATAGCCGAGACCTGCCGCGCCCCCTCGTCCATCACCTGCATGAAGGCGCCCACCTGCATCAGGAGCACATAGCCATCGGCCTCGCGCTGCAAGGCCCGATAGGCATCCGTCAATTGCTGGGAAACGACCATCGCCGTACTCATCAGATAGGTTAAAAAAAATGCGCGCGACAGGGGGGCAAGCACCCCTGTACCCCCCAAAGGGTCAAAGCGCCCAAAGGGCCAAAGTGCCAAAGGGCCTATTGTCCGCCCCGCACCGGCCAGACGTAGCCGCTAAAGGTCTTGCCGCCCGCGAGCTCGAGGCCGCCGTAGAGGTTCACGAGCCACGCCCAGCTCGTGTCGTCGGCGTCGGTAGTAGCAGACCAATAGTAGCTGGCCTGCACGCCCGAGAACGGGGCTGGGGACGCGAGGAGAACAGGTGCCGTTCCATTGGTCGGCCCGTCCAGCTCTGCTCGTGTCGGTAGCCGCCATTCATAGGCGGTAGAGCCGTCGGTCAGGCCACAAACCCCGCTCACGACTGCACTGCTCCAAACTTGGGCGTTCTCCCAAGTAAGGGGACCGGTCTTGTTGATCGTGGCCAAGTTGGCACTGCAGTTGGCGTTCTTCATCCACACCAGACAGCGTCCGACATTACGGTTGGTGGTATCGCCCAACAAATCGGTCACCGTCCCGTTGCCGTTGTCGCACCAGCGGCCGCGACGCAGGGTCCCGGATGCGCAGTTACAGCCACCGTAGACGCCGCCGCTAACCCCAAAGATGCTCACACCCTGCCGAATGTTGCCCGCGGCAAGGTTTGCATCCCCCGCCACGCTGCCGCTGCCGTTGTGGTAGCCGGCGCTGATGGCCTGGGCGGCGGCGCCGGGGGTGATGTTCTGGGCGCCGATGTTGGGCATGGTGCCGGTGCCGGCGCCGGAGGCGTTGGAGAAGCTCACGCCGTTCAGGACCTGGGCGGCGGTCGCCGCGCCCGCTGCCTGTACCACGGAGCCGCCGACGCCGAAGAGGGTGACGCCGCTGCGGATGTTGCCGGCGGTGAGGTCGGCATCCCCGGCGACGCTGCCGCTGCCGTTGTGGTAGCCGACGCTGATGGCCTGGGCGGCGGCGCCGGGGGTGAGGTTCTGGACACCGATGTTGGGCATGGTGCCGGTGGCGGCGCCGGAGGCGTTGGAGAAGATGACGCCGGTCAGCACTTGGCCCGCGGTCGCCGCGCCGGTTGCTTGCAGCACCGAGCCGTCGATGCCGAAGAGGTTGACGCCGCTGCGGATGTTGCCGGCGCTCAGATCCGCATCCCCGGCGACGCTGCCGGTCCCGTCGTGGTAGCCCTGGCTGATGGTCTGGGCCGCGACGCCTGGGGTGATGGTCTGGGCGCCGATGGTGGACATGGTGCCGGTCCGAGTGCCCCAGGCACTGCCCTTCAGGCCCCAGAAGGTCTTGCCGATTGGTACGTCGGCGGGGGCGGCACCAGCGGTGTCATCCACCGCCGGGGCCTTGCCCATCGCCTCGTTCAGGGTGTGACCCGTGCTGCCGGGGCCGGCCGTGGGCGCGACGAAGGGGCCGGTGCGAAGCGCCCCCGGGGCGCCGCTGTCGAGCCGTTGGTAGAGGTCCTCCAGGGTGAACATGGCACTGCCTGGATTGTCCGGGGCGGCCGGGGGGGTCAGGCTGCCGGCCTGGGCACCGCCGACAAGCAGCAGGCCAAGGGCGAGGGCAAGGCGGAGGGGCGTTCGGGTGTGGGTCATGACAGGCTCCTGACGGTCGCGAGGCCGCGTGCTTGGGCTGGGTTGGTTCGGGCACAGACAACAGGGCACCGGCAAGCGCGCCTGCCGGCGGTGGAGAAACGGGTGGATGCACGGGGGTCAGCCCCGATGAAGCGCGGGGCGCGCGTGCATGCGAGGGTCCGCAGCACGACCGGAAAGGATGGCGAAGGCCCCAGATAGGCATTGACAGACGCGGAAGTCGCTAAAGAATCGGGCGACGGGCGACGCTACGGCGCGCGGTGAAGGACGATCCATGGTTCCGGTCCTATTGGCCCACTCGCAAGGGCCGAGCGGGGGCATGCACTGAGTTCAGTTGGGCCAATCGTATGCCCTCAGGTTCGCCGTTGGCAATAGGCGATCTTGCGTAAGGCAGGTGGGCGAGTCGAGCGGTCCGGGGGTGGGAGGGGGCGTCCCGCGAGACCCGCGGCGGGGTGACGCCTGGTGATCGGCCGCGGGGCGCCGGGGTCGTCCGGCGCGGTGTCGGACCCGTGGTAGTGCTGACCAGGAAATGCCCTGATCGAACGGGAACTGCGGTGCGGGTTGCGCCCGCGCATCCCAGTCCGGCAGCGGCGCGAGGAGATCATTCCAGGCGGGCGGTCCGCGGGCCGGGGCGATTCGTGGAGGCTGGGCGGGCTCGCCCGGCCGCGTCAGGGTCCGTGCCACCGGCGCGGCCCGGTGACGCAGGCGATCCAGGCGCAGTTCTGCGCCGCACTGCGGGCACCGCCCAGCCCCCGAGTGGCCGGTCCAGGGCGGTCAGCCGGTGCGCGGTGAAGCGCTCGTTGCGCCGCGGTTGTCAGTGCCGAGGGCGCTTGAGCCAGGCCTCGACGACCGCGGGGTCGAGACCGCGGAGTCGTTCCTCTGCATCCAAGCCGCGCAACCGCTCCTCCGCGGCCAGGCCGCGCAGCCGTTCCTCAGGGTCCAGCCCACGCAGCCGCGCGTCCAGCGGGAGTTGCTCCACGATGGCCTGGATCTCGTCCGAATCGAATTCATGCAGGTGCTCGATGAACAGACGGCGGGTGTCGTGCTCAAATTCCTCCATCGTGTAGGCCATGTCGGGTACCTCGATACGGTAATGGAAATACAGTTGCCCCAGCAGACCGCGGCTCTGCGGATTGCGCGGGTGGTAATTGCGCAACCCGCGCCGCACCCGCTCCAGGCGGGCGCTGAAGACCTCCCAGGGGGCGTTGCGCGGATGCGCCGCGATCTCCCCGAGAAGAATCAGTCGAATGGTCCGCCCGCCCCAGCGCAGATCGAACACCCCGGCCCAGGGGGTGCTGGTCAGGGTGCCAGTGGGCAGTTGGGCAGTCGGTGAGCGCGATGCCGAAGAGTCGGTGCCAGGGGGTGAGGGTGTCCATGGGTACAAGTGTAGCAGCGGGGCGGGGACCATCCGCTTTCGGCCGAGGTCCAGGACGGCGCACCCGCAGCTCTTGCCGCATGCCCCACCAAGGGGGCTGTGCTCCCCTAAGGATCGGAAATTCAACCACCGAGACCCGCTATGGCCCCGATCGTAGCCGCGCTCAGGACACCGGGCAAGCGGCTATTGGCTGAGTTGGGTGGTCGGCCAGGGCTGCGGCTTCCAGGCTGGCCTGGATCGGATCAGGCTTGCGGCATGCGTCCGTCCGACTCTGGGGCCGGCTGCGCAAATGGCGCACCCCAGACTTGCCGTGACGAGCATTCTGTCATACACTCTGACATACATGACCGCCAACCCCAGAGCATCCGATGAGAATTAACGCCAGGCTCGACGAGGACCAGGCCCGTAAGGTGGACTATTTGCGCGAGCGCACCGGGCAGAGCGTCACCGACGTCATCCGCGCGGCGATCGAGCGCTATCACGCGCAGATCAGCGCACAGCGGGAGCGGCCGGCCGCTGTGCTGGCACGCACCGGCTTCGTCGGCTGCGGCGAGGCTGACGCAAACCTCTCGCGAGATTACAAACGCTTGCTCGCCGAGTCTCTTGACGTCAAACATGGTCATCGCTGACACCGGATTCTGGCTCGCGCTGGCCAACCCCCGCGATTCGTACCACAAGGCGGCGAGCGACTGGCTCGATCGATCGGACGAGGGGTTGGCGACGACCTGGCCGGTCGTGACCGAGACCTGTCATCTGCTCATCGTCCGGATCGGTGCCCATGCCCAGCAGTCGTTCGTCCGCAGCCTGCGCCAGGGTGCAGCCGAGATGGCCCCGCCGAACGCCGACGACCTGCCGCGGATCGAGGCACTGATGGCGAAGTACGCGGACCTGCCCATGGACTTGGCCGATGCCTCGCTGATTATCCTCGCCGAGCGCTTGGGACATGGCCGAATACTGTCCACCGACGAGCGGGATTTCCGCACCTATCGGTGGAAGCGGCATGCGCCGTTCGAGAATCTGTTGGCGATTTGATCCTTGGCGTGAGCGCTGCGCTTGCGAGGGTCACGGGGCCGGATCGACACCCAAGGCGCGCAGTTGCGCCGCGAGCCGGTCGGCACGGGCCTGCTCCTGCTCAAACAGGGCCCGCTCCTGCTCAAACAGGGCCCGCTCCCGCAACACCGCCTCCTGGAGGGTCGGAACCAGGGCGCCGGTGTCATCGTAGAAGCGCAGCAGTCCATCCAGCACCCCCAGCGCCAACCCCAGGACGCCGCTCGGCAGGTGGCCCCGGGCATCCGCGGCAATCCGTCGATAATGGCCTTCCACCAGGCCGAAACCGCACAACTCACCGGTCTCAGGCGAGAACCAGAAATACTCCGGGGTCCGAAAGACCGTTTCATACAGGGTCTTTTTCAAGGTCCGGTCGGTGCGGGCGGTCTCGTCGGAGAGCAGTTCGATGATGAGGTCCGGATAGCGTCCCCCCTCCAGCCAAACGGTCCAGGAACGGCGCGGGCGCCGCTCCACGTCGCGCACCACGAAGAAGTCCGGGCCGCGCAGTTCGCGGCGGCTGGACTGGTCACGCCGGAAATAGACGCTCAGGTTCGCGCCGACGAAAAAGTCGTCCCGACCGCGCCAGTGCCACTCCAGGGTGCTGACCAGCAGGGCCAGTTGGTCGTAGTGCAGGGAACTTTCCATCTCGGGTTCGTCGCTGTCGGGTTCCCGGCCCTCGACGAAGGACCGGCGCAATGCCTCGGCGGTCTGGGACACGGTGAATGACCTCCCGGCTCTGGGTGTGGGGGAAAGTATGGCGCCAACGGGGCGCCTGGGGAAGGCCGCACCTCAAGGGCGCGGGCGATCAAGACTGATGTGATGACCGAGATCCCGGGTACGCTGTCGTTGTCGTTGTCG
>NZ_CAIKKU010000844.1 GCF_903828115.1 uncultured Thiodictyon sp. | reverse complement strand
CGTCCGGCTTCAGCACCCGCCGACACTCGGCGAAAATAGCGGCCATGCGCTCCCGGGAGTCCTGGTTGGCCAGCTCCGTGGGGGCCTGCTGACCGCGGAACTTGGCCGGGTTGGCGACCGCCTCGTGCTCCTTGTCAGTGAGTGCCCGGCGAAACAACTCCGGGTAGACATAGCCGGCGGTGCGCTTGAGCCAGACATAGAAGAAGTCCGACAGCTCCGCATACATCACATTATCGTAATAGGGCGGGTCCATCACCACCAGGTCCACGGCGCCGTCCGCCAGATGGTCCAGGCTGTCGCCGGACTTGCAGGTAATGGTTACCGGGGGCGGTTTGAAGGACGGCGCGGCGAACAGGTCCGCGTGACGGCTGTCTTTCTTTGCGGCCTTGACGTCGATGTCGGGGCGGACCAAATCCACCAGCTCGCCGATGCACTTGGCCGTTTGCTCGATGGCCCAGTCATAGCCCAGGCCGACGATGAGGGGGACCATTTCGGCGTAGGACCACTTGAACGCGAAGTTGTGGCTGTCGAAGGTGTTGACCATGACTTCTCGCGGGACATGCCAGCGTGTCATTCGCGAGTTGTAGTCGCGCAGCTTGTCCAGGGACAGCGCGAGGTAGGCGAAGGCAGCCTTGGTTACTTCGGTGAGCGCGCCCTTCGCCTCGTCCGCCGCCAGGAGTTCCCGATAGACTTCGACGCTGGTCGCATGGCAGTAGAGTTGGCGCGGAGAAAACAGGTCTTTCCAGGAGTGCATTCCATACATCCGGTGTCCCCGGTCGTAATTGGACGGATCGCCAATGGCCTCCGTCGGTATCAGGTCCAACGCCTCCCACTCCGGCATCTTCCCGGCCAGACGCTCCGTAATCAGGTTGGAGCAATCGTCCTCCGGCCGTGGCGCACGATAGGCACGTATCCATTTCTCGCGACGTTTGCCGGTCTTGGTGGTTGTCCAGGTCCGCCGCTTGTAGACCACCGTGTAGAGTTGATCGCCCATCTGGCCCGCCTGGGCCTGGCGCTTGACCTCGTCGCCGTCCACAACACGATCGCAGTCCGGGAAGGGGCAGTGGGCATCGCCGCCGGTGACGGTGCCGGCCGATTGATCCTTCGCACGACTGACGATCTCGAATCCGCAACGTCGCTGCCCGGCCTGGGTGTTGGGGTGCAGTCGCACGCCAGTCCCGTCAGATGCCAGGCGCCAGTTGGGTCCAAGCGGGATCAGCCCGTCGCAATAGGGGCAGGTGATGGTGCGAGTCCAGAGGTAACCGTCGGGGCGGCAATCCTCGGCGGGTTCAGATGGGAAGGCCCAGACCAGGCGTTCGCGTACTTGAACGGCTAATTCGGCGCCCAAGCGCTCGAAGGTCTCCTTGACCTCCAGACCGAACGCGAGCGGCCACTCCACGGTCGCGCGCAGGATTAGGGCAGCGACCGGGTTGAGGTCGTTGGCGACGGTCGTCAAGCCAAGCCGGGTCGCTTCGTAGGGAATACTGCCGCCGCCAGCCGTCGGGTCCAGGACCGCGGGGCCACAAATGCCCACACGCGCTGATTCATACCTCAGCCATTCTAAATCCTCTACCGACGGGAGGTACGTAAAGGCGCGGGGGTATCCATAGGCGTCCGCCCCCAAGCGCTCTCCCGCGCGATCCGCCTTGGCGATGCGAACCTTGGCCGCCACCGGGTCCCCATGAATCCCCAGCACATGCATGAACCGCTCCCGGTCCGCATCCGCCGGCAGCAATGCGGCCAGGATGGCGGCACGGGAGGCGACCAGCGGTCGGCGTGCCCACCAGACGTGCAGTCGATTGGGCGCCGGGAAGGGCGTCATGGGCGTGCGCTCGCGCAGGCCCTCCAAGCCGATCTCGGCGATGGGCAACCAGGTCTCGATCAGGCGTGTTGTCATGACGTGTGCAAACCGGGCTTAACCACCCTTTAACGGTCACTCAAATGCTCGCGCGCAAACCCACGCGCATTCTTTCCAAGGAAATGCGCAGAGAATGCGCACCGCTCATTTCAATGCGAGATCGCGACAGCTATTCGGCCACCAGACGTAAGGCCCTGTTCAGGACCGCATCGGACAGATACATCCCGCTGTCGCGCAGGCGCTCCAGAACCGGGCGCGCGGCAGTGAGTCGGCCGGCCCGCTTGGCGGCGAGGACCAGGCCAACGGTGCCGCGCAGCGTTAAGCCCAAGGCTTCGGCGCAACGGCGTCCGGCGAGGTCGTCGATGACTGCCGCGCTTCCGGGGAGGCCATCGCCAACTCCAGCACTGCGCTTTCCCCGGCACCCAGGTCCCAGGCCAGCACTCGTGCTGAAACGATCGGCACCGGCTGAACCTTCAGCCAGTCGTGCGCGTCGAGCGCTTGTGCGGTCGGGTCTTGGATGCCGTAGGCGCGAATCTCGCGCGCAACGGGCTCGGGCACCCAGACGGCAGGCGCCGCGTCTTGCAACAAGTGCAGTAATCCGGCCTCTGCCAGGTGAATCAACGGGGAGGTATTCACCACCAGCCGCAGATCCCGGCTGCTCATGGGGCGGCAGTCTCGCCGGGCTCGTCAATACCTAGTTCGCGCGCGAGGCTGTCGTCATCCACGGCAAAGACGTCCACGCCTTCGCGGGCCAGGGTATGAAGAAAATCGCGTCTGTTCATGCCCGCCAGCTCGGCCGCACGCTCTTGCGACATCAGGCCGCGCCCATACCAATGGATCGCCGCGGCCAGTTTCAACTCGCGTCCGAGTTCGGATGGCGAGCGCCGCAGAGCGGACAGCGCTGAATCGGGGATCGCCAGGGTCAGTGTCGGCATTGAGTTCCACCTCCGTGGGACAGGCAATGTATCCTGTCCCTCACATTTTGGGGGCGCCGACCGACGCCCGTGGTCGCACGCGACAGAAAAAGTCCCGCACGGGGCGTGGGCCTCGTCCGGCTCCACGGCCGGCGGCCTGCGACTTGGGCAGGATAGCCGCGGCGCCGGCTGCAGACACGGCAATCTTCGCCTACACTGATCGTTGTAACGGTTTGCGGCGACCTCGGGACCTGTGCCACCAGCCGCAAGCCTGGACGCTAGGGAGGCCCCTCTACCGCTCCCGCCTCCGACCAGCCCCATCATGCACCCCGCCGCGCTTGCCCTCAATCAAACCCGGCAGGACGGCCGCCGCGCGGATTGCCGCCGCGGGCGTCTTGGCCTAGACTGGCAGCGTAACGGTCGGTTGCGAGGTCGGGCCGTGGCGCACCAGCAACCGGCTTGGATCGGGGCGAGGCCCGCCCCTGATCCCGCCTCCCGTCCCACATTTCCCCACGCGTATTTTGCCGCAAATTCCGATGCTTGTTACCCACGAACGCGAAAAGCTGATCAACGCGATCCTGTACTTTGCCCACAATACAAGGTACCTGGGTAAGATCAAGCTGTTTAAGCTGCTATTTTTGCTCGACTTTGAGCATTTCCGGCAAACCGGGTGCAGCGTGGCCGGGCTGGAATACCGGGCCTGGAAATTCGGCCCGGTCCCCGTGCAGGTGATGCAGGAGTGGGACGACCCGGAGCCAGACTTAGCTGCCGCGATCTCCATCCAGCCGGTAAAGGTTATCGACTACGTTCGTGAGACTGTCGTGCCCCGAGTCCCGTTCGACGACAGCCACTTTACCAGGCGCGATCTGCGCATTATGGACGAGTTGGTAGCGCAGTACCGCGACACTTACTCGCCCACCATGATCGACGTTACCCATGCCGAGAATGGCGCATGGGCCAAGATTTGGCAGGACGGCGCGGGCATGAACGAGGCGATCCCCTATCCTCTGGGTTTGGACGATGACAGCCCGTCACGGGACGCTATCCTAGAGATCGCTGGCGAGTACGAGGCGATCCGCAAGCACCACGTTCATTTGATCTTGCGGTTAGCCAAGCCCCGAAGGGGCGCGACATACCAGCCCAGGGCAACGCCCTGGGTATGCAGCAAAACAGCGCCTAGCCCTGAAAGGGCGTGACATAAGGAACCCCGCCCCTATGTCACGCCCTTTCAGGGCTGGACTTGCGGATACCGTCAACCCAGGGCGTTGCCCTGGGCTGGTATGTATGACCCCGTTGGG
>NZ_CAIKKU010000843.1 GCF_903828115.1 uncultured Thiodictyon sp. | reverse complement strand
GCGAAGGGGTCAGCGAAAAGGCAAAGAACAGGGTCCCGACGAGTAGGCCGACAACATTTGGATACATAGGCTTTGTATTATCTCCGACTGAGCAACCGCGACGGCACGAGGATCGGCAGTAGTATAGCCCACTTCAGGTCCATCACCCGCATGATGGTCCCCACCCGCGAGGCCTTCCATGCGCATCGTAAGCCTCGCCGCGCCTTTGATCATAACCCCGGCCAAGTCGCACCGGCGAGCGCACGCGTCTAAGCCCGCTCGGACGCTGGGAGCGCCGCACCCCAGTGCGGCGCGGCCTCGCAAGCAAGCGCAGCGTTGGGTTCCGCGGATAGACCGCGCCGCACTGGGGTGCGGCGCTCCCGGCGGCCGGAATTATGACCAAGCCCGGCTTCGCGGTCGCGGCCATCCCCGAGGGGCTGCCGGCCATCCTCACGATCACCCATAAAAACCTGCTCGGGCTCGTGGTGCCGGGCGACCAGGGCCATGGGCCACCAGCCGGGCTGGCCGAAGCGCTGATTGACCCCGGCGGCGACCGCCGCGGCCTCGGCGTGGGGTCTGGCGATAGGCCGGCAGTTTGCTGCGGGTCGGGGCGGCGATCTGCAACAGCGTGAGGCGGCCGATCCATTCACCATCTCGGCGCAGGGGAACGCCAGAGCGGCCGAGCGATGCGCTCCGGCCAGGCGCGCACTGGATGTTCGACCAGGTGGTAGAAGGCTACACCGGCCATGTTGCAGCCGATCCAGGCGACGATCAGACCGCCCAGGTGCAAGGCCGGTTCCGTGCCACCCCAGCGGGAGAAGCCGGCGTTGATCAGTAGCGCAATGGGAAAATGTATCAGAAACAACGAGTAGGAAATCCGACTACAATAGCTCCCGAGGGTGCGACGCAGTCCGGGCGGGGTGGTCAGGCCGCCGTGGCAGCGGGCGAGACCCAGGCTGAGGGCTACGACCAGTGCCAGGGCGATGCGCGAGCGAAAATCCATCGCCAGGGCCGGCAGCGCAAGCAGCGCCAGTGCGGCCAGCCACCAACGCGCGCGTGGCTGGCCGGAGGCCCAGAAGGCGGCGACCCCCAGACCATAGGCGCCGAAGAAATAGGGCCCCCAGTCGTCCCAGTCGGGGTTGCGGTTGAACACGTAGAGCGAGGCGGCCGTCAAACCGGTGACCAGCGCGACGCCGATGGGCCGGGCGCGGCCACTTGGCCAACGCCGACCAAGCCAAAGCAGGGCGAGTAGCAGGGCGAAGAGTTGGAAATCGATGGCGACGTACCAAACCCCGGCCGACAGTGAATCCATCCCCAGCACCCCGTGCAGGAGCAGCGCATGCGCGACGACCTGGGCCACCGTCGGGGCCGCGGGGATCGAGTCGTGGTCCATCCAGGCGCGCGCGACCGCGGCGCAGCCGATGGCGATGCTGACGGCGGCGAGATAGGGGATGATCAGCTTGAGATAGCGGCGGAGCAACAACAGGAGCGGTGTTGGTGTGTGCAGGCGTCCGTCCGGCGCCAGGCTGCGCGCCGCCAGGAAACCACTGCTGACGAGGAAGACCTGCACGGCGATACGCGCATGGTCGGATAGCCACTCGATGACCCCGGGCAACAGCGCGTAGGCATAATCCGACATGGGTCCGTAAAAGGCGAGGTGATGCAGAACGACGAGCTGCGCGCCGATGGCCTTGAGCGTGTCGATGAAGGGCAGGCGTTGCGGGTGGTTCATGGCGCTGGTTCAGTCGGTATGGCAGAGAGCGCAAGCATTCCAAATAGCATCCGTGAGCATACGCCGCCCTTCATTCTTGAAACAAATCCATTCTATTATACCCCAGTAGCGGGCGGCGAAGGAAACCGACGGCTCGCGGGTCTTCTCACGGAGCATCGGCCGCGCCTGTCGCCTTGGACCCCGGAGCCGCGGTGCGGGAGGCCGCCCGCGTGGCCTGTCAGACCCCTCACAGTAAAGGGGGCGACGCGGCTGGTGAGGCGCACGAGCTGGAAGCACCGGTGGGCCTCGATCAAGATTCCGGCCACTTGGGCTTGCCGGGTTCGTAGTCAGGCCATCCTGGCCTGACACCGTCAGGGCTGGAAGCCCTGACTACGCACGCCGCTGGCCGGGATTACGATCAACGGCGCACCAGCGTCCTGGTGAGCGCGTGCTGCCGCACAGACCGCCCGGCCAAGGCGGCGCACGCTCGCACCCCTCAACACACCGGAACAGCGACCGTGAAGACTGATTCGCAACTCCCGCAAGATGTCATAGCGGAACTGAACTGTAGCCACCCGATGGAGGTGGGTGACGGGGACCGGTCCCGTCTTCCGGCATTCTTCGCCTTGGCCTTCGCGTGGTCCTGGACATGCTGGCTCCTGGCTCCCGCCATCAAGGCCCGGTCCGCCCTGGTGGCCGGAGTGCTGTCCGGTCCTTGCCCGCGCTGCAAACGCGGCACGGCTGGCGCGTTTCGAGCCTGATCCTGGGCGCGATGTGGGGACTGTGGCACCTGCCGTTGTTCTTCACTGCCGACACGCTGCAGGGCCGGATTCCGCTCCTGCCATTCCTGCTGTCCACCGTCGCCCTGTCGGTCGTGTTCGCATGGCTGTACAACCGCAGCCGCGGCAGCGTGCTGCCGGCCCTGGCGCTGCACACCGCCGTGAACTGGTGGGCCTGGGTCGTGCCCGGGCTGCTGGTAGCCGGCAGCCCTCGGCAGTTCGCCCTGGTGCTGGGCCTGCTCGTGCTGTCGGCGATCGGGCTGTTGGCCTGGCCAAACCGTCGTGCCTGGGCGGCCCCGTTTCCAGACTCCAAGGACTGATCTTTGGCAGGAAAAAGCGCCGTCCTTCGCAGAAATCAAGCCACTTGACCCAACCCGCCCCGCCGGCATTCATCATCTTGCCTATGCCGAGCATCCGGGACACAATGGGCCTGGGATAGCGCTCTCCTGGTGCCCAATCCCGCAACGCGGCGCGCCGAACTTTTATGGGCCTTGCGGGGATAGCAGGCGCGTCTGTCCATTTCAGAGCCAGCGCATCTTTTGGTACACACCCATCGTGGCAGCCGCGAACCGCCTCATTCTGTCAAAGCTTCGCGGGGGGCGGGGGGATGCGCGGCCCGCTTCCGATCTTGCGCGGGCGCGTCAATGTCCGGCGAATGCCCGCGCAAGCTTGGGTTTTGGAGTTGCATCGCCGGATTGCTCGGCGACGCTGCATAACACAGGAAAAGGTAACGCCAATGCATCCTGGTTTTTTTGATCACCTCTTGCTCATCGGCAAGTTTGAACTCAAGAGGAGTTTCGCAACCCGAAGCGGCCTGCTGTCGATAGTGACCTTTGCCGTGGTTTGGTGTGTGATTCTGCTTTATCCGCTGCGCCTTGCTGCCGAACTGTTGGTGCAGGAAAAGGGCTTGATGCAAGGCTTCAGCTTTTTTGACGTCATTGGTTTTGGTTCGCTACAGCAATGGCCCATCCCTGAATTCGGCCTGTTTTGGCATTTTGCGCTGCTTATCTTCCCGCTGTTGAGCATTATGCTTGCCGCCGACCAAACCTGTTCTGATCGTGAACGCGGTACCTTGCGGTTTATCGTCGTGCGCAGCAGCCGCGACCGTGTATTCTTCGGCCGGTTCGCCGGCGTTATGATGATTCAGGCGCTGTTGATCAGTGCCGCCGGACTAAGCACCCTGGCGTTGGTACTGTATCGCGATGCCGCGCTGTTTTCTTCAGCATTGCCTGACCTGTTCGTCGTCACCGTTAATCTGGTCCTGGCCGTTCTGCCCTTTACCGCCATGATGGCGGCCTTATCCGCCAAGGTCAAGTCGGCACGACAAGCAACCGTCTGGGCGGTCTTGATCTGGACCTTTCTGGCCGGCATTATCGGCGGTTTTGCCTACTACCTGCCGACACTTGGTTTTCTAAAATTGCTGGTCCCCGGCTATCAATTATCCGCCCTGGCGGAACTGTCAGGCTGGCAAACGCTGCAACTGGCTTATGTTCCCCTGTGGCAAAGCCTTATCTTATTGGCTCTGGGGCGCTGGATAATGGCAAGGCAAACGCTATGAAGTCACCGCTTATTGACTGTCAACAACTGACCCACGTCTATTCCGGCAAAGTCGCGCTCTCCAATGTCAGTTTTAAACTGGACGCGGGTGAACCGGTCGGCTTGGTCGGTCCCAATGGGGCCGGTAAGACCACCTTGCTCAGTATTCTGTCCGGTTTTTTGCGTCCCACGTCGGGTACCGTCAGGTTGTTCGGTCAGCCGCCGGGTGCAACCCAACTCATCGGCAAGGTCTCCGCGCTACCCCAGGTTGCGAGACTGGACCCGAGCTTTACCATCATCGAACAACTGGTTTTTTATGCCCGGCTACAGGGATTCACAACACAACAGGCAGCCCTGGAAGCAGGCCGGGTGTTGGAAGAAGTATCACTCACAGAAGCGACCCATGAAAAACCGGCGGTGCTCAGCCACGGTATGGCAAAGCGGGTGGCGATTGCCCAGGCGCTGATCGGAAAACCGGCGCTGATCTTACTGGATGAACCGACCGCGGGGCTCGATCCTGTCAATGTCCGAACGGTGCGTGCGATCATTGCCGAACGGTCGCCGGCGACAACCTTTGTCATCAGTTCCCACGATTTGGCTGAACTTGACCGGTTGTGCAAGCACATTTTACTGCTGGAAAACGGGATTTTACAGCCGCAGACCATTGGCCTGAACGAAGAACAGGCTGTCATTCGCTATATCACCCTGCAAATGGAAACCGGCGCGGCATCGGAAGTGATTGCTGAACTTAAGGCCTTAGGCGGCGTGCTGCAGGTCACTAACCCGCAGAAAAATGAATTTATCGTGGCCTATGATCCTGGCTTGCAACCTCACATGGATCTGCAACTGATGCAATGTATCAATAGTCATCACTGGCAATATCGGCAGTTAAGCCACGGCAAGACCTTGGAAGAAAAGCTTTTCTTTAGGGACTAACGGACGAGGACGCCCTGCCGGCCTGGATGCAGACCGAAGAGATGATGCGAGCCATGAACACACTAAAGGCATTCTCCGAGAAAGAGCACGCTTACCATGCCTACCAGGCGCGGCAGGACTATCTGCGCGAACAGCAGAGCATCCAGCTCGAATTCGACGACCTGCGTGCGGAGGTCGAGCAGGCGCGGGCGGACGCGGAACGCGAGCGGGCAGCAAAGGAGCAGGAGCGAGCGGCCAAGGAGCAGGAGCGGGCCGCCAAGGACGAAGCCTTGGCCGAGAACGAGCGGCTGAAGCGCTTGCTCGCCGACAAGCTGGAACCGTCTGACCCCGTGACGGGGTAGTGCTCTCGGACTGTCGTCAATTCCTGGTTCCGCAGAAAACCCGGTCGAGTACGCGACGCGGAACGCTCGTCGGTTGGTTCCGCGCGGGATGCGGTCCGCGCAGCGGACCCTACCCGGCTTCCCCCCAGTTTCTCCCAGGCACTACTGACACTATGGCACGCAAAGACGCAAAGACAATTCATGAAGCCTTCTCGCGGTTTTTTGAAATGCCCACGAGGGAATCCCTCCGCTCACTGCTAAAAGAGCATGTAGGCGAACTACGCAACTGCGATTTCAAGGAAGAGTGGCCGGAGAATGCCGCCGTCGCAAAGCATGTTCTCGGCATCGGCAACGCTGGTGGTGGCTGCATCATCTTCGGAGTTGCCGAGAATGAGGATAAATCATCTACTCCAATAGGTTTGGCACAGCTTAAGGATAAGGCAGACATTTCTAATGGCATCAAGGTGTATCTTCCCGAGCCATTGCTGGCCGCGCTTGAAACGGCCGACTATAAGTACGCGGCATCCGAATACCCGGCTCTCGTTGGAAAATTGTTCCAAGTGGTCTTCATTTATCCTCGGCCAGATGCACTCCCTTTTGTCTCAGAACGCGGCGGCACGGGCTTGCGCGCGGGAGCCATTTACGTTCGTCGCGAGGGTCAAACCGAAGAGGCGACGTATGGCGAAGTTCAAGCGTTAATTTCTGAGCGCTTCCTCGCTTTCCAAGAGACTATCGAGGTTCGTAATCTCAAGGAACATTTAGAAGAATTGAAGGTGCTATACGAAGAAATCCCAAGGAACTTGTCAGCGCCAGGCACCATCTTCGCTCCTCTTTTGTCTAAGAGTGCTCAACAGATCGCTACGCTACTAATGGGCGAAACAAAACCAAACCCCAAGTTTCCTGAAGAAAGTTATCAGGATTTCGTTAAAAGGATGCTTGACAGTAAGAAATCACTTATTGAAAATCTTCTCGGCGTGGCAAGGAATGCCTAACCATTCGCTCAACTGGACACATTGCGGCAGGCCGACAGCTTGAGTGCGGGACGCAGAGGATAGTGCTGCACCATCAGGCGGCTTCGGAAACCACCCGCTCAATCTGCAACGGATAGATCCCGCTCTTCTGGGCATCCAGGATGGTGATTTCGCTAACGCCATCAGCGGTATAGCCAAGGTTAATGTTCCATCCCACCCACTCATCCCACAGGATCTTTCCCTTCGAGATCGCGATGAATAGGGGTAGACGGATCGGGCAGCAGGGCCAAGTCGGCGCGCCCCTGCAAGGGGTAGGGCAGCGGCTCCAGCGGATGGACCCTTCCGTCTCGGTCGATCTCGACTTCGATCATGCTCAGCATGGATCAGCCTCGTGTCTGCGGTTGCTGCGGGCAGCGCCAAGGGTCGACCAAGTATAAGCCGCTTCTCCCCGGCGAGCAAAAGCGAGCGAAACCGCAGCAATTCCAAACTTAGATGATGCGGCGGATCTCGGCACCTATGCAGTCGTGTTGATCCCGCTCACGGTTTCGCTTAGGCGCGATCACGATGACCGAGCCGAGCCCCGAAGGGGCATGACATACCAGCCCAGGGCAACGCCCTGGGTATCAGAGGATATCGTGTAAAGCCCTGAAGGGGCGTGACATTGGGCGACATCATGGCCCACGCAGCGGGCCCATCTCTGCCGCTATGTCACGCCCCTTCAGGGCTCAACGGGGAACCGACCAACACCCAGGGCGTTGCCCTGGGCTGGTATGTGTCGCCCCGTTGGGGCTTGGGCTGGCGCCGGGCGCGCGAGGTCCGCTTGGCGGCGAAGCTCCGGTGAACCTCGGTAACGGGAGATTGCCAAGTTTTGAATTGCTTGGGTAACGTGTCCGCGTCGTGGCCGTCATCGCGGGGCATCCTCGGCCAACCATCCGCCGCGGAAGCCGGCGCGGTGCAGACCCGTGCGGATCGGCGCCGAGCCGCGCAGCAGGCGCCACAGCAGCCCGGTGCGAAAATTCTCGATCATCAGCACGATCAGACCCTGATCGAGTCCGAAGGTGCCGGCGGAGACCCAGCCCCCGTGCACGGTGTCGTTGAAGCCGCTGGCGCGTGCGGCCCGGTCGCCGATGGCGGACCCGCGCGTGAGCAGCCGCCGGATGGCCGGCAGGGCAATCTCCGGTGCGAAGACCAGCGACGCCACCACCGACGGGCCGGCGAGCGTGCCGTCATCGGGGCCATAGGGCACGCCGCGTGCGGCGTAGCCGTAGAACGACTGGCGGCGCCCGGCGATGCGTTGCCGTGGGGCGCGGGGCCCGTCGCCGGCCGACAGGCCCCAGGTGTCCTCCCCGTAGCCGACGAAGCCGCGCGGGTTTTGGATGGCATACGCGCGCTGCACGTAGGTGGCGCGGCGGCTGTTCTCGAAGTAGTCGCAGTAGAGCAGCGCGGTGTCGATCAGCGACAACTCGCAACGCCAGGCCCGCGTGCCGCGGTCCAGGTGCAGGAAGTGGAAGTAGAAGCCGCGGTACCCGGTCGATTCCGGGGTGCCGCGCTGGTCGCTGTCCCGGAAGAAGCGCAGCGCGGCCAGGCTGCGTTGCAGCGCGTCGGCGCGCGTCATCCAGCCGCGCTCGACGCCCACCGGGTAGGCCGAGAGGGCAAAGCCGACGACCGCGATGCTCGCGTGCGCGCCCGGCCGCGAGGTATTCGGCCACCAGGCCGTTGGTGCGGTTGGTGTGTCGGACGAAATAATCGAAGGCGGCGCGCTGCAGGCCATCCAGCATGGCTTCGTCGGCCGGCGCCAAGGGCTCGGCTTGCGTCGCGGAAGGTATGACCGCTATCTGGCTCAGGGTCGCATTCCCGATAGCGATGGCGTTACGGTTCTTCGCGACGACGCTCGGGCCGCGACGCCGGCGGGCCGGTCTTGGTGCCGACTGAAGCGAGCGCCGGCGCCAATCAGCCGCCGTCGGCCAGGTGCAGCCAAATCTCATTGCGCCGCATGAACCATGGCGTGAACGGCGGGTTGTAGCGCGAGTAGACCGGCTCCCCCGACCAGGCGAGATTGGCGGCGCGCAAGGCGGCCTGCAACTTCGCCAGGTGTTCGTTGTAGTTGGACTCCGACCAGAACCCGGAGAAGCGGATGACCGCCACGCGACTGGGCGGCACCTCGCGCAGCTTGACCCGTGGGTCCAGGGGTTCGGGTGCGCTGGCCAGGGTCACGTCCTTGGGCAACACGAACTGCACCAGAAAGCCGCCGGGCGCGGCGGCCTGGGTGACGGGTGCCGTCATCGCAAGCTTGACGGGCACGGCCGCCTGGGTCACCGGCGCCGTCATCGCGAGCTTCCGCTCGCCCTTGTTTTTGCCGAAGATGTAGCCCGCCAGGATCGGGAACGCCTGGCCGCCGGCGTCGCCCGCGGGGCCGGGCACCACGATTTCGGCCACGGTGTAGGCGCCGTACTCCCGTACTTCGACGCCGGCGAGTGTGCGGACGACCTTGAATGCGGGCTCTTCGGTGGCGTGGCTGGGCATAGGGATGGCGAACAGGGCGAGGGTCGAGAACAGGGCGGCGACAAGCGCGGCGGCGGGTCCGAACGGTTTGCCGGCGGCCGGTGGTTTCATGGTCAGCGTGGGCATGGTCATTCTCCTTGCGCCAGGATGGCCTGTCGTTCGGGGTCTTCCGAGTCAGGCCGCCAGGGCGGGATAGTCAGTATAGGCTTTGCGCCCGGCACTTTGAAGGTCGCCATGGGGTGCGATCAGAACTGATGTGGTGACCGAGATCCCGGGTACGCTGTCGTTGTCGTTGTCGTTGTCGTTGTCGTTGTCGTAATCGAATAATCCGACTACGACTACGACTACGACTACGACTACGACAACGACGCCCGGTCCGCGAGAACATTGCACGCCGGGGCGCGTCGGGTCTGTGCGGTGGGACACCCAAGAAAGGCTGTCCCATGGTTGACATCGGCCCCCGTGCAGCCCAGATTCCGGGGTCAACTCCCACACCGGACCCCGACCGATGGATGCACTGGAACAAACCGCCGCCCGCTTCGCCGCCCTGGCCCCCGCCTGCGACTACTGGACGCTGCGTCTGGTCGAGGAGTCGTCCGAACACCTGGAGGTCCGCCAGGGGGTGGTGGAGCCCAGCGCCCTGGGTGAGTCACTGGGGGCCATGGTCACGGTGGTGGCCGGCGGCGGGGTCGGCTACGGGGCGACCAGCGACCTCAGCGCGGCGGGCTTGCGGGCGGCGGCCGCCGCGGCACTCGGGTGGGCGGCGGCCCACGCGGAGCTTGGCCTGTTCGCGGGGGCCATCTACCCGCGCAGCGCCCTGCGGGCCGACTACCGCTCCCCGGTGGCGGAACCCTGGGACTCGATCGGCCTGGCCGAGAAGCTCGGCCTGCTCCAAGACGCCAACACGGCCCTGGAGATCGATAACCGCATCGTCGACTGGTCCGCCTGGCTCGCCTGGCGTCGCGTCCGGCAACTGCTGGTAACCAGCGACGGGGGGCACATCGACCAGGTCTGGGAGTATGTGAGCCCGGGCCTGGCGGCGGTCGCCAACGCGGGGAGCCAGACCCAGCACCGTCACGGCGGCGGCGCGGACTGGTCGCAACAGGGGGGCTTTGAGCGGATCGCCGCCGTTGGCCTGCTGGCCGACGCGCCGCGGGTGGCGGCAGAGGCCATCGCGCTGCTGGAGGCCCCCGAGTGCCCGTGCGACACCCGTGACCTGGTCCTGACCCCCAGCCAGATGGTGCTGCAGATCCACGAGAGCATCGGCCATCCGCTGGAGTTGGACCGCATCCTGGGCGACGAGCGCAACTATGCCGGAACCAGCTTCGTGACGGCGCAGATGTTCGGCACCTATCGCTACGGTTCTGATCTGCTGAACGTCACCTTCGACCCCGGGGTCCCCTCTGAACTGGTCACCGGCGCCGCCGACGACGACGGCACCGCGACCCGGCGCGAGTTCCTGATCCGCAACGGACTGCTGGAGCGGCCACTGGGCGGGCGCCTGTCGCAGGCGCGTAGCGGGCTCAGCGGGACCGCGAATGCCCGCGCCTGTGCCTGGGACCGGCCGCCGATCGACCGGATGGCCAATATCAACCTGGAGCCGGGGCAGGGGAGCCTGAACGACCTGATCGCCCGGGTCGAGCGGGGCGTGCTGATGGACACCAACCGCTCCTGGTCCATCGACGACAGCCGCAACAAGTTCCAGTTCGGCTGCGAGTGGGGGCGCCTCATCGCGGATGGCACCCTCAAGGGGCTGGTGCGCAACCCCGGTTACCGCGGCCTCTCGGCCGACTTCTGGCGCAGCCTGGACGGGGTCGGCGGGGCAGACACTCGGGAGGTGCGCGGGGTGCAGAACTGCGGCAAGGGTGAGCCCAACCAGGCGGTCTATGTGGGACATGCCACGCCGCCCGGGCTCTTTCGCACTGTGGACGTCTTCGGGGGTGGCGAGTGAACCAGGAAAGCTTCTATCGGCTCGCCGGCCGGCTCTTCGAGCAGCTCCAGGGCGCGGAGCACCTGTTCTGCGACCTGGGTTGTGAGTCGTCCGACTTTGTCCGGCTCAACCAGAACCGCATCCGCCAGGCCGGGGCGGTACGCTCGGCGGGTCTCGGGCTCAACCTGATCGACGGGGAGCGGCAGGCACAGGCGTCCTGTGATCTGAGCGGCGACCTGGACGACGACCTGAACCGCGCCCGGCACCTGCTGGGGCGGCTGCGCGAGCGCATCGTCCATGTGCCGGCGGACCCCTATCTCAATTTCTCCACCGAGCCCACGGGCAGCGAGCGCTGGGTGGGCGAGGACCTGCCGGACGCCCGCGCCGCGGTCGCCGAGGTGCTCGCAGCTGGCACTGGTCTGGATCTCGTCGGCATCTGGGCCTCCGGGGAGATCCAGGAGGGCCTGGCCAGTTCCATCGGGCACCGGCACTGGTACGGGGGCCGCAGCTTCAATCTGGACTGGAGCTGCTATCTGGAGGCGGACAAGGCGGTGAAGGCGGGCTACAGCGGGCTCACCTGGGACCCGGCGGTGCTGGCCGGCAAGCTCGCGCAACTGCGCCAAGGGTTAGAGGTGATGGGCCGTCCCGCCCGCACCATCGCCCCGGGACGTTATCGCGCCTACCTGGCCCCCGCGGCGGTGGCGGAGCTGATGAACATGCTCGCCTGGGGCGGGTTCGACCTGAAAAGCCAGCGCACCCGTCAGACCCCCTTGCTGAAACTGGTCCGCGGCGAGCGCGCCTTCGACCCCCGGGTCAGCATCCGCGAGGAGCAGGACCGGGGACTGACCCCCGCCTTCACGCCGGAGGGCTTCACCACGCCCGACCGGGTCACCCTGATCGACGCGGGCCGTTTCGGCACCTGCCTGGTGGATGCGCGTGACGCCAAGGAGTTCGGCGAGCCGGTCAACGCCGCGGGCGGGGCGCCGCAGTCCGTCGGGCTCGACCCGGGTGACCTCGCGCCGGCGGAACTTCTGACCCGACTCGACACGGGCCTGTGGATCGGCAACCTCTGGTACTGCAACTGGTCTGACCCCAACGACTGCCGCGTCACCGGCATGACCCGCTTCGGTACCTGGTGGGTGGAGCACGGCGCGATCGTCGCCCCGGTCAAGGTCATGCGCTTCGACGACAGCCTCTATCATCTGCTCGGCGACCGGCTGGAGGGCCTGACCCGCGAGCGGGAACTGCTGATGGACCCGGGGACCTATGAGGGACGCAGTACCGAGAGTGCGCTGTTGCCGGGGATGCTGGTGTCGGGGATCGAGTTGGCGCTGTAGGTCACGAGTCAAGAACAAGTTAAACCCGGACACAATCGTTGTCGTTGTCGTTGTCGTTGTCGTTGTCGTAATCGGAGAAGCGATGCAATTTGGGGT
>NZ_CAIKKU010000842.1 GCF_903828115.1 uncultured Thiodictyon sp. | reverse complement strand
TTCGCCGTTAGCTCCCACGGTGGGGAGCTTTACGGTGATGAACCGACGCCATGCTCCCCCAGGTCTCACGAACCTCTCCACAGGCTGCCACCGCGGAACTCGCGGCGGACCCAAGGTGTGGTAAATCCACGATTTTGGATCGCCAAACTATACAACGATTTCGCCTCAAGTTCTGCCAGAGTTTTGATGGTTAATAAGAAATGAGTAGGTTTTTAAGCGACTGTATCAACCCCGGTCACTCCTATTGACCTGGCGAGATCCCAGAGGCCCCGCGAGGCGCGTCCGACAACGACCACAGCGGAGAGCCCAGCGAGCGGCGGCGCAACCTGCGAGCACGGTTCCCGCAGGTCCAGCACCAAGGATACTGCCTTGGAGATCCAGCAATCGCTGCTGCGATACTATGTCCAGAGCACCTGCCGCGCAGACGAGCGCGACGTTCGCACGCTGTTGCAGCAGCCCCCGACCGGAGACCCGATTATGCAGACATTTATCGAGCGCTGTATTGAGCAGGGCATACAGCACGGCAGACAGCAGTGCATCGCCCAAGGAGAACGCCACGGCAACGCCACGGCGCTCTTGCCCCAGTTGAGTGCGCAGTGATGAGTGCGCCAATCGCTCGCCTACAAGGCCGCATTCAACGCGTGAGCATTGAGGGCTTTCGCAGCTTGGCAAAGATCGAGAATCTGGCGCTTCCCCAGTTAACTGTATTGATCGGGGCCAATGGCGCCGGAAAATCCAATTTCATCCGCTTTTTCGAGATGCTGAGCTGGATGCTGAAGTCGCAAAAGCTGCAGGAATTTGTGGAACGTTACGGATGGGGCGACGATCAGTTTTTTATGGGAGCGCGCCAAACTCCACGTATCCACGCCGAGCTGCGCATCGAGACTCAGAGCGGATTCAACGACTACCGCTTCGGCTTGGCCCATCTCTCCGCGAGCGATACCGTGATGCTCATGGACGAAGCCTACCGCTATACGTACAAGGATAACGAAAGCGAGGTGCGGTGGACGGAGCTCGCTGGCGGCACCAAGGAATCGGCGCTTCCCGAGCAAAACAACCCCACGGCCAAGACCATCGTTCACCTGCTTCGTCAGTGCGCCACTTATCAATTCCACGATACCTCCGCAAACGCTGCGATTCGCAATCGTTGGGACATCGCGGAAAGTGCCCGGCTGCGCTCCGACGGGGGCAATCTTGCAGCGGTGCTGCTCGACCTGCACGAAAACGCGCTGCCGCGTTACAAGCAGATCGTTCGGCAGGTCCAGCGAGTCTTGCCTGCGTTCGACGATTTCGTCCTGGAGCCGGTGGCCGGAAAGGTCCAACTGCGTTGGAAGGGACGCTTCGGCGACAAGACCTTCGGCGCCCACCTGACATCGGATGGATCTTTGCGTGTCTTCTGTCTGCTGACATTACTGAGCTTGCCAGACGAACGACTCCCGGACGTATTGTTCCTGGACGAGCCGGAGTTGGGACTGCACCCTCACGCGATTAACCTGGTTGCAGAGATGGTCAAGCGTGTGGCTCACACACGTCAGGTATTTCTTGCCACTCAGTCGCCCTATATGGTCGATTGCTTCGAGCTGGAAAACGTCATCGTCGCTGACATTCGGGATGGCGCCACGTCCCTGCGCACCCTGCCCCGGGAGCGCTACCAGGAGTGGCTGGACGACGAATATTCGGTCTCCGAGCTGTGGCTGAAGACCCCGGTCGGAGCGGTGCCATGAAACGTTTGTGCGTTGTCTGCGAAGGCCAGACCGAAGCGGAATTCGTCGGCAGGTGTCTGGCGCCGCATTTGCAGGAACATAACCTGTTGGTGTTTGCCTCGATTCTTCAGGCGAAATCCGGGAACCACAGGGGCGGTCGGGTGACCATCGAGCGGCTGGGAAAGCAGCTTGCCTGCGAATACCATGCCGTCGATCGCATTACCACGTTGGTTGATTTTTACGGGTTCCAGGACCGGGCGGGAAGAGAACGCTCCGAGTTGGAGTCTGCCATCCTTGGTGAGGCGCAAAAATGGGGCCACGATCGACTCGAAGAGCGATTCGTTCTGCCTTATGTTCAGATGCACGAATTCGAGGCGTTGCTATTTTCCGATATTGAAGGATTTCATTTGGTGCTCGACGGCTGGAACTTAGCGAGCCAGCGGGATCTGCGTGCAGTCCGGAGCGCCTTCGGCAATCCCGAAGAGATCAACGATAGCCCGCAAACGGCTCCATCGAAACGCATCCTGAGTATCTTTGCGAACGGCGCATACAGCAAGACTGAACATGGGCCGCTCATCGCCGAGGAAATCGGTCTACTAACGATCCGCGAGGCATGCCCGGGGTTCCACGCATGGCTGTCCGGTCTGGAAGCCTGGGGTGATCGGTAGCGTGATTGACGTTCGGCCATCCACCGGGCACCGATCGTCGGATTACGGCGCAATGGGCATTGTGCCCTACCAACCGCATCGGCGCACGCGCCTAACCCGACCTACGACAGCGTAGGGATCACGGCCGCCAGTGCCACCCAGGCGACCGGGTTTCGACCGCGTTCAGTCGGCGGGTGAGGGACCTGAAGTGGGCTATACTACTGCCGATCCTCGTGCCGTCGCGGTTGCTCAGTCGGAGATAATACAAAGCCTATGTATCCAAATGTTGTCGGCCTACTCGTCGGGACCCTGTTCTTTGCCTTTTCGCTGACCCCTTCGC
>NZ_CAIKKU010000841.1 GCF_903828115.1 uncultured Thiodictyon sp. | reverse complement strand
GGGGTCGGGGTCGCCGAGATGAGGGGCGGACTGATCGCCAGGTTTCGGATCGGAAAGCTTTCCGAGTGCTCCGGTCAGCATTCGTTTGCCGCATGATTGCATTAGAATCGCTGGTGCCGAGGGGGCGGCCTTAATCATAACTTTGGCTGCGCGGCTTGCGGTAACCCGTCGCGGCCTGGGGGCCGCTCCTACGGGGATGCCGCGGTTTTCCCTTCATCTGCCCGGGGTCTGCAATATGACGACTGCCAGCCTTAAGCCCAAAGAGCCTCAGGACTTTTCGCGCCGCATCCTGCTCATGGTGACCGGTCGCACCCCGCAGGTGGTGACCGAGACCCTGTATGCCATCGCGGTCCGCCCGTTGCCGCCGGCTCGCCCCTTTGTGCCGACCGAGATTCATCTGGTGACGACGGCGGAGGGCTATCAGGACGCGCGCCTGGCCCTGCTCGACCCGGCCTCCGGTTGGTTCCATCGCCTGTGCGCGGATTATGGGCTGGCCGGCATCACCTTCGGTCCGGACCAGATCCACCGGATCACCGACGCCCAGGGCCGGCCGGTGGATGATATCCGTACCGCCGCGGAGCATGACGCCTGCGCCGATCTGATTACCGAGCGGGTGCGCGTCTTTACGGCCGATCCGCAGGCGGCCCTGCATGTTTCGCTGGCGGGCGGACGCAAGACGATGACCTATTACCTGGGCAATGCGCTGACCCTGTTCGGCCGCGCGCAGGACCGCCTGTCCCATGTCCTGGTCCCGCCGCCGTTCGAGTCCAACCGGGAGTTCTTCTATCCCACCCCGCAGAGCCGCGCGCTCTACATCGAACCGCTCAAGCGCTATTTCGACGCCAAGGACGCCGAGGTGACCCTTGCGGATATTCCGTTCGTGCGCCTGCGCGACAGCCTGCCCAGCCGGTTCAAGACCCTGGAACAAGGGCAGGCACGCTTCACCGCGGTGGTCGAGGCCATGCAGCAGGCGCTGGCGCCGGGCGCGGTGCGCATCGATCCGGACCACCACTGTCTGCGCCTGGCCGACGGTCGCGTGGTTGAACTGGCCGGTGCGGACCTGGCCTTTTACCTCTGGATGGCGCGCCGCCGCCTGGCCGGGGACCCGGTGGTGCGTATTCCGGGCAAGGACCACGGCCGTTGGACGACCAGCGAACGCGCCCTGTATACCGGGTATCTGGAACAATACCAGGCCGAGGCGGCGCGCCTGGACATCCGGGAGGTTACCGCCGTGGGCGCGCGGGCCGTGGGTGCCATGACCAACGCCTTTTTTCACCAGCGCATGACGAGTATCCGTGAGCAATTGGAGGAGTCCCTGGGGCCGCTGGCCGAGGTCTATGCCATCCAGGCCGTGAGCCCGGGGCGTCCTGCCGGCTATGGCCTGGCGCTCGCGCCCGAGCATATTCGCATCCTGGCGGAGGACTGCCGCTAAGGACAGGACGGCTTGCCGTAACGCAATCGCCGTCATCCACCCCCGGACCCCGGGGAGAGGCGGTGACCCATCTATCCACCAAAAAAGAGTATTTGGCCGCAAATGAACGCAAATAAGCGCAAATAAATCCGCTGGTTGGCATCATCGCAGGTGTCACCCGGACGGTGAACATGCGGCAAACGCCAAGTCTCTGATTATTTGCGTCAATTTGCGTTCATTTGCGGCTAAACTGCTCTTTCTGGGATGCAGAGAGATAATCATCATGTGGGATTGGTTCGACAAGACAGCGACGCTCCTGGGCTTCATCAGCCTGATCCCGATCTTCTGGACCTGGTATGAGATTGCGTGGGGCAGCAAGCGTCGTTACAAGGCGTGGTTCGAGGCGGTGCGGCAAACGCCGGGGCGGCGTCCCGGGGTACTGATCGTGGACCTGCTGCCGGCCAAGGAGATGCGGGCTCAGGTTGAGAACTTCCTGAAGGGGTCGCCGGACCTGAAGGCGATCCCGGCAGAGCGCATCCTGTCTGTCAATCACCTCAAACGCACCAAGGCAGAGGACCTGCCGTCGCTGGTCCTGGAGGTGCGGCAACAGATCGCACTGCTGATGCGCCAAGGCGTCGATGCCATCCACCTGTTCTATGGCGGACCCTGTGCCGTGGCGGCGATCATCGGGGCGGAGTTGCGCAATGGCTGCCGCGTTCAGTTGTATAACCACGAACAGGGCACCTATGTGACCTTCGGCCCGCTGTTGCATCTCGAGGGTTGAGGCGATGACCATCTATCTGCTCAACACGCCCATTCTCACGGCCTACGGCGACTATCGCTTTTCCGGTCCCATCACGCCCGCGCAGGCGGGGGAACGGCTGGCCGGCGGCTTTGTGTCGGCGGTCGGGCATGGTGCCGCGGCGGTCTTTCTCAGTCGACTTCTAGGGCTTGAGGTAGCGACCAACCGTATCACGATCGCCATGCAGCCGGGCGATACGGCCTTGGTGCTGCGTCTCACGACACGGCTGGCAGAGGGGATGATGCTGACGCCGGAGGAGATGGCGGAGGTGGAGTTTGAACTGGGCTGGCTGGAGCGAGTGGGCTGAGGAGAACGGGCGCACCCGCATGCTTGGCGGCGGCGCTCGGGCTGCTCTGGAAGCCCTGGGTGAGTATTCAGCCCGGACCCGCTCCAGGCCCGATCTGTAGGCCGATGCCGTTGAGTTAAGCGCTGCCGGTTCCCCACGCGCAAGCAGGGGAGCAAGAGCGGGCGCTCCGAGTTCAGTAACCAGACCGGACGCGGAGCGCCCGCACTGCATTCCCACGCTGGAGCGTGGGAACGAGAGAATCGACCAGAACCGACGCTGTCATACTCCCCATTCCTTGGCTCGGAGGTCTCGCACCCATGCCGTGCTATCAGCCATGTCTTTGCGGTCCTGCCACATTCCGACGAAAGGCTCGTCACGCAGGGGCCGGAGCGGTCGCGCGCGCGCCTGCCCGGAATGACGAGCACCGAGAAACTCGATAAAATCCCAGACCTCCACCTGCTGTTCCAGGGGAAGGGCTGTCAGCTTGTTGATCGTCTCTTGGATATTCATTTTCACGTAAACCTTCGTGCAGGTCCGCCAAATTGGAACATGGTGACAGCAAACACCGCGAACGACATGCAAAATCGAGGGACCACACCCAAACAGCGGCAGCGGCGCGAGCGCACACTCAATTTTACTGCGGCGCCTCCCTCGATGTCGAAGATCCCAGCGAGCGCCTGCCAAATCTCCGGAATGGTCATCCCCATAGCGCGAGCCAACGGGCCATAACCGAACCGTTCTCAAACCGGCCGGGATTCCGACGGGAAGCCGGGGTTGTGCGCTGTCCATGGCCGGGGGCTCGGGGGTGTGGTGGGTGCGCCTATGCTATCCGGCGGGGGGAGCGGGCTGCAATGCGGGGCCTCGGCGGGGGCGCGATCAGAACTGATGGGTTGACGCCGAATCAGTTCTGATCGCACCCCGCCAGCGGCGCGCTTGTGCCCGGCTGTGGCCCTACCGATAGGCGCGCATCTGCCCGACCAGCACCCCCTGGATCTCGACCTCCTGCGGGGCGAAGCGCAGCGGCTGGAGGGCGGCGTTGGCCGGGAACAGGGTGACCTGCCCGGGTTCCTGGAGGATGCGCTTGAGGGTGGTGTCCTCGCCGCGGATCAGGGCGACCACGATGGCGCCGTTGTCGGCGCTGCGGCGGTGCTCGATGACGACATAGTCGCCGTCCAGGATGCCGGCCTCACACATGGAGTCGCCCGTGACCTGCAGGACATAGCAGGGCGCGGCGGTGCGCAGGTGCGGCGGGACCTGGATGGTTTCGGCCTGCGGCAGGGCGTCGATCGGGCGGCCGGCGGCGATCCGCCCGAGAAAGGGCAGCGTGTCGGCGGGGGGATCTTGGGCGATCAGGCGGATGCCGGGGTAACGGGGGTCGAGCGGCTCCACCAGGCCCGCGGCGATCAGTGCCCGGACGTGCTTGTGCAGCGATCCGCGCGAGCGCAGGCCGAGCAGCGCGCAGAGTCCGACCAGGGTCGGCGGCCGGGCCTGGGCGGCGGCCTCGGCCCGCAGGGCGTCCAGGACCGCCTGTTGGCGTGGGGTGAGTCGCATGGGGCTGAAGTTCTCTTGCTGTTCTCTGAATCTCTGCTAGTCTGACGGAGAACAGATCGAGAACGACCGCCCCCACACCAAGCCCCCGCACCGAGGTAGCCGCCCATGCATCCGAATGTTGCCTACATCCTGCCGAAGCCGCGCCACCCGACCTGGATCCCCGCCCTGGAGCCGCTGGTGCTGGCCTGCGAGCCCGGCGTCGAGATCCCGCTCCTGGGCTATGTCGCCGCCGGGCAGCCGGTGGACCTCGCGCAGGATTGTGCAACGGTCACGGTGCCGCGCAATATGGTGCGCAAGAACAGCTACGCCTTGCGGGTGCGCGGCCACTCGATGATCGACGACCATATCCAGGACGGGGATATTATCATCATCGAGAAGCGCGAGACCGCCGAGAACGGGGAATCCGTGGTCGCTATGATCAACGGTGAGCGCGTGACCCTCAAGCGCTTTTATGTGGAGGCGGACGGGATCAGGCTGCAGCCGGCCAATCCGGCGATGAAGCCGATCTATCTGCGGCACGAGGAGTTGCAGATCCTGGGGATCGTCTCGGGGGTCATCCGGCGCGGGGGCTGACGCGGCCGGGTCGGGGCGGGCACCGGCGGGTGATGCGCCCGGCGCGGCATCGCTCCCGGAGATAGCACAGGCCTTACCGTAAAAGTCGTGCGGCGGCTTTGATCGTCGTTCCGGCCAGCATCGGCAGGGATGATGTCTTACAGGGGCGGTCCCGAACCGCACGGCGAGCGCGAAACCAAGACATTTAGACAGGATTAACAATATTTACAAGATGTTATTCGTTTTCAATCTTGTAAATCTTGTTAATCCTGTCAAGAAATTTCGGAACCGGTCAGGGTCGCGGCCGAAACCATGATCAAGGCCCCGCACGGCGACGCTGTGGGAGCGGCTTCAGCCGCGACGGGGCGTCGCAGACTGCCGCGGCGTCGCATCGCGGCTGCAAGCCGCTCCCACGGGGGCTTTCATCTTCCGGGGTAACTGATGTTCCTTGTCGTGGCCGTTAGCGAGGAAACGGAAAATGGACAGGATTAACAGGACTTCGCAGGATTCACCGGGTCTGCCATTACTGCAATGCCCCGGCCGAACAACCGATGAATCCTAAAAAATCCTGTTAATCCTGCCAATTTGCGGACGGGTTGCGCTGATCAAACGCCCTTGGGCGCCCTCCCCGCTCCCTTGACCGGCGCTTTGTGTTGGGCCGGAGGCTGGTGCCAGGTCTTGGGCGCCGTGTCGCTCTTCGCGCGGGCTGCGGGCGGGGCGGCGGAGGTCGAGGCCGCGCCGCGCCAGGCTTGGCGGCCTGCACTGCGCTCCCCGGCGAGGTCGTTGACCAGGGTCACCGTCTGGCGCTGGAGGTCGGCGACGGTGCCGCCGAGTTGGGCCAGGAAGGCGTTGCGATCGGCCCGCGCGGCCTGTGCCATGTCGGCATGGGTCTCGCGGAAATTGGTCTGCAGGGTTTCCACACTGCTCTTCAAATTGCTGATGAAGGCGTGCGCGGCGTCCGTCACTTCTTGGCGGGTGTCGGCGATCAGGGTTTGGCGGGCCATGCGCTCGGATTCGATCTCGTCGCGCAGCCGCCCCATGTCTTCGGTAAAGCGGCCCATTGTCTACACCTCGTGTCAGGTTGCGAAAGCGCACCGGGCGCGGGTGGTCCGCGTCCAGCCGCTACCGCGGGTTCGGCGCGGCATGCCACCGCAACCGGCACCGGAGGCCGCCGCGCGAGGCTGGTCAGCGCAGCGCGGCGGCATCCATCGGGGCGAAGGGTTCGCCCAAGACCTCGATCAGGCAGGGGATCGGGCAGTCGATCAGGCCGGGGCGGCCGCCGGGGCGGTGAGGCCGATCGCTTCGGCATACTTCAGGTAGGTCTCGACGGAGGCGATCACCACGCGGGCCTCAACGGCGAGCAGCTCGATACCGACGAGCGAGACCTTCAACCACGCATCGATCACGATGCCCTTGTCCAGGATGCGGTCAACAACTTCGGCCAGGCTGGAGGAATCGGTGGAGTTGGCGACTTTTGCCATTTTCTTAACCCTCTGAACGTCGAAACGAATGCACATGACGTGCGTTTGAAGCGTACCTACCGGACCTGCATGACGGTGCGCGTGGTTGCGCATCCGGCCCCGCCACCCGTGTCACCCGCACCGCGCACCAGGACTGGTGTTTGGGGGGCTTCCCGGTGCGGCGTCCTGCCGGCTCGGTCGCTTGACTGAGATAGAGCATGGGGCGTGCCAGTTGTGACCGCCGCCGACGGCCATTACGGCATCTCTATAAATCAATAGCTTGGTGTTTGGCGCCTGCTCCGGCGCCCGAGTTATTGAGGCAATTGCGATTCTTGACTATGGAATGGTTTCCATGTCTGTGGTGTCAGCGCCCTAGTATCCAGCACCCGTGAGCGGGTCCACGGCGCCGTGCGGACGACCGCAAGGCTCACGGCCACCCCGGAACAGATGAAAGTCCGCCGGTGGGAGCGGCTTCAGCCGCGACGAGGCCATGACGGCTTGCGCGGTCGCGCCGCGGCTGACGCCGCTCCCACAGTGTCGCGGCGCGACTTTCCCGATCGCGCCGCGAAGCGCGGTGTACTGCTTCGCAGAATCGGGGGCATTCCGGGAATGCGTCTGTCGAAAGTGGCACCGTGACAATATAACAGACTGTTAGATAAGTATCTTTATCTGCGGCACGGGAATTGCGTTTATTGTTGCAAGCCAAGACCTGGCGAATCCGCGAAGAGCGAACTGGTGGTACTGGTCCGCCTGCCATGAGCGGTTGCCAAGCCGGACACCCATCCCTTTCCCCATTGCCCGAGGCGACCAGCGATGACTCTGCGACTCCTTGTCTGCCTCTGCTGCATCCTGGCCGGGTCTCAGGCCGCCGCGGACCAGGCGCCCTCCCCGGTCGCGGTCCCGACCCTGACCTTCGGGGTGGTCCCGCAGCAGGCGACCGAGGCCCTGGCGCAGCGCTGGGTCCCGATCCTGGATTGGCTCAGTGAGCGTGCCGGGGTCCGCATCGGCTTTCGCACGGCACCGGACATCCCGGCCTTCGAGGCGCGTCTGGCCGCGGGTCACTACGACCTGGCCTATATGAACCCCTACCACTATACGGTCTATCAGGCCGCACCCGGCTACCAGGCCTTCGCCAAGGAGCGCGACCAGCGCCTGCGCGGCATCCTGGTGGTGCGCAAGGACTCGCCGATCACCGACATCGCCCAACTGCGCGGCCAGCCCATCGCCTTCCCCGCGCCCGCCGCCTTCGCCGCCTCGCTCCTGCCGCAGGCGGCGCTGCGTCAGGCCGGGGTCCCCATCGAGCCGCACTTCGTGCGCTCCCACGAGTCGGTCTATCTGGCGGTCGCCAAGGGCCTGTATCCGGCGGGCGGCGGTATCGAGCGGACTTTCGAGAACACCGCGCCCGGCACCCGCGAGCAGTTGCGGGTCCTGTGGCAGACCGCGCATTTCACCCCCCACGCCTTTGCCGCCCATCCCCGGGTGGACCCGCTGCTGGTCGCGCGCATCCGTGACGCCATGGTCGCGATGGCGGACTCGCCCCCGGGCAAGGCGCTGCTGGATGCGATCGAGTTCAAGGGGATAGCCCCCGCGGCCGACGCCGACTGGAACGATGTCCGGGCACTCGGCCTGGCGGCCCTGGCGCCCCCGGCCGCCGCGGCGCCATGAAGACCCGCCCGCCGCTCATCGCCCGGCTGTCCTTTCGCGTCAAGACGGTGCTGGGCATCGCCCTGATCGAGCTGGTGCTGCTCGCGGTGCTGGTGGGTTTGAGCCTCGATTACCTCGCCTCCACCAAGGCCCAGGCATTGACGGAGCGGGCGCACTCGACCGCCGATCTGTTCGCGACCCTGGCCAAGGACGCGGTCCTCGCCGACGACCTGGCCTCGCTGGAGACCTTCGCCGAGGCCGTGATGCGCAACCCGGACGTGGCCTATCTGCGGGTTACCGGCAACGGACGGCTGCTGGTCGCACGCGGTGAGGGCGCGGCGGCGGCCGGGGCCGATGGCGTGCTCCATGCCCATGCCGAGATCCGCGAGGCCGGTGCCGGCTTCGGGCGCATCGAGATCGGTCTGTCCACCGCCGGGCAGGTCCAACTCGTGGGCCAGGCGCGCGGGCGTCTGCTGGGCATCGCCCTCCTGGAGATCGGGCTGGTCGCCCTGTTCTCGCTGCTGCTCGGCAGCTATCTAACCCGTTCGCTGCGCGCGCTGAAAAGGGCCGCCCAGGAGATCGCCGCCACCGGGATCGCCGACGGGGGGCTGGATCATCGGGTGCCGGTCGAGGGCGGCGATGAACTGGCCGAGACGGCGCGCGCCTTCAACCGCATGGCCGAGCGCCTCAAGGCCAGCTACGAGGCCCTGGACCAGGCGCGCCAAGCCGCCGAGGCCGCTGCCGCCCAGGCGCGCGCCGCGTCCGCGGCGGCGGAGGCGGCCAACGCCGCCAAGTCGCGCTTCCTCGCGCACATGAGCCATGAACTGCGCACGCCGCTCAACGCCGTCCTGGGCTCCCTGGACCTGACGCGCGACTGGACCCTGTTGCCCGACCAGCGCGACCAACTCGCCATGGCGGACGAGGCGGGCCAGGCCCTGCTGCAACTGATCAACAATGTGCTCGATCTCTCCCGCATCGAGGCGGGCGAGCTGACCCTGCATCCGGAGCCCACGGCCCTGGGCGAAGTGGCCGCCCGGGCGGTCGCCGTGGTGCGCCCGCTCGCCCGCGCCAAGGGGCTCGATCTCCAGATCGACCTGGGGGCCGAGCTCCCCGACGCGGTGCTGCTCGACCCCCTGCGGCTGCGCCAGGTGCTGATCAATCTGGTCGGCAACGCGGTCAAGTTCACCGACAGCGGCCAGGTGCGCCTGCGCGTGGAGGCCCTGTCCCCCGACGCGGCGTGCCGACGGTTGCGCTTCTCGGTCGAGGACACCGGCATCGGCATTCCCAAGGACCGCCAGGCCCGGCTCTTCGACGAGTTCAGTCAGGTCCAGGACCAGGCCGCCTACCGCCAGGGCGGGGCCGGGCTCGGGCTCGCCATCTCCCAGCGCATCGTCCACCTGCTCGGGGGTCGGATCGCAATCGAGAGCGAGCCGGGGCGCGGCAGCCGCTTCTCGTTTGAACTGGAGGTCCAGGCGGCAGCACCCGCCCTCGCGCCGGTCGCCGCGACACAGGTGCGCCCGACGCGGCTGCCGGGGGCGGCGGCCCGCCGCGACCTGCCCGTCCTGCTGGTCGACGATGTCAAGACCAACCGGCTGGTGGCCGCCGCCGCGCTCGCCAAGGCCGGCTACGCGGTACGCAACGCCGCCAACGGTCTGGAGGCACTGGAGGCGGTGCGCCGCGAGCCGATCGGCAGCGTGCTCATGGACGTCTCCATGCCGATCATGTGCGGGCTGGAGGCGTCACGCCGCATCCGCGCCCTGGCCGGGTCCGTGGGCGGGGTGCCGATCATTGCCTTGACCGCCCATGCGCTCAAAGAGGAAGAGGAGCGCTGCCGCGCCGCGGGCATGGACGACTTCATCACCAAGCCCTTCGCCCGCGAGCACCTGCTGTCCGTGGTGGAGTTCTGGCACGGGGGCAGTCATGGGGATGACGTGGTGGCGCCGACCCCGATATCACTGTAGGAGCGGCCCCCAGGCCGCGACGGGTTGCCGCAAGGGCCGGTGGCCGGAGATATGATCAAGGCCAAAATAGTGGACCCCCGCACCTGACCCCAGCGCCCCATGACCCACCCGATCCCAAGCGCACCACCCCCGTCCGCGATCTCACGCGACGACTACGACTCGCCCTGGAAAGACGTACTCGACCGCTGGCAGGCGAGCGGGAAACGCACTTCGAGCGGCGCCTCTACACCTACCACTCGCGGCTGACAGACTGTTACAACCGCCCGGTCGCGACCCTGGTGGTGCTCACCGATGACCGACCCGACTGGCGACCCGCGCGCTACGAGCAAGCCCTCTGGGGATGCCGGGCGCTGTTGGAGTTTCCCAGCGTCAAGCTGCTGGACTACCGGGACCGGGTGGCCGCGCTGGAGGCCAGCGACAATCCCTTCGCGCTGGTCGTCTTGGCCCAGTTGGCCGCGACCGCCACCCGCCGCGATCCGGCCACCCGGCTCGAGCACAAGATCGGCCTGACACGCCGGCTGTATCGCCGGGGGCTGGAGCGCGAGGACATCCTGAGCCTCTACGCCTTTATCGACTGGGTGCTGGCGTTGCCGGACGCCCTGGAAGAAGACTACCATCGCTGTATCCAAACCATCGAGGAGGCAGAGCACATGCAATACGTGACCACTGCTGAGCGCATCGGGATTCAGAAGGGCCGACACGACGGTCGGCAGGAGGGTCGGCAAGAAGGCTGCCAAGAGACGCAACGCCAAGAAGACACCCGAGCGTCGGCGTCCGGCGGCCATGGGACACCGGACAGCAACCGCCGTTCCCGACGAAGATCGCGCGAGCGTCCAAGGATACCTTGGCTGGGTTCAAGGCGACCGCGGAAGCCACGGCGAGGGCGGCGGTGGAGCCGCCTGCGGCATTCTCCCGACGCGGCTTTGGGAATTTCGTATACTGTCCCCGGAATTCCCCCCGGAATTCCCCTGTCCCCGGAATTCCCCAAAATCGAACAATGAGTAAGCCCCTCACATGAAAAGCCTGCGCATGACGACCCGCATTGCCGCCGATGGGATGCTTCACCTCCCGGCCCTGGAGTTTGCCAACCAGGACGTCGAGGTGATCGTGTTGCCGGCCTCGCGCACGACGCAGCGGACTGACACCCTGATCGGCCCGGAAGCACTGAAAAAAGCCCAGGAGATCGGTTTCATCGGCAGCCTGGACGCCGCGCCCGATTTTTCCGTCCGCTACAAGGACGAACTCGACTGGTCTCACAAAGCATGATCATCGCCGATACCGGGTTCTGGGTGGCGTTGGCCAGTCCCCGGGATGATTATCATGTCTTGGCTAAACAAAAATTCGCTGGCTTGTCGGAATCATTGATTACCACCTGGCCGGTGATGACAGAGGTCTGCCATCTCCTGCTGCAGCGGTGCGGTACCCTGTCTCAACTGAAATTTATCGAGATGTATCGACAAGGCGTTTTCACGGTATTCGATCTGGACATATCGTATGCCGAGCGCCTGGATCAACTCATGCAAAGCTATGCGGACCTGCCGATGGATTTGGCGGATGCGTCCCTGGTACTCCTGGCGGAAGCCTTGAATCATGGCCGCATTCTGAGTACGGACCGCCGGGATTTTCATGCCTATCGCTGGAAAACCAACAAGCCTTTTACAAACCTGCTGGTGTCCTGAGAAAGAGACCATGGGTAAGGCCCATGCCGTCCAGTCCGGCATGGCAGACTACCGCGACCTTCCTGCCGGCAACCTGGTCCAGCAATGGGTGGAGGGCAACACCCTGCACCAGGCATTGATCATAACTCCGGCCACCCTCCTGCACGGGTGGTCGCCGGACCGCACAGCGGACCCTACGGACTCGCGCCCGAAGGGTCCGCTGTGCGGACCACAGACCTCGCCGTTGGCTGATGGGTCGGGATTTTGATCAAGACCTCGCGCCAGGCGGCTAACGCAGCGTGGCGCCGACCCCGATATCATTGGATAACGGCTGGAGCTTGAGTGCATAGGCAGGTTTAACAGGCTCTTACCGTGAAAGTCCCGCAGCGAGGCTGTGGGAGCGGCTTCAGCCGCGACGGGGCCTCGCAAGCGCCCGCCACGTCGCTGGTTACCGCGGCCTCGCAGCGCGGGTTGCCGACATATCCAAGCGGCTAAAGCACAAGATCGGCCTGACGCGGCGACTGTATCGCCGGGGGCTGGAGCGCGAGGACATCCTTAGCCTCTACGCCTTTATCGACTGGCTGCTCGCGTTGCCGGACGCCCTGGAAGAAGACTACCATCGCTGTATCCAAGCCATTGAGGAGGCAGAGCGCATGCAATACGTGACCACTGCTGAGCGCATCGGGATTCAGAAGGGCCGACACGACGGTCGGCAAGAAGGCCGCCAAGAGACGCAACGTGAGTTGCTGGAGCAACTGCTGGCGGTGCGGTTTGGACCCTTGCCGGACCTGGTGGAGACGCGGTTGGCGGAAGCCGAGTCGGTCCAGTTGGCCGCTTGGTTCCAGCGGGGGCTTGAACTGTTGCGATTAAAGTTGTACATTTTTGCCAAACATGAGCAAAAAAGTGTACAAAGTAAGGATAGGCGAGGCGGC
>NZ_CAIKKU010000840.1 GCF_903828115.1 uncultured Thiodictyon sp. | reverse complement strand
GTGGTCGGATTATTCGACAACGACAACGACAACGACAACGACAACGACAGCGTGCCCGGGATCTCGGCCACCACATCAGTTCCGATCGCACCCGGGGACTGAGGTGTGATTGACTCACTGACCAAAGATCGGTTATTTTACGCGGCTTATGTCGGCCCCATTGCCTCAGAAACTCGATCCCTGGCGGGCGGTGCACCTGGGTGCCGCCTTTGCCGGCGGCGCGACCCTTGCGCAACTGCCGCGGCTGGCCGCGGGGGTCGCGGGGGCCGACGGACCGGCGCAGTACGCGCTGCGGTTCGAGCGGGATGAGGCGCGACAGGCGGTTGCGCTGGGCCAGGTTTCGATGGCGGTGAGGCTCATCTGCCAGCGTTGTCTCAAGGAAGTGGTGTACCGGCTGGAGGCGCCGATCGCCTTGGCTCTGGTCCGGGCGACGACGGGTGCGGACGGCCTGGGCCTGGTTCAGACTCCGGAGGTTGCGGATCATCTGGACCCGCTGCCGCTCGGCGAGGAGCCGATCAACCCCCTGGACCTGATCGAGGACGAATTGCTGCTCGCCCTCCCGCTGGTACCCATGCACGGGGTCGGCGAGTGCCAGGCGGCGCTATCGTCAGGCCTGACCGAGAGCGCGCCGGCCACGGAAGTGGCCGAGCGGCTAAATCCGTTCGCAGCGCTTGCGACGCTGAAGTCCAAAGGCTAAAAGCCTTTGATTTTTTTAATAAATAGTGCGGTCTACTGACCGCCCTATCAGGAGTAGACCATGGCTGTTCCCCAGAACCGCAAGACCCGCTCGCGGCGCGACATGCGCCGTTCCCACGATGCCCTGAGCGGTCCGACCCTGTCGGTCGACTCCATGACCGGCGAGGTCCATCGCCGTCACCATATCTCCGCGGACGGCTTCTATCGGGGCCGCAAGGTGCTGGATAAGGCCGAGTGAGTCAGGACCCAGCCGTCGTCGTTCGTGCGAAATTGGTACCGCGTCCCGGCCCTGACATGTCACAAGACATCCCACATGAATCCCCCGCGGACGCGCCCCAGTGGTCGCCGGGGTTGTTCCTGAACCGGCGCCACACGATCGCCCTGGATGCGATGGGCGGCGACCACGGCCCCCAGGTCGTGGTGCCGGCGGCCCTGCGCTTCCTGGCCCACCGGACCGCGGTGGACCTGATCCTGGTCGGGGATCAGGCGCGGATCGAGACCCAACTCGTCGGCAAGGCGGCCGCGAAGCTGCGTGATCGCATCCGGATCAGGCACACCACCGAGACGGTGGAGATGGACGAGTCGCCGGCCAAGGCGCTGCGCGGCAAGAAGGATTCCTCGATGCGCGTGGCCATCGACCTGGTCAAGAGCGGTGAGGCCCATGCCTGCGTGAGCGCCGGCAACACCGGGGCCCTGATGGCCACCGCACGCTTCGTGCTCAAGATGCTGCCCAACGTGGATCGCCCCGCGATCATCACGGCGGTACCCTCCCTGCATGGTCATACCCACATGCTCGATCTGGGTGCCAATGTGGACTGCACCGCGGCGCACCTGATGCAATTCGCCGCGATGGGCAGCGAACTGGTCAAGGCCGTGGATGGCGTGGCCAGGCCCAAGGTCGCCCTGCTCAACATCGGCCAGGAAGAGATGAAGGGCAACGAGCAGGTCAAAAAGGCCCACGAACTCCTGTCCCGTAGCGCACTCAACTATGTGGGCTATGTCGAAGGCGACGGGATCTATCTGGAAGACGTGGATCTGGTGGTGACGGACGGGTTCGTCGGCAATGTGGCGCTCAAGAGCAGCGAGGGGGTCGCCAAGTTCGTGCGCCATACCCTGAGCGCGCAGTTCAAGCGCAACCTGTTCACCCGCCTGGCGGGCCTGGCGGCGATGCCGATCCTCAACGCCTTTCGCCGCACCATGGACCCGCGGCGCTACAACGGCGCGAGCCTGCTCGGCCTGCGCGGCATCGTGATCAAGAGCCATGGCGGGGCCGACGAGATCGCCTTTGAAAACGCGATCGGCATCGCCGAGAAGGAGATCCACTGCGATATCCCGCGCCGCATCGCCGAGCAGGTGGGGCGCCACCTGGGTGACGCGCCGCCCGCTCAAGACGCCGACGACCAGGACCAACGCAGGGCGACTGCCTGATGATCTATTCCCGAATCCTCGGGACCGGCGGCTATCTCCCGGAGCGGGTGGTGACCAATGCCGATCTCGAAGCCGTTGTCGACACGACCGACGCCTGGATCCGTGAACGCACCGGAATCGAGCGGCGTCACCTGGTAGTGGAGGGCGAGACCTGTTGCGATCTGGCGGAACGGGCCGCGCGCCACGCGTTGGAGGCGGCCGGGATCAGTGCCCGGGAAGTGGACCTGATCATCGTCGCCACGACCACACCCGACCAGTATTTCCCGAGCACGGCCACCATCCTGCAACGCCGTCTCGACATCCACGGCTGCCCCGCCTTCGATGTCCAGGCGGTCTGCGCCGGCTTCGTCTACGCCCTGACCATTGCCGACAAATTCGTGCAGACCGGGTCCGCCCGGCGGGTCCTGGTGGTCGGGGCCGAAACCTTCTCCCGCATCCTGAACTGGGAAGACCGGGGGACCTGCGTCCTGTTCGGCGACGGCGCCGGGGCGGTGGTCTTGGGCGCCGCCGATGAACCCGGCATCATCGCGACCAGTCTGCACGCCGACGGTGCCTACAAGGAGATGCTCCAGGTCCCGGGCGGCATCGGCAACGGGGACTATGCCAACAACCGGGTAACGATGAAGGGCAACGAGGTCTTTCGCTTCGCCGTCACGGTCTTGAGCAAGCTGGTCGCCGAAACCCTGGCGGCCAATGGCCTGACGATGGCCGACATCGACTGGTTTATCCCCCATCAGGCCAACCTGCGCATTATCCAGGCGATCGCCCGCAAGATCCGCCTGCCGATGGAGAAGGTGGTGGTCACGGTGGCCGACCACGCCAACACCTCCGCCGCCTCGGTCCCCTTGGCGCTGGATCAGGCGGTACGCGACGGGCGCATCCAGCGCGGTCACCTGGTGCTGATGGAGGCGATCGGCGGCGGCTTCACCTGGGGCTCGGCCCTGGTGCGCTACTGACCTCTGATCCGAATTTAACTCCGGAAATAAATAGTTAAGCCGCAAATGACGCAAATAGACGCAAATAATCTCAGGGTGATCCTGGTCCTCCCGGTCATTCGGGGGTGCCCCGGGACACCGCTGACCAGCAGATTTATTTGCGTCTATTTGCGTTCATTTGCGGCAAAAAATTCCTTTCAGGTTGATTTGAGCCCTGGTTTTTATCCCGGATGACTACTCCACTCGCTGCCTGTTTTCCCGGTCAGGGCTCCCAGTCCGTCGGGATGCTCGAGGGCCTGGCCGCCGCCTTTCCACTGGTGCGCGACACCTTTGCGGAGGCCTCGCAGGCCCTGGGCCGGGACCTCTGGACCCTGGTCAGTGTTGGGCCCAAGGAGGCCCTGGACCAGACCGAGAACACCCAACCGGCCATGCTGGTCGCCGGGGTCGCCGTCTGGCGGGTCTGGCGGGCACAGGGGGGGCCGGCCGCGACCATCATGGCCGGGCACAGCTTGGGTGAATATGCCGCCCTGGTGGCGGCGGACGTCTTAAGTCTCGCCGACGGGGTCCGGCTGGCGGCCGATCGCGCCCGTTTCATGCAGGCGGCGGTGCCGGCGGGGCAGGGGGCCATGGCTGCGGTGCTCGGCCTGACCGACGCGCAGGTCATTGCGCTGTGTGCCGAGCAGGCCCAGGGGGCGGTGCTGGAGGCGGTGAATTTCAATGGTCCCGGGCAGGTGGTGATTGCCGGGGAAAGCGCCGCGGTGGCGCGCGCCACGGCCGCTGCCAAGGCCGCGGGCGCCAAACGCGCGCTCCTGCTGCCGGTCAGCGTGCCCTCCCACTGCGCCCTGATGCGCCCCGCCGCGATCGACCTGGCGGAGGCCCTGTCCGCGCTGGACCTGCGGGTGCCCCGGGTGCCGGTGCTGCACAATGTGGACGTTACCAGTGCGGATTCGGTCGCGGCCCTGACGACGCGTCTGTGTCGGCAACTCTACCAGCCGGTCCGCTGGGTGGAGACCGTCCAAACCATGGCGGCCGGCGGCGTCCGTCTGGCCATCGAATTCGGCCCGGGCAAGGTGCTCACCGGGCTCAACAAGCGTATCGACAAGACCATGATCACGCTGCCGGTCTGCGATCCCGAGACCCTGGATCAGGCACTGGCGGCGGCACTGGAGACGACGGCCCATGCTCAACGGTGAAATCGCCCTGGTGACCGGGGCCTCGCGCGGGATCGGCCGCGCCATCCTGCTCGCGCTGGCGCAGCAGGGCGCCATCGTCGCCGGTACCGCGACCACCCAGGCCGGGGCCGACGGCGTCGGGCAGGCGCTGCGCGACGCCGGCCGCGAAGGGTTAGGGGTCGTGCTCGATGTGGCCGATCCAGTGTCGGTCGCGGCCGCCGTGGAGCAGGTCACCGAGCGCCTCGGGGCGCCCGCTATCCTGGTCAACAATGCCGGCATCACACGCGATAACCTGCTGATGCGAATGAAGGACGAGGAGTGGCAATCGGTCATCGACACCAATCTCGGGTCCGTCTACCGCATGTGCAAGGCGTGCCTGCGCAGTATGACCAAGGCGCGCCGCGGGCGGATCATCAATATCGCCTCCGTGGTCGGCAGCATGGGCAACGCCGGGCAGACCAACTATTGCGCCGCCAAGGCGGGCATGATGGGATTTACCCGGGCGCTGGCCCGGGAGGTCGGCTCGCGCGCCATCACGGTCAACTGCATCGCCCCGGGTCTGATCGACACCGACATGACCAGGGCCATGACCGAGGCCCAGCGTGATACCGTGCTGGGGGCCGTGCCGCTGGGGCGTTTCGGCCTGCCGGAGGAGGTCGCCGCGGCGGTCGTCTTTCTCGCCTCGCGCGGCGCCGCCTACATCACCGGGGAGACCTTGCAGGTCAACGGCGGCATGTATATGGCGTAAACTCGCTTGCTTGCGGGCAAACGCAAGCAAAATCATTTTGTTAATCGAGGGGCATAAGCCCCGTTATCGGCTTTCATCGCCCCTCGATTGTCACTAGAATACCGCCTGGCCCAGCCCGGGTCACTTTGTCATCTGGAGGTTGCAGACTCATGAGCAGCGTTGAAGAACGAGTTAAGAAGATCGTCGTCGAGCAGTTGGGCGTCAAGGAAGAGGAGGTGACCCTGGAGGCCTCCTTCGTCGACGACCTCGGCGCGGATTCCCTCGACACCGTCGAACTGGTGATGGCGCTGGAGGAGGAGTTCGAGACCGAAATCCCCGACGAGGATGCCGAGAAGATCACCACCGTCCAGCAGGCGATCAACTACATCAACGAGCACCTAGGCTGAGGCGCGCTGCTTCGAGGACGGAACGGCCGCCGCCCGGCGATACGGACGTCACGTGCGGCGCTTGCCCGTCGGGTCATTCCGAGCGAGAGGGGTAGGTAATGACAGTCAGAAGGGTCGTGGTCACCGGACTGGGTTTGGTGGCGCCGGTAGGTTTGGACGTAAAATCGTCCTGGGAAAGCATCCTGGCCGGCAGGAGCGGAATCAAGCCGATCACCCACTTCGACGTGGGGCCGTTCAGTACCCGCTTCGGCGGTCCGATCTACGGTTTCGATCCCACCGTCTATGTCTCGGAAAAAGACACCCGCAAAATGGATAAGTTCATCCACTACGGGATGGCCGCGGGCTGCCAGGCCATCGCCGACTCGGGTCTCACGATCGACGACTCGAACTGTCGGCGCATCGGGGTGGCGATCGGCTCCGGCATCGGCGGCATCACCGGCATCGAGAACAACTATGAGGCGTACCGCTCCAAGGGGCCGCGCCGCATCTCGCCGTTCTTCGTGCCGGCCAACATCATCAACATGGTGGCAGGGGACATCTCGATCAAGTTCGGGCTCAAGGGGCCGAACTACTCGATCGTGTCCGCGTGCAGCACCGGCAGCCACAACATCGGTGAGGCGGCGATCATGATCCGCCACGGTTATGTGGACGTGATGATCGCGGGCGGGGCCGAGATGGCGACCTCCCCGGTCGGCCTGGGCGGCTTCGCCGCGGCCCGGGCGCTGTCCACCCGCAACGAGGACCCGGAGCGTGCCAGCCGGCCCTTCGACAAGGACCGTGATGGTTTCGTGCTGAGCGACGGGGCCGGGGTGGTCGTGCTGGAGGAGTACGAACGGGCGGTGGCCCGGGGGGCGCCCATCTACGCCGAGTTGATCGGGGTCGGCATGAATTCCGATGCCTATCACATGACCTCCCCTTCGGAGAACGGCGAAGGCGCCTCCGACTGCATGTTGCTGGCCATGAACGATGCGGGCGTCAACCTGGATCAGATCGGCTACATCAACGCCCACGGCACCTCCACCCCCGCGGGTGATGCGGCCGAGACCATGGCGATCAAGCGGACCTTCGGCGACCTGGCCTACAAGGTCCCGGTCAGTTCGACCAAGTCCATGACCGGGCACATGTTGGGCGCTGCCGGCGGGGCCGAGGCCATCTTCACCATCCTGGCGCTGCGCGATCAGGTGGCCCCGCCGACCATCAACTACGAGACCCCCGATCCGGACTGCGATCTCGACTACGTCCCGAACACGGCACGCGAGATGCGCATCGACGTGGCCCTGACCAACTCCTTCGGTTTCGGCGGGACCAACGGGACCCTGATCTTCCGTCGTCCCTAGCGCGCCGCGGCAATTGCGCTTCGGTGGCCGATTCTCAGGCCCAGGGTGATTCGCGAATGGTATCGGGATCAGCGCCCCCCGGTACCGGGGCTGTCGTCGGCGCCGCGGGCGAAGCAGCGCCGCTGCGGGTCCTGATCGATGGCGTGCAGACAGGTCTGGTGCCGGTCTGGGATCGGGGGATCGGCTATGGCGACGGTCTGTTCGAGACCGTCCTGATCAGCAACGGGGCGCCCTGTCAGTGGTCCAGGCACCTCGCGCGACTGGCACTGGGCTGCGGCCGTCTGGGTATCCCAGTCCCGTCGGCCCGGTGTCTGGAGGACGAGGTCCGCCCGCTGATCAAGGGACTCGACGCGGGCGTCCTCAAGGTCCTGATCACCCGGGGGACGGGCGGGCGCGGCTACCGTCCGCCCGCGCAGCCGCAACCCCGTCGTGCCTTGCTCGTCTATCCCTTACCCGTCTGGCCGCCGGACTGCTATACGCGGGGCCTGTCGGTGCGCTATTGTCTGACCCGCGCCTCCGAGAACCGCTCACTGGCCGGGATCAAACACCTGAACCGCCTGGATAACGTCCTCGCGCGCGCCGAGTGGACCGACCCGGAAATTGCGGAGGGGCTGATGCTGCGCGACGACGGGCAGGTCGTCGGCGGGACCATGAGCAACCTCTTCCTCTGGACCGGCACGACCCTGGACACGCCGCTTCTCAACCGTGCCGGGATCGCGGGTACCGTGCGCGCCCTGACCCTGGAACTGGCGGCCGGTCTGGGGATTGCTTGCCGGGAGCGGGATCTCAGGCCCGCCGACCTGCATGAGGCGCGCGGCCTGTTTCTTACCAACGCCCTGATCGGGGTCTGGCCGGTTCGCCGGCTGGACGGACGTGACTACGACCCGGGACTCCTGCCCTGGGGCTTGCTCAAGGCCGTCGCCCTGGCGGCGCAGACCGCGGAGTGGCCGACGCCATGATTGTCCGTGTACTGTTGTTGCTCCTGCTCGGCCTGGGAACGCTGGCGGGCGGCGTCTGGCTGGACTATCAGCGCTTCATCGCGACCCCGGTGCGGATGGCCGAACCGACCATGGTCGTCGCGGTCGAGCGCGGCAGCGGCCTGCGTCAGGTCGCCGCGACCATGACCGCCCGCGGTCTCATCCGCCACCCCTACTATCTGCTGCTGCTCGCCTATCAGCGCGGCGACGGCGCCCGCCTCAAGGCCGGTGAGTTCGAGTTGACGCAGGGCCTGAGTCCGGGCGAGGTCCTCGATCGACTCGTCTCCGGGCGGGTGATCCAATATCCCATCGTCCTGGTGGAGGGTTGGACCTTCCGCCAGGCGGTGGCGGCGATCCTCGCCAATGGCCGCTTCGGCACCGATCTTGCCGAGCAGTCCGACGAATCCCTGATGGCCGCCCTGGGCCACCCCGGGGAGCACCCGGAAGGGCGGTTCTTCCCGGACACCTACAACTTCCCGCGCCGCACCACGGGGCTCGAGGTCCTGCGGCGCGCCCACGGGCGCATGGAGGCGGTGATGGCGCAGGAGTGGCAGGAGCGGGCCGCGGGGCTGCCGCTGAAGTCGCCCGACGAGGCGCTGATCCTGGCCTCGATCATCGAGAAGGAGACCGGCCTCGCCGCCGAGCGCCCGCAGATCGCCGGGGTCTTCGTGCGGCGGCTGCGCGCCGGGATGCGGCTCCAGACCGACCCCACCGTGGTCTATGGGTTGGGTGCGCGCTTCGACGGCAATCTGCGCCGCGCCGATCTGCGCGAGGAAACCCCCTACAACACCTATGTCATCGCCGGGCTGCCGCCGACCCCGATTGCGCTCCCCGGGCGGGCGGCGATCAATGCCGCCCTGCACCCGGCGGACGGCGACAGTCTCTACTTCGTGGCGCGGGGCGACGGCGGGCACGTCTTCTCCGCGACCCTGGAGGGCCACAACCGGGCCGTGAGTGAGTTTCAACTCCATAAGTAATTAGTCGAGAACAAGTTAAGCACAAACGCAGTCGTTGTCGTTGTCGTTGTCGTTGTCGTAATCGTAATCGGAGAC
>NZ_CAIKKU010000839.1 GCF_903828115.1 uncultured Thiodictyon sp. | reverse complement strand
AGGCCGCGCCGCACTGGGGTGCGGCGCTCCCAGTAGCCGTGCGGCTTGGCTTAATGGCTGGGAGGCGTCACCCCCGAAGATGGCGGAACCGCTGCGCGTTCCGCCCTACGCCCCAAGGCGCAAGCCGTGGACGCCCGATCGTTGCGAACGTGGCCTCGAGTCGCGGACCATCCCCGCGGTCGGCCGGGGCACCTGCCGTCCGCGGATCGGGTGGCTTCGGCAGCTTTCCGCATCGCCCGCGGCAGGACGCGTGCTATGCTTGACTATCCGTTTCTGTATCCACGGCGATCAGGGCGAACTTCCTAAATAAATACAATTGCTTGGGCGCCTACACAGCGGGTGCGCCGCGCATTGCTGCGCAGCCCCCGGACCGGGTCAGCGACTGCATGGCGTTGCGTGTACCCCTGAGTCTTCCGCGTCCTTGCCTTACCCGCCTCGCACGCGGTCTAACGAATCAGGTCAGGATCATGCACGAGTTTCACGGTCCCTATCGCACCCTTCCGGGGCGTCGCTATCCCCCGGGCGCCACGCTGGAGGACAACGGGGTCAACTTTTCGGTCTACAGCCGCCACGCGTGCGGGGCCGAGTTGCTGTTGTACGCCGCGGCGGACAGCCCCAAGCCCTTCCAGGTCATCCGCCTGGACCCGGAGGTCAATCACAGCTTCTTTTCCTGGCACCTGCTGGTGGTGGACCTGCCGCCCGGCACCCACTATACGTGGCGCATGGACGGACCCAATGACCCGCGCGGCCACGGGTGGCGCTTCGACCCGAATATCGAACTCCTGGACCCCTGGGCGCGGGCGGTGAACATCTGCGACTGGGACCGCCCGCGCCGTGCGGTGGAGGGTGTCAGTCCGCATGATTCACCGCGGGCCGTGGTGCTCGCCGACGAATACGACTGGTGCGGGGACGCCGTGCTGCGGGTGCCCTCGGAGCAGATGATCATCTATGAACTGCACGTGGGCGGCTTCACCCGGCATTCCTCGTCCGGCGTACAGCACCCCGGGACCTTTGCCGGGCTGGTCGAGAAGGTCCCCTATCTGCGGGAGCTGGGCATCACCCATGTGGAACTGATGCCGCTGATGGCCTTCGACGAGCAGGACGTACCGGCGGCGGTGGCGGAGGCGGGCCTGAAGAACTTCTGGGGCTACAGCAGCTTCGGCTTCTTCTCGCCCCACCCCGGCTACTGCGTGACGCCGCAGTCGGGCAGCCATCGCCGCGAGTTCCGCGACATGGTGCGGGCCCTGCACCAGGCCGGGATCGGGGTCATTCTGGACGTGGTGTTCAACCACACCTGCGAGGGCAACGGCCGTGGTCCCACCCTGTCCTTCAAGGGCTTCGGCAACGAGACCTTCTATTGCCTGGATCAGCTCGACAAGTCCATGTATCTCGACTTCACCGGCTGCGGCAATACCGTCAACGCCAATCACCCCTTCGTCGCCCGCTATATCCTGGACTGCCTGGAGTATTGGGTGCGCGAGATGCATGTGGACGGCTTCCGCTTCGATCTGGCGAGCGCCATGGCGAGGGACGGGACCGGGCGCCCGATGGAACACCCGCCGGTGCTGTGGGGGATCGAACTCTCCGATACCCTGGCCGCCGCCAAGATCATTGCCGAGGCCTGGGACGCGGCCGGTCTCTATCAGGTCGGCTCATTCCCCGGCTACCGCTGGATGGAGTGGAACGGGCGCTACCGCGACAGCATCCGGCGCTTCGTGCGCGGTGACCCGGGGCTGATCCCGGAGGTGGCCACGCGGCTCGCCGGCAGCAGCGATCTCTATGGGGCGAATCTGCGCCAACCCATCAACAGCATCAACTTCGTCACCTGCCATGACGGTTTTACCCTGTGGGACCTGGTCTCCTACAACGGCAAGCACAACCTGGCCAATCGGGAAGGCAATCGGGACGGTACCGACGACAATCTGAGCTGGAACTGCGGGGTGGAGGGCGAGAGCGCCGACCCGGCGATCCTGGACCTGCGCCGCCGTCAGGCCAAAAACCTGCTGGCGCTCCTGTTCCTGAGTCAGGGCATCCCGATGCTGCTGGCCGGGGATGAGGTCCTGCGCGGCCAGGCCGGCAACAACAACGCCTGGTGCCAGGACAACGCGCTCGGCTGGTTCGATTGGTCCCTGGTGGAGAGCAACCGCGACATGCTGCGCTTCGTGCGCGGCCTGATCGCGCTGCGCAAGCGCCACCCCTCGCTACGGCGGCGCCGCTTCCTGGCCGGAGCGCCCCGGCATGGGGCGGACCAGCCGGACGTGACCTGGCACGGTCCCGACCTCGGTGACCCGCCGTGGTCGGACCCGGAGGCCCAGGCCCTGGCCTTCACGCTGGCACCCCTGACACCGGCGGAAGAGCCCCTGTACATCGCCATGAACATGGCCGCGGCGGCGCAGCCGTTCGAGCTGCCGCCGCTCACCGGCCAGCGCTGGCACCGCGCCCTGGACACCGGGGCCGGCGCACTGCTCGACGCGACCAAGCCCGAGGACCAGCGGCCGGTCGCACCGGGGCCGCTCGTGCTGCGCGCGCGCAGCGTGGTGGTGCTGGAGGGGCGGCCGGTGGTTGGTGGGGTGTCTGCGCTGTCCTAGCGAGGCCCGACGCCTACGGTGCGCCTCACGACGAGGCGCACGGAACCGCTGGGGAATCCGTTTCGTCTGAGGAATTGGGGAAGCAGTCGCCGCGCCCGGCTGCTCATGCCGCTCACCTGGTACTCTGCCGCGAAACCGCCCTTAATAAACTCTGAGCGGATGACATCATTGTCGCGATAGAACGTCAGCTCATTCACGTATCGATAGTGGAAGAAGGCGTCAGGAAAGCTGCCGACCTCCGCGACCGGTTTCAGCAGATCGGTCGGAACCAGTCCCCGCTGTTGGAAAAGCGCGAACCCATTCGCCAGCGTGCGTGGATCGATTTCCAGGCCAAAGGCGTTGAAGCCGCGCTCGCGCAGTTTGGCAACGGATCGTCCCCTGCCGCAACCCCAGTCCAATACGTTGATTTCTGCCGACGTCTTACCCGGATGCCTGGCGAGGAGCGCATCCAGATGCACGAGCAGGTCAGGATTCAGCCGATAACCGGCAAGTTCCTCCTCAGTCAGGACGTCGTGTTTTGTTCCCGCCATCGTGCCTCCAGGCTACAGCCCAGCGCCGCAATGAAGGCGCTGCCGAAATGATCTGAGCAGATCGGCGGATGATACTGCAAGGGGGCCGCTGATCGACACTGAGTTTGGCGCAAGGGGTTTGGGGCCTTCCCGGCAGCACCCTCAGTGCGGCCAAGACGCTGGACTGGGCTTCGCCGAGGGCTTTGACCGCCGGCCGGTGGTTGCCGCGATCGGCGAACCCGTGGCAGCCCGCCATCGGCCCAGGGTGCCGGCCAAGGTTGGTCCCTCGTGCCCCCGCTCGCACCGCGTCGATGGCTGCACGGAAACAGACGCTCAAGGGGGCGCGCGTGCGGCTGGGACCCATGCCCCGTCTGGCGCCTTGGCAGTGGCCGTGCGATCATCGCGGCAGTTAGCGCGGCCCCGCCCGGGGTCGGCCGGATGGGTGGTGGAGACGATGACTGGCAGTACGATCTTTCATGCCCTCGGGTTGCACATGCACCAGCCGCCGGGAAACCTGCGCCTGCTGATCGAGGCCAACCCCTGGGAGGCGGAGCAGATTCTGCGCTGCTACGAGCGTCCGGTCCGCTACGCGGCGCGCTATCCGGACGTGGCCCGGCTGCACATCGGGTTTTCCGGTGTCTTGCTGGATCAACTGCTCGACCCGGACATCATCGACCGCTACCGCCATATCCTGGACATCCCCGAGATGCTGGAGCGCTATGCCCAGGCGGACAACATCGAGCTGATCGGCACCGGCCACTTCCACCCCATCTTCCCCCTGATTCCCCAGGCCGATTGGGCCGAGCAGTTGGAGCGCGAACGCCTGGTCATGTTGCGCGCCTTCGGCCGCACGCCGCTGGGCTTCTGGCCGCCGGAGATGGCCTTCACCATGGAGATGATCCCGGCCCTGGTCGACGCCGGCTACGAGTATCTGGTGGTGGACGGGGTGCATGTGCGCCCGGAGGACGGGATCAGCGACGTCTTTCGCCCCTACCAGGCCTGCCACGAGGGGGTCTGCATCACGGTGGTGGCGCGCGACCGCGACGTCTCCGGCGCCCAGGAGAGTGGACTCGACGCCAACTGGTTCCAGAACGAGGTCCGCTGGCGCACCGGCGGATCGCCGCGTCCGCACGAGGCGCGCCTGGTCACCACCTGGTCCGATGGCGAGAACGGGGCCTGGTTCCGCCAGTCCGAGGAAGGGGCCGGCTTCTTCGGGCACTTCTTCGCCCCTTACATGGAGCACTTCCGGGGCGGCGAGTATCCGGTCACACCGGTCTCGCTCAGCGCCTACCTGACGCGCAACCCGGCGGTCGCCCGCGCGCAGGTCCAGACGGGGGCCTGGAACCTCGGCACCGGCTCCGGCTATGACTTTTCCCAGTGGGGGGGCAGCGACCAGCAACGCGCGGCTGCGGCCGCGGTCAGCGCCTTGAGCGCCCGCTACTGGGACCTGTGTGAGCGGTTGCCCGCCGGGCGCCTCCATCCGGCCCTGGAGCGCGCGCGCAGCCTGATCCTGGAGGCGCAGACCAGTTGCTTCCTGTTCTGGGGACCGGCCTGGATTCCGCTCCTCTATGAGCGCACCACCCCGGCCGCCGCCGAACTGGACGCGGCCGAGGCGTCACTGAAGCCTGCCGTCCCCGGGACCCCCGGGCATCCGCTCGGCGAGTCTGAGTCCGCGGCCCCAGTCGGCGCCCAGGCGTCGGCGTCACCACCCGCCGCGGCACCCCCGCCGGTGGCCACACCGTCGCCGGCCGTAACCTTGGTTGCGACCAAGCAGGCCGCCCCCCTGCCGGACTCGTCCGCACCCGCGCCGCACTGCGGCGAGGGTGGATGCGGGCCCCGACGGACGTCCGGGCGCTGACGGCCGGTGATCGACCGCGGGGGTGGGACGGGCGATCCGGGTCTGGGCCCATGAGCAGCGGCCCGCGGGCGTCCGCCTTGGAGGTCCCGCAGCCCGGGTGCAGCAATGAAGCCGCAGACCCGGACGCGGCGTGCGCGCTACCGTCCGGTCCCGAACCCGATCCGGGGCCTGACCCGACGATAGCGCCCGCGGCACCTGCCGCCGCGGACTTGCCGCCGCGCTTCCCCGGTCAGGACTCTGGGACCGGTCTGGTCCTCTTCGGTACCGACAAGGCCCTGTGTGCACACTGGCGTCTGACGGCGAATGATCTGGAGCGGGCCGGCGGCAGCTTTCCGGGCGAGGGCGGTCGGCCGTGGCCGGTGGTGCGTCTGCGGCGGGTCCGCCCCGACGGGGGCGCTGATCCGGTGGACCAGGCCGATTTGGGCGCCGTGGCGCGCGCGGGCGCCGGGGAGACGCGGTTCCAGGTCGCGGCGGATCACGGGCTCTATCACGCGGAACTCGGCCTGACCAATGGGGACGGCGGCTGGTTGATGTTGGCCCGCTCCAACGCGCTGGACAATGTCTCCCAGGTCGGGGTGGACCTGGCGCGGCTGGAGGCGGCCCCGCCGACGGTCCTGACGGCGCCGGCTGCTCCATCGCCCCCCCCGTCGGGTACCCCCTTGCCGCCGACGTCGGCGGTGACTGCGCCCGCGGTCGGCCTCACCACCGACGACCAGGAGCCGGCCCTCAGGCCGGGGTCTGCGGTCTCCATGACTGGCTCCTTTCCGCTGGTGGAGCGTCCCGCGCCCCCGCCCTGGACGCCGGCCCCGGCGCCCGCGACCACGGGGGCGGCCCCATGGCATGGGCCCGCGTCGTCGGTCGCGTTCGACGCGGCCCCCGGGGCGGCGCAAGCGGAGTCAGAGGGTCTGCGGCTGATGCTCGGGTTGCTCCCCCTGGACCCCGCGGCCCCGCTCCCGCTCGCGCCCATCCCCGCGGCCCGGCACCAGGACGGATGGACCCCACCGACCCCCGCGCCGGGGCCGCGTCAGCCTGCCCTGGAGGGTCGGCCGCTGCGCCTGCCGGCCCCCGGCGAGCCGGTGGAGGGTCCGGACCTACCCGCCGCGGCGCCACCCGGCGCGGCCGAGCCGCTTCCTGCCGGTGCGACCCCGCCCGCGCCGGTCTTCGCGGCCCCCGGCTGGTCCTTGACCTATGAGCAGGCCCCGCTGCGGCGCGCTGGCCTCGAGCTGGAGGCGCAACTGCGTATCACCGGGCAGGCGGCGCCGGGGACCCTGGTCGATCTCTTCGGCCACCCCTTCCGGGTCGGTCCCGGGGGCCGCTTCCAATTGGTCGTGCCGGTGGATGATCCGGCCCTGCTGCGCATGGCACTGTTGCTCAACCCGCCGCCCGAACTGACCCTGACCAGGGACGACTGAGGTCGGCATTCGGTTGAGACCCCCAGCGGGTATACTTGCCGGCTTCGCGGACCGATGTCAGGAGTTTTTCGGATAAGTATCTCGTCAGGAACAAAATAAACACAGACACAATCGTTGTCGTTGTCGTTGTCGTTGTCGTTGTCGTTGTCGTTGTCGTTGTCGTAATCGGAGAAGCAATGCAATTTGGGATGCGAGAGAGTCCAGCGCGCGGCCTTGATCATCGTTCCGGCCACCCGGGGGCCGGAGTCCAAGGCTTCAGCCTT
>NZ_CAIKKU010000838.1 GCF_903828115.1 uncultured Thiodictyon sp. | reverse complement strand
GGCCCCCGGCCGCGACGGCTATCACCCTCGAAGTGGCCGGAATAATGATGGAGTTCCACGCAGGACTGCCGCTCAGAATTCGGGCGCGGCCCGCGGCCTGGCAGCGGACAGCGGCTCCGCCATGAAGGCCGCAAGCCTGACCGATTGTTGCGTCCAACTTGGAATGGGGAGCGGCGGCAGTAGCGGCTCGGTCAATTGTCGTCGAATCCCGCGATCCAGATCCCCGGGGACCGCGCCATCGTAGAGACATGCGGGATAATCGGCCAGGGTCCGCGCCAGGGCACCGACCCGTGCGGTCAGCAACGGGGTGCCGCAGGCCATGATCTCATAGGCCTTTTGCGGGAAGGCATAGCGCCCGAAGGCGGTATCGATCATCGGGATCAGGGCCAGGTCGACAGCGCTGAAAAAATGCGGCATCTCGGCGTGGGGGACACGGCCGAGGAACAGCAGGCGCGGATGCCGCGGCGGCGGCCTACGGCGGTCGAGATCACCGGCCAGCACCAGATAGAGGGTTGGATCATCCGCGCTGAGACGCAAGAAGCTCTCGTAGACCAGATCGATGCCCCGGTTGCGCGCGAGACTGCCGGAGACGCCCACCAACCGACCCTGGGCGGGGAGACCGAGCCGGGCACGCGCGGCCTGGCGGTCACGCGCAAAGAAGCGCTCCGGGTCGATGGTGCTCTCCAGCGTGATAACGGGTACACCGGGCGCCAGGGTGCACACGTATTCCGCCAGCAGGTCGCTGACGGCGGCGATGCCGCTCGCCCCGCGCAGTGCCCGTCGGTAGAGAGACAGCAAGCCCGGGATGCGGGTCAGGCCGAAGCTCTCAAAATTATCATAAAGATCGAGGTAATAGGGCAACCCCAGCCGCCTGGCGAAATGCTGTGTCAGCACCGCATGGGGTGCATCGGACCCGCCGAGCAGGACCTCCGGACGGAAGGCGCGCAGTTGCGCAAGCGCGGAGCGCCAGTACCCTGGGAGACCACCGACCCAGCCCGGACCGGCGTTATATCCCTGCCATACCAAGGAGCCAGGCCCCGAGATCGGGTCCACCCGGCGCTCCGGTTGGGCGTGGCGATAGCTCAGGCACAGGACCAGCACGGTGTGACCGCCCTGCGCCAGACCCAACGGCAACTCGTAGAGCCGCGCGTAGCGGTCCGTGATCACGTCGTTGCCCATGTAGCGGCGCTTCCAGAGGACGGCGATACGCATGGTCGTTGAGAACCCATAAGAGATGCGGCGTTGTGGCGAAACAACCACTGGCAGACCTGGCCTTGGTCATGGTTCCGGGCGGCGGCGATCGGTCCGCACAGCGACCCTACGGCGCCCGTAGGGTCCGCTGTACGCTCCACCTCGCAAGTCGCACGATGGTCGGAACAATGGCCAAGGCCGTCTTGCTCCGGCCTCCCGGATAGTGAAAGCTAACCGGGGTCGGCAGACACCCGGTAATTGTGCCAGGTTCCACGCCGATCAGTCTCGCAACCAGCCGGATTTCCCCATGCCAACCGCCCAACACCGCTTCATTGTCATCGGCGCCGGACCGACCGGGCTCGGCGCCGCCCTCCGGCTGCTGGAACTCGGTGAACCCGACTTTCTGCTGATCGAGGCGACGGCCGCCGCCGGCGGTCTCGCCGGCTCGGTCATCGATGACCAGGGCTTCACCTGGGACCTGGGCGGCCACGTACAGTTCTCGCACTACCAGAAGTTCGACGAGTATATGGCCTTGGCCCTCGGCGAGGATGGTTGGATCTCACACCAGCGCGAGAGTTGGGTCTGGATCCGCGGGCGCTTCGTCCCCTATCCCTTTCAATACAACCTGCATCGCCTGCCCAAAGAGGAGATGTGGCGCTGCGTGCAGGGGTTGATGGAGGTCGCCCGGGCGCCCGGCGGAACGCCCGCGGACTTCGAGGACTGGAGTCTACGCACCTTCGGCCGCGGAATCTCCGAGGTCTTTCTGTTGCCATACAACTTCAAGGTCTGGGCCTATCCCCCGGCCGCGATGAATGCCCGGTGGGTCGGAGAGCGGGTCGCGGTCCCCGATCTCCAGACAGTCATCAAGGGCATCTGTCTGGGCGAAGACAACCTGAGTTGGGGACCCAACAACCGCTTCCGGTTCCCCCGCACGGGCGGGACCGGGGCCATCTGGACCAAACTGGCCGGACACATTCCCGCGGACAACAAGCGCTTCAGCGACGCGGTCGTCACCATCGATGCCGCCAACCAGACGGTGACGACCGTGAGCGGGAAATGCTACGCCTACGACCACCTGATCAGCACCCTGCCGTTGGATCGTCTGGCCGTCCTGGTCGGCGATCCTACCCTGATCGAACAGACCGCGCGCCTGCTGTACTCCAGCGTCCACGTGGTCGGCATCGGATTGCGCGGCCAGCCGCCGGAGGCACTGCGCACCAAGTGCTGGATGTACTTCCCGGAAGATGACTGCCCCTTCTATCGGGTTACCGTGTTCAGCAACTACAGCCCCAACAACACCCCCGAGCCCGGTACAACCTGGTCCTTGATCGCCGAAGTCTCCGAAAGCCCGCGCAAGCCCGTCGCCGCCGAACGCGTCGTCGAGGACGTGATCCGCGGCCTGCACGCCACGCGCCTGATCGGCCCAGACTCCGAGATCCTCACCCGCTGGCATCGGCGCCTGGAACATGGCTATCCAACCCCTTCACGCGGGCGCGACGCCATCCTCGACCAGACCCTCCCCGCCTTGGAAGGTCGCCATCTATACTCACGAGGCCGCTTCGGTGCCTGGCGCTACGAGGTCAGCAACCAGGATCATTCCCTGATGCAGGGTGTCGAAGTGATCGAGCGACTGGTAAACGGTCGGCCGGAACTGACCCTAAACCAGCCCGACCTGGTGAACGGGCGCTACAACCTGAGCCCCTATCCGGAGTGGCGTTAAGATGCTTTTTCCCTCTCCCTTATTGTGGGGGTGTCACAAGAGCCGCCCCGCCCGCGCTTCCAGGGTCCCAGCGGGCGATTTTTCGAGCAAGGCCACCAACGTTAGGCGCTGCGGCTCGTTGTCAATTAGCCAATGATTGACGCCCGAGTCCGTGCCATCGCCGCGCGCCTGGGGATCGAGACCTGAGGCGAATCAATCGACGTGGAGGCAACCGGCTGGCCAGGTCCGGCGCGCCAATGCCGAACAGAGCGCAACCACTGCCGCGTGGAATGTATTCTACCGCAATAGATCGGATAGACAGCATCAATCACTGCGCCAACGATCGACAGCACTCGCGGGCTACTCATCCCCTGGCTAGATTGATCACCCGGTCGATGCCGAGCATGGTACGCACCACGGCCCGAACGACGGGCGGAGAGATCGCGCAGGACGCTTCCAGCCAATCCGGAGCGGTATTGTCCGGCCGCCGCTCGCCGGTCACGGCAGTTCGCACAATCGCCGCTACATCCCGCACATCGAGTGCCCGGCACAGCGGCTTGTGAAACGCCTCCTCATGTCTCAGATCCGCGATGCTTTGCTGGGAACTGAAGGCCCGTGCCTCGTCCGCGCTGGGGTTTTGGATAAAGTTGGCCGCAGCAATCGTTGCAGTGCGCCTGAACGTTTCAAAGGCACCCCAGAGCCGATCATTTTCTACCGCAAGCTCAGCATAAATGGCCACCGATTCCTTGAGCGTGCGAGCATAACTCAGTTGCTCCACGCCGCGCGTCTCAGTACCAAAAACCGGCGCCCATCGGCGGCCATCGTAACGATACCCGACCGTCGTCGCCTGAGTCGACGGTGTGAAAAGATTCTCAACAATAACGCGCCGTCGCGAGAAGATCGATCCCGCGGCCGGCATCATCGCGAATGATCTTCCAGCCACCTTCTCAGATAAATGTGTTTTAGCCAAGCCAATATAGAATCCAAACGGATCATTTTCGTCAACCGCCGCACTCTGACCCAACGCTCTACGCAGCGCCGCCTGACAATTGAGGCCCCATCCAGTATCGACCAACGCCCAGCTCACGCCGTCGCGCAGTCCCTCCTGTTCAAAGTACCGCCTGGCGAGGCTTCGCTTTTCCTCCACTTTCGCTTCCAACAACCTGCGACTGATCGGGTTCTCCAGCATGACGCCAAGAAAGTGACGGGCCGCACGCCAGGTCAACGGGAGCCCGCCCGCGACCGGCGTCTGACCGTACGCCGACAATATCATCTCCGTCTGAACCTCGTCCATCTCCAGGCGTCCGAAAATATCCAAAATACTATTTCCCTGCCCCGGCGTCACGACCAAGTCTCTCCAATTCGGATCGTTGAAGCAGATCGATGGCAACAGCCAAGCCTTACGCGAACCGTATAGATACCGAAGCTCAGGGCCGCCGAAGCGCTTGGCGAGAATCCGCGCAATCGTCAGCAGGATCTCTCCGTCTCGCGCCACGAAATACAGACGCTCAAAGTTGAGCCGCTTGGCATTAAGCAGTACCCAGGCGACGTAAGCGACTAAGAAGGGTGCTATAGTGCCTGAAATAACGCTAGAGGTCGGGCCCTCAGCTTCGGACGTAGGGCTAAGAGTAATAAGCCGGGTCTTTCTACAAAGACCAGCAACCACCGAGAGGGCACTATCAAAAAGCGGACGCCGAGAAATGAACAACCGTTCCCGCCGGTTTATACGCCCAGCGGCGAAATGCTGCACCTGAATGCCCATTGCCGCGGGCCGCGCGACGTCCGCAATCGGATCGTCGCCGCAATGCAGCAATTCGCCCGCACTAATCGCTTCCGCTGCAAGCACATGAGCAAACAGATTGCCGGAGCGCTTCGACAACCCTATCTCCCCCGATACATAAATGCGATCCTGATCTTCCCAAAAGCCGTGCTCCCTCAACAGTTCCCGCAAAAACGACGCCGACAAGTACATATCCGAGATGAATATCAACCTCGCCCCGGCGCGTCTCAATTCCAGGATCCGCTGGCGGGTCGGCTCTAACGGATAGACGCTATCGCGTTCCAACGCGAGTTCTCGATGCATCATCTCCGCTTTGGAAAACCCAAATCGTCGCGGAATCATCAATCCTTGGTAAACGTCGTCGATCCCTACCCCCTCGACTGGCCGGGCTCGCCTCAATGCGCGCTTCTCCGCCTGAATCCTCAACCTTTTGACAGCGTGCGCGAAGGCCGCCTTGGCCTCCGTGGCGACCCCGGGGCCGGCCAAATCCTCGCCAAGGGCCAAGAAAAGATCCCGGGGTCTCGCGAAGGTCCGACTAATGCAGGTGTCGTAAACGTCGAACGAGTAAACCGCAACAGCGGTCAGTGGCGCTCGGTCGCCTCTCGTACCGCATCCGCAAGACGCACTCATCGGATCACTCATGGTCAAAGATGCCGAACATGATCTACACCGAACAGCCGAGCGCGTACGACCCGCAGCCAGTGATTTAGCGTCCGCTTCGGGAGCATTAACCATTCCCAAAGCAATGGGTTAAGTATGGTTGCGGCCGCCCCCCGGTACAACGCAATGTCGGGATGCGACGAAAGATCAAGGGCACTTGCTGCCCGCCCGATACCGTGCCAATACAGAGGGTGGAAAAAGAATCCATTGTGTAAACAGGTCCACAATCCAAGGGCAGCTGCTTTTTTCCGCCGCTCGCTTAATCTACCGGATTTACCCAACCTATCTACCGTTTCAATAATCGATTCGGCGGTGAGAAAAAAGGTTTGATGGGCCGCCAGCGGGTGAGAAAGCCGCGGCCCTCGGTGTTGGTACCAGACACCCACGACGTCATCCCGTCTGATCCACCGCACTTCTCTCTGTCCGGCGACGGTATGAATCCATGCGATGTCCTCAACTACCCTATAGCTCTCTTTCCATCGCAGGTTTCTCACCAACCCGGTTTTAAATACATGTGGGAATGGCAGTTGTGGCCCGGCCCGTGAAAGCTGTGCGACCACGAAATCCTCGTCGTCCCATTGGCATACCGTCTCGTATCGGCGGCGATCTTCATCTTCGATTACTAGAGCGTATGAACTTAGATCAGCGCTCGACCCCAACAACTCCTGATATTGTCTGGTAGCGACCTCGGGAATCAGAAAATCATCGTCATCGAGGAACCTGACAAGTTCTCCCTGAATTACCGAAAGTCCATGGTTTCTGGCTGCGCTGACATTAGCCCGAGCCAAAGGAAAGATCCGAACTGCCTGGGTCCCGCACGCCTCCCGGACCGCCTGAGATGTCGTGATCGTGGATTCGCCCGGGCCATTGGGAACGACAACAATTTCAACTGCCCCCGCGGGAAGACCTTCCAACGCACTTCGCACGGCCCGCATCAGCAGCGCCGGGCGAGCGCCAGCGGTAGGAATGATCACCGATACCAGTGGTGCTGAGGTTCTCATGAAAGATTGGGGGGAGTCCGTTTCAACATCCGGCGCTTGACTATAAATAGAAGATACTTGAAAGAATGGAAGGCCAGCGCCGCGTACTGATAAAAAACTCTCGTGAGCACTAAGCCTGCGCCACGGTTAGCACGCAGAAACTCCCACACCATCATAGGTCTATTAGCCGGATTCTGACTTACACCTCCTGACAACACTAAAGATACCGTGAGCCGCATGTCATAGGCGCCGTTCGCGATAATCTCCGGCAACATAAGTGCAGCGTCTCCCGCAATCCGATACGACGAATCAAATTGGGTACCGCGTCTGAATATTACACCACGGAAAAACGTAGCTTGGTGACTCGGCAACCGGGGACGACCGTATCCCCAGGTCCCGCCAAGCCCTTCCCAACGCTCATCACTATGTTTTCCGGACTCGGCTTCGGGCGACCCAATGTATTCGACACGACCATAAGCCAGGTTCAACCGCGATGGGACTTTCGATAAACGATGGATAGAAGTCTCTAGCGTCGTCTCACCATAAAACTTATCCCCAGCACCCAAAAAAATGACCCATTCCCCTCGAACATGTATGAGCGCTTTGTTGAAAGCGTCATAAATCCCGCGATCAGTCTCACTAATATATATTAATTTTCCATGGCAAGTCGCAGAGGCCAACTCTAACCATTCGGGGGTGCCATCGGAGGATGCCGCATCGACGACAATCCATTGCCAATGGGATAAAGATTGCCGGAAAACGGATTCCGCCGTAAATTTCAGCAACGGCAAAGCATTGAAAGTGGCCGTAATGACGGTAAATGTAGTCATCATCCGCTAGCAAACCTGCGAAATCTCGTTAACAACATGGCACTGTGGAACCCAATACTCTCGTCATACGAACTTCGGTATCGCTCTCGGGGCACAGCCTCCCGCGGCGACTAGTCTCCCCGAATAAACAAGTCGATATCCCAGCCCCGTTGCGCGTCATTCAGGCGCGATCCCAACAGTCGCGGCACCCCGCCGAAGCGGCGTAACCCGACTTCGCGGATTACCATTCTTTGCTTTTCGGTCAAACGCATTGCCGACTCCCACGTTACCCCTCACGTGTCAGCTAATCCCTGCATCGGCCAGTCACTTCTTCGCCTCCCGGACAGAGACCGGGCTTGGTCAGCGTCATTTCCGAGCAGGCATCGAGATGGAACCTGGGCAAGTAACTCCCGCCTTGATCATAATCCCGACCACTTCGCTGACTGCGAGACCGCTGGTCCGCACAGCGGACCCTACAGATAGCGGCCTTGCCGTATGGTCCGATCTCCGCTGGCCGTAACGATGACAAAGGCCGTAACTTAAATGCCTGGCCCCCGCCATCACGGTAGTCGCTCAACCCACACTGGCTCCGCCGAAACCGCGCGCCACAGAATTTTCTCGTAAGCTCGCGCATATCTCGCAACGAGAGCCGACACCGGCCGGAATCGTGTTCAAGGCCGCTGTGAGCCTTGCGTCCCAAACAGATACCGCATGGCGACCACCCGAAACGGCTTCGATAATATCATCAGTGGGTTGACCATGACGGCACGCAGGATCAGGCAGCGCGCGGCGCGCCTGTCGCACCCGCTCAGGCTTTGGCCGGCGGACTCAAGAAGGTCTCGGGCCTCCCGACTCTTACCGCCAATGTGCCAAAGTACCCTGGCGACGCGCGGTGACCCGAGCCGCCACAGGTCTTGAGAAAGAATCCCACGCACCCTTTTCAGCCAATTGCTTGGGGCAAATGAATCGACGAATGGCAAACCGCTGACCACCGCAGCGTGATCTAAGGCCTCCAGGTAGGGCGTGAAGACAGCAATCATGGCGCGATATGAAAATCCGTAGCATCCCGCGCTCGGCGACATGATCCTAGGAGACAGCACCTTCAAGGCATGAAAATGGAAAAAGACCAAAGGAAGCCCGTCGACCCGCGTTTCGGCACCAGCGAATTCCAGACGATACCGGGCAATATTCCAGGGTGCGAGACCAGCGCCGGGATGTTGGAGAACCACAACGCCTGCAAAGCGCACCGGCCAATCGTCCAGGTATTTTTGATCCCCGTATTTGCCGTCCGCGACGTGTGCGTAGCACCACTCATTGCAGCGCTCGCGCCACCATTGCAGACATTCCCGGCCCACGGCGTTGCGGCGAAAGGCCATGATCCCAACATTGAAGATCCCGGAGGTTTCCACCCAACGCGCGTAAGCCGGTGCGTAACGATGGCCGACGATCAGGATCGAACCGTGGGCGAACTCGTCAAAGATCGGTTGGGGATCACTGAAGAAGAAGAGGTCGGCGTCGAGATAGGTGATGATGTCGATGGACTCGTCCTGTCGCAGGACATATAACGGCAGCGATGGCGTACAGGTCCAGTAGTATTCGACGTGCGTGCGGTTGGCGCGGGCGGCGGCAAGTTCGGCGTCGCCCGCCTCGAAGTCCTCGCGGCGGATCAGGCGCATGTCTTCCAGGGCGAGCCCGCTGAGGATAGCGTGGGATTCTTCGTCGAAGCAGAGCGTCCAGAGGACGAATGGGCGCCGACAGTGCGTACGCAACGATTGATAGAGCGCCAGCCCGCGCGTCAGATAGTGGCGATCGAAATAGGTGCAAAAATGGTACGGCTGACACAGGTCCGCAGCCGGGCTTGCAGTCGTCATGGGGATACAGTGGCTTCCTGGATGAGGCATGCGCAGAGGCTCGCAGCAACCCGCGCCACTTGAGCCTCGTCCAGTTCGGGATACATGGGCAAGCTGAGCACGCTCGCCGCGGCCTGCTCGGAATGGCTCAGGTCGCCATGCGCCAAGCGGCCCGCGTAGGCCGGCTGACGATGCACCGGCTGCGGATAATGCACCAGCGTCCCAATGCCGCGGCGCTGGAGACCGGCCTGCAGTCGGTCGCGCGTAGCCGCATGAATGACGAACTGATGATAGACGTGCTCAGCCCCGGAGCGGCAGACCGGCAGGCCAAGGGGTGCCTCGGCCAGTACCGTCCGGTAGGCAGCGGCAATGGCGCGGCGACGCCGGTTGTCCGCATCCAGATGGCGAAGTTTTACTCGCAGCACGGCCGCTTGAAGTTCATCCAGCCTTGAATTGACGCCCGGCACAGCGCTGATATAGCGCTCGCGCCAGCCATACTGGCGTAGCTCGCGCACGCTGCCCGCGATGGCCGCGTCCGCCGTAACGACCGCGCCGCCGTCGCCCAGCGCACCCAGGTTCTTGGTTGGATAGAAGCTGAAGGCTGCCGCGTCGCCCCAGGTACCGGCCATCCGACCCGCGAGTCGCGAGCCGTGCGCCTGGGCACAGTCCTCGATCACCCGCAGGTCATGGCGCCGGGCGATGGCGAGGATGGCGGACATGTCTGCCGCTTGTCCGTAGAGGTGTACCGGCACGACCGCCGCGGGTCGCACGCCGCGCAGGCGCGCGATGGCGCAGCCCAGCGCGCTCGGATCGAGCGTATAGGTCGCCGGGTCGATGTCGACCAGCACCGCCTCGGCGCCGCAGCGCTCGATGGCGACGACGGTGGCCACTGCCGTGTGCGAAACCGTGAATACCGCATGGCCCGGACCGACGCCGCAGCCGCGCAGGGCCAGTTCCAACGCATCGGTACCACTGGCTACACCGATCGCGTGCTCCAATCCTATGTACGCGGCAAACTCGGTCTCGAACGCTGCCACCTCCGGACCTAGGATATACCAGCCGCTATCCACCACGCGCCGAAGGGCCGCGTCGATCTCTACCTGATGGGCAAGGTAGCCGGCCTTCGGATTCGTTTGGGGGATCGGAACGCCACTCGTCACAGATAACGCTCCAGGTGCTCGCGATAATAGCGCAGCGTGCGGCCGAGCCCCTCCTCCAGCCCGACCCGCGGCGCCCAACCCAGTTCGGTGCGAATCAGGCCGTAGTCGGCATAATAATCGCCGATATCGATGCGCTTACGGTCAGCGGGAAAGTCGCGCGAACTGTAGGTGCCCCCGCCATGGGCCGCGACCGTCAGTTCCGCTAGCTGGGCGAGACTTACCACCCGATCGCCGCCTAGGTTATAGGCCTTGCCGTTGGCCGTCTCGTCGGTCGCCGCCCGCAACAGCGCGTCGACCACGTCATCCACATAGGTGAAGTCGCGCAGTTGCTCACCACCCCAGACCTCGAACGGCTTGCCCTCGATCAGCAGCCGCACCCATATGCCGAGAAAGGTCTGGCGCGCGTCCTTGATCCGCATGCTGGGGCCATAGGTGTTGGTCAGGCGCAGCGCGCAGGTGTGGATGCCATACACATTGTTGTAAAGGATGTGGTACCACTCCCCCGCCATCTTGTTGATGCCGTTCACATCCACCGGGCGCAGCAGGTGTTTTTCATCCACCGGCAGATAGTCCGGCTTGCCGTAGATCTGGCGCGTACTGGCAAAGACGACCTTGATGCCCGGGTTGTGCCGCCGGCAAGCCTCAAGGATAGAGAGCTGCGCGCGGGCATTGATGTCCAGGTCGGCAAAAGGGTCCTGCATCGAGTCCATGTGGCTGGTCTGGCCGGCCAGGTTGAACAGATAGTCCTGCCCCTGCACCAGATATTTCATGCTGTGCGCATCGCGCACGTCGGAGATGTTGACCCGCACCCGGTCCTCGATGCCGTCAATATTGAACAGGTTGCCGCCATACTCCGGGATCAGGCTGTCGACCAGCGTCACCCGCGCGCCCAGCTCCACCAACCGCCGCGCCAGGTTGGCGCCGATGAAGCCGAGGCCGCCGGTGACAAGGATATTACGCCCGGTCCAGCTCATTTCATGTGTCATCTCATTAACCGGTTTATCTTGCTTCATTCGGTAGGGTGGAGAAGGATAGCGCATCCACTATCTGGAATAGGAGCCACATGACCGGCGACGCCGTTCGTTTAGCCCGTCAAGAATCTCAGAGATTTCCGAGACCATACGAAAAGCGATTTCCAGGGTCATGATCAGTTCGCCTGGGTCCAGGCGGTATTCGTGGGTAATCTGGTTGCGCATTTCCCGGATCTCCTGCCAACGCGAAACAGAGGGCAAATACCGATAGCGCTCCAGCAGATTCAGGATATCGATGACCGGCAGCGACTCGACCGGTTCATGCAACACATCCAGCGCAAACCTCCGGAACAGCTGAACGCTGATGACATCTTGCAGCTTGACAAAACGGTAGGCAAATTGATCCAGCGCGGCGATCAGGGCCGGATCGCGCGTGGCAAAGTGATCCACCGTCAGCGGCCGGGGACAGCGTGCCATCGCTTCCTGCAGCGCGAGGAGGTGAAGATCACATTCACTGATAAGATCACCCAGCGACCTCATATCGGCTCACCCTGGCGTCTCGCTTCATTCTGAATGGAAGAAGGAGCTGCTTTATTCTCCACTACCACATCGATCTTTTGATCGCCCAGGTAACGATGCAACTCCGCACACAGGCGTAATCGTCGGGGCACGGCCTCTTTAGGGGGCCAGTCTCCGGGAATGAAAAGATCAATGTCGCCGCCCCGTGCCGCGTCGTTCAGGCGTGATCCGAACAGCTGGGGTGCCACGCCGAAATGCCGTAACCCTGCTTCGCGGATCACTTTTCTTTGCTCTTCTGTCAAACGCATTTCAGGCTCCTACGCTACCACATATTTACCTCGTACGCTTGCCGGTGAGGGGCTGGGTACCGCTACCCAACCCCCGCATCCGCGGGTCACTTCTGCGCTTCCATGAAAAGCAAATCGGGCTTGATCACGGTCCCATCCGGGCGCGTATCGAGATAGAACCTTTGCCAGTCGGGGATCAGACTGGTCGACGCCCCCTGAGGCACCGGGTCACTGAAACCCGCGGAACGCACCAGCCGCGCCAGCGACCAAGGGTCGTACACCCATTGGTGTACCTCGCCGCCGAGGCGGAACCGGCCGATGTCCAGCGCTCGCAGCCCCTGCTCACCCAACAGGAGCGCCAGCAGGCGGCGCTTCACCGCGGCAGGGAGTCTTCCGATTCGCCGTCCCACGGCGCCGACAAGCCGTCGCGGAACGAAAGGAGACGCCACCGGCTGCGGTTCCGGCGCGGCCCCGCGCCGCAGGCCTGCGACCAGCTCGCGCCCCTCCTCGCCAATCCGCGCATAAACGAAGGCCTCGTTCGGCAGTGGATCCTGCCGCAGCCAGGCAAGCATCTCCCCACCGTTACGTTCACGAACCATCTGATCGAAGAGCTCGAGTATCACCCAATCATAATCCCGCGCCGCGTCATCGTCACCGGCTTGAGCCGCCGCCAATTTCTCGAGATAGAGCCGACAGAGCCGCTCCAGGTCTGGTACGCCGATACGCAGAATGCCGCCGGGTGTCAGGACCCGCCGGCACTCACGCAAGAACGAAAACGCATCTGGTGGGCGGAAATGCTCCAGCACAGCCGCGTGATAGACCACCGCGCAACTCGCATCCGGGAGCGGAATGCCCCGACTCAGATCGACCTGGATGACGCACGGGTCGTGCGACGCGACATCCATGTTGATCCAGTCGGCGTGAAAGCGCCCGCCACAGCCGAGATTCAAATAACGTTTCCCCATGCGCTCAAGTCTCCGCCTGGACACGCGCTTCAGTGTCCGTCGACCCTCGCCGTGCCGCGATCAACCCACGGAAGGACAAGGGAACCGGGCCGCGCAACCGATCCGGACTGTCGAACCAGGCCACCGCGTCCCAATGCAGGCTCAGAATCGCGCGAAAGTGCACATCTGAAAAAATCCAACTCGGATAGCTGGCCGGATAGATCTCAGGCGGAACCTGCTGCACACAGAGCCGGTCGGCAGCCCCGCCCCAGAAGGGGGTGCGGTCGATGATCAGGTCCGCATCGGTTGAGTGCGATAGCTCATCGAGAAGGTCGTAGGGGTGCTCCACATATTGCAGCACGCTGCTCAAGAGGACGACATCGGGACGGGTTTCCGCCAGGCAGGCACACACCGAGGGATAAAAGCGCAGGGTCTCGTCCGCAAATTCGCGCAGGCCAGCCTGGACATACCCAGACTGCTCGACCACGTTCCAGCGCACCGACCGTAACCCGGTGAGGAAGGCTCGATTTTGAAACCAAGTACTGCCCAACGAGCCGCCGAAGTCCAGCACATCGAGCCGACCGCCCCGTTTCGCCGCGACCCAGAGCAATCCCGACAACAGCGGCCAGGCATACTGAACCTCATCGAAGATCACGGAATCGCGCTCGTAGACCGCCTCGCCGCGCTTGACTTTGAGCAGTGCCGCTCGGGTGCGCTCCAAGATGACATCGGCATCGTAGCCGACGCTGTCAGCCTGGGCGGCGAACCAAGAGGTGTAGTTACCCGAAAGTGCGCGATCAATGCCTGCGATATTGAAAGAGGTGACTTCAAGAATCGAACGCAGTCTATTTAGCATGCGCGGCAGTTGCAAATAGTCACTCTTCTTCATGGGCTGCGCGCCAAAAATCCTGATATCTAATTTTGCATCATCGTAACAATGCTTGATAAACCATGATCTGCAATATAGCTCTGGTTGATCCCAAGAAGTTCGCCAGTGTGCGCGCCATCAACGCCAATATACATAAAGCGCTTATTCAATTGCGATTCCAGAAACTCCCGGTGCTTAACAATCACACTCGTAAGCTCTTGCCGTGTCCTCGAAATCATCTTGACCCAGTATTGGTCGCCAGTGTTCTCGTTGATATACTGTCTCATGCCTGCATTCGTGAAATAAATCACTTCCGGAGCCAGACCGATCGCCCACTCAAGAAACATCGGTAGCTCATGCAAATTATTTGGAGTGATCAGGTACTTGAGGTACACCCTGACTTTGCCGCTTGCAATGACTTCCACGCAGAATCTCTTTGTCATTTCCACATTCATTCCCATGATAACTTTATAGGTGGCAGGCTGGAAGCCGACGAATGACACGGTAATCCTGTCAAAGGTATCGGTGACGTAGCCTATCTGCTTGATATTATTCCCGTTCGTAACCATCTCCATCCCTAGATTTGGCATACCCTGTCTTAGCCTCGCCAACCAGTTTATCGAGTCCGGTTGTGCCAGAATTTCACCTCCTTGCACAAGAATGCGATTTGGTCGTAAGGCTGATATGAGGGTGTCGAGCATGTCGAAGTTGCCCTTGTCGTACTTCCCCTGAAACGACGGAGCATCTACACAGCACATCGCGCATTGTGCTTGGCACTTGTATGAAAGCTCGATGTTCAACAGGTCATAGCTCTTGTTGCAGCCCAGACCCGACACCAGCCTGTAACGCTCACAGTTACAACGGCCATGAAAGGACGCTATCTTCTGAATAAGATTTGGGTCAGAGAGATGACCAATCTTCAAATGATCAGTTTGCCAGACCAAGCAGCACGGGTACACATCGCCATTGCTTCTAATAAAAAGTTCGTGGTAGTGACATGCCCTTTCAGCGGGCCGGGGCAGACCGCGATCATCACCCGCTCGCGATCGGCGATGGGCTAGATAGCGATAAAGAGACTTTCCAATATCAAACACTATCGGCGGTACAAATTTCCCAATACAATATTTCATGCTCGCATTACGCCATGGCTAGGGTGTTCAATCTGGCCCGTTTTCACACACTCTTGATCCCGCGAGACTGTGGCGGACTTATGCCCAGCAGAACACCGCAAAATTATGTTTTTAAAAACAAATATGACTCGACTAGAACGGACGAAAACTGCGTGATCGGAACAAGCCAAAAACCAGGCAGATTGAACACCCTACGCCATGGCCCAAAGACCTTCGTTCGCTCAGGCACTTCTTGCTTATTCACTATATCATCACCCAGCTTCAACTTCCAGAACACTGTCTATACGCGGACTCGCCCTCGCGGCAATCTTGTCAAGATGCTCTATAATTGAATCGAGACCCTGGTTCAACGTTTGTGTTGGGTTATCAATAGTTGATCGAGAAGGTCAGCGCGTATATGTTGTAGAACTATTAAGTATGGATTATCCACTTCGCCCGGTGAAGATACGGGTCATTGCTCTGGCTGTCTTACCAGCGTACCCCCGAATGACTCTAGATGACTTTCGCAGATAAACTGAATGCGACAGCAGACCGATTAAGCGTTTTCTCATTTCAGCTGGCGAAAGCAAGTTGCGGCGACCCAATTCGACATCGACGCACCGAATTTGCTCATCGAAATCACATACCGGAAAAGTAAAATATGGAGCGAAGTTTGCTTCCCACGTCCGAAAATAGTGACTGTAATCCAGATGCTGCCAGTGGGGATCTTCGTTGTTGACTGTAAATTCAGGACCCCAAAAAAACGACGTTAGGCCCATCGCGGAAGCAAATAACAATGCAGATGTCATCTGATTTGAGAATGAAAACCTCTTACCCCTTGTATTGTATATAAAGTTAAGCAAGAACTGTGCCTCGTAAAGGTTTGCACCGTTTGAAACCACATCAAATCCATGCCTCAAAAAAGGCCGGTCAAACCCTCTCTCCTTGTCGATATAATATAAGCAAACCGTAATTGGTTTATATAGATCCGGCAGGGACGCAAGCATTGCTGCATATTTATCGAAGTCGCATTTCATCTCCACTAAATCTGATGAGTGAGATGGAAAAACGATTGACCCTTTGCGTTCGGATTTCCGCGCCGGCTCATATTCGACAGACTTCAGCAGATAAAGAAAAGGGGCCCCGATCGCTCGGGTTTTCACCCGAGGATAGGATTGCTGATACTGCGCTTCGAGATTGCATGACCAGTACCAATTCTCCGGTGCATCCTCGCGCGCATCATGGGCGTTAGGGGCGATATCCCACCCATGCTGAATCGATACCGGGAGGGGGAGAAAGGTTGGAAAGCTAGAATATTTCCGAATGATCGCGCCAATCCCATAATAGGTTAAAGAGGGATAATATTCCTGCATATCGCTACCGCTGTTTCCCCGTGAGGCGAAGTCTTGCGCGGATAGGTTCTTCGCTTTGATATACCCGCTTCACCCCATCCCCCATCGCTGCCTCGATGACGCGGATGTCCCGCACGAGGCGCGTGAAACCGTGCGGTTCGACCGAGGCCGCTTGGTCGCTGCCCCAGAGGGCGCGGTCAAGGGTGATGTGGCGCTCCACAAAACAGGCGCCAAGCGCGACGGCGGCGAGCGTGGTCTGCAAACCGACCTCATGGCCCGAATAACCGATCGGACAAGCGAACTCGCGTTGCAGCGTATAGATCATGCGCAGATTGAGTTCCTCGGGCTTGCAGGGATAGCTGCTGGTGCTGTGCGCAATCAGGAGCCGTTCCGGGTCGAGCAGCGATACGGCATGACGGATCTCCTCCATGGTGGACATACCGGTGGAAAGCATCACCGGGCGCCCATTGGCATCGATATGACGCAGCAGGGCATCGTCCGTGAGCGAGGCGGAGGCCACCTTGTAGCAGACCGGTGCGAACGCCTCAATGAAATCCACCGACGGTTGATCCCAACAGGATGCAAACCAAGCGATACCACGCTCGCGGCAGTAGGCATCGATCTGTCGATATTCATCAGTACCGAATTCGACCCGGTAGCGATAGTCCATATAGGTCATCAAGCCCCAGGGTGTCTCGCGCACGATGTCGCGTTGATCGGGTGGCACGCAAAGCTCCGGCGTGCGCTTTTGAAACTTTACTGCACTGCAACCGGCCAGAACGGCGGCATCGATCAGCCGCTTGGCGCTGTCCAGGTCCCCGTTGTGATTGATCCCGATCTCGGCGGTAACATAGGTCGATTGGCCAGTTCCCACCGGACGGCCGCCAACATTGATCGCATGGGTCATGTTCAGGCTCCTCGGTTGATCTGTTGCAGAATGAGATCGGCGACCTCGCGAATGGCGCCCTGTCCGCCTTTGGCGAAAAGTTGTATCCGCGCCACGCGGAGGACCCCGGGATGTGCATCCGCGACCGCCACGCCACCCCCGACGGCGGAAAGGCAGGCCAAGTCGTTGACATCGTTCCCCAGGTAAACCACTTCCTCACGAGAAATGTGCTGTTCGCCCAACCAGGCGTCGAGCACACTCAATTTATCGTCAAGCGCCTGTCGGCATGGCAGCCCCAGCTTGTCGCAGCGCATCTGCACGATAGGGTTCTGCTCGGTGGAAAGTACCAGCATCGGCACGCCTGCCTCCCGCAGTCGCGCCAAGCCCCAGCCGTCGCCACGATCACAAACCACCGCCTCGCTACCATCTTGCGCGACGATCACCCGATTGTCTGTGAAGACCCCGTCAAAATCGAGCACCAAAGCCCGAACCGGATCAGGCAACAAACCGAGCCGCTTCACCCGCTGCTGCTCACGCATCAGGACCTCCGCAACCTGGAAATCGGCCGGGTCGTCGATCTCCAGACATCGCTCCGGCGGCATCAGGTACAGCGCCGTCTTGCCGAAGAACCGATGCCGCGCCTCCCGGAAGCCCGCCGTCCGCATGACGTAAACTGCCCCGGTCTCCCGATACTGACGCTCGCGCTCCTGGCGCAACGGCCGCACGCGCTTGTCGTGGTTGATCCCAACCCCGTCGCCGTCCTCGCCCGGCCGCCAGAGAAAATAGTGGAACGGAGTCACCGCCAGCGCGGAGTCCGCCCTGGCGTCCAGCAATGCCCGAACTGTCCCATCGATATCCTCGGCCAGCGTTAGCGGCGAAGTACATTGCAGGAAGACGAGCAGATCCGGCTCGTAGCCCTCGGTCATGCGCAGATGCTCCAGCACATGCAAGAGCGCCGATTCCGAGGAGGCCGAGTCCCCACTCAACTCCGCTGGTCGCCAAACCACCACCGCTCCGAACCGCCCGGCCACTTCGGCAATCTCCGCATCATCGGTTGACACGATCACGCGATCCACGGCATGTGCCAGCCGCGCTTGTTCCAGTACATGCGCAAGCAGGGGTTTGCCTGCCAATGGGAGAGCATTCTTGCGGGTAATGCCCTTGGAGCCGCCGCGGGCTGGAATTATTGCCGCTATGTTCACGGTAACCACTTCGACTTTGATACCAACCTGCACGCATGTACCCAGAAGTTCTTAAGGGACTTGCGCAAGAAACTGGGAAGACAGTTGTTAGCCATGTGTCGACCACCAGCAATTAGTCTCTGTGCATATGTCCATGCATCGTCTAAGACCCCATTGTTATCTTGGCAGCGAGATCTCGATTGATAGACCAAGTCTGGCAGGATAAGCGCGTGAAATCGGGTTGCTTTGTTATGCAAACGTAGTGACTCCTGACGAACTATTAACCCAGGGTTGAGAAGTATTGCCTCATACACATCTACAAAATGCTGCACAAGTATATGATCCGCCCAATAACACTCGATCCACTCCCGGCTAGAGGCACCAATTTCCGCCATCTCATCAGGATGTCGAAGAAGATAAAGCAGAATGTCAAACCCATCTTCAATCCGTGAATTGATGAATGGACAAAGATCTGATCCCGAAATCTCTCTTAATACGTACTGAGTGCGCTCATCAAGAAATGCCAAGACTGGCTTACCGAGGCTCAAACCTTCAAGCCCGGACATGTGATAACTGCCTGTTACCAGCTCATCAATCACCAAATGGGACCTACGCTTTTCGCGCATGACATCCGCTAGCGGTTGCCCAGACATCCATTTAACTCGACAATTCGTACACCGACTTACCCTTTCGAGCAAAGCAAGTGTTTCTGGCATTCCCTTTGTATTCCAGCGATGCTCCCATGCGCGGATTGATACGCTGGGACCGTAGAAAACATGATGCTCCAGATCTTTAATAAGCGGCCGGTAAGGGGGCGAATCTTGTGGGATAATGTTTGGCACCACACGTGCGTGCGGATAATAACGTTCCTGAAACTGAGCAATAACAATCGATGGTATGGAAGAAGCCAGCAGTTCTTCCGCAGTGATTCCCATCACATGTGCCACGGATTCAGGATGAGTATGAAATTGCCGAAGAAAAATTTTCCCGCTCTTATAAAGATACTTGAAATCTACTGGGTAGAAATCATTTGAATTATAATCCAAATAATTATGAAGATGTATGATATCTGCTTTCGCAGCCAGCTCAAATACCCTATCTGGAGTTTCCGAGTGAACTACATCATGATCGAATAACCCCCATCTTTTCAGATCGACCAAATGAACATTATACGCAGTATAACTGCGCAGTGCATTGATAAGGCGAACTGGAGCGCCAGCAAGAGGTGTTCTAGAAAAATGAACTATAGAAACTTTCGATGACATATTAACCTGTCAGTCTGCGGATCAGTCTCCCGCACATAGAGAGAAGGCGTTTAGAGCGCCTCTCAAGTTGAGGAAAAACATATGAAGTCCAAATTGCCAATGCATAGGGACGATCATCCACGCGGTACAATTTCACATACTTTGCACCCAGCCTTCTAAGATCTGCTTCTGTCCAGACAGATTTGTGACTTTCATAGGGATTCCCGAAGACTGCATCTTGTGGCCATTGTTTACCTAACGGTAACGCCACAATAAGAGCTCTTGCGCACTTCGACTTCAGCCCCAGCAGTATGGATTCCCCTTCTATTTTCTCAAGATGCTCGATGACATCCCCAGCAAATATCACATCGTAACGTGGAAGGTTTCCGATATAATCCTCTACTTTCCCTAATAATATTTTATCGTAGATATACGCGTGATGGGGACAGATGTAATCTGAAAATACCTCTATTGCGTCGATTTGTGTGAGCCAAGCAGTCTTTTCATATCTTCCCTGAAATATGTCAAGAAACTCTCTAGCCAAGAAGCCCCAACGTCCAAAACCGCAGCCAACATCTAAGAAGGCTTGCGGAGATAGAGCTAGAATTATTGAGACTGCATCAGAAATGTGCTCATATCTACTAGATGGCATATATGGCCTTCCCGAACGGGAATCCCCTGAAAGCCAGGGATTCTCAATTTATGACCCGCTCAAAAGCGGCGTTGCGGGATCGCTAGCGCGGCCCGCGGTTCTTGGATCAACCGAGGGTGACGAATTATCGCCGCCGGTCTGGCTGATCGATTCGCTTGTGCTCCGGCTCTTGATTCGGACGCGCTCACAAAGCCTTGCCTCCTCCCGGCCAAAACAAATATTGATCAGTCATTTGCGAAGGCGACATCCGTATGCATTGAGTTTCCGCATCCATCTGAAAAAGAGAAGGCAAGTTCGCGCCTGGCATCCGAAGCTCTAACATGTCAAATGAGTTCTCGATACCATCGTGCCCATCTGCGCTGCCAAACAAAATCTCATTGACAATAGAGCCAAGCCGAGATGTCAGGCTTGGGCCGCACCAATCATCAGTGCTGAATTATTCGACTCACGCGCCCACGCCCCCTCAGTCCAGTCGATGATTCAAGAATAGGTATCACAAGAAGCAAAAGTTATTGGTCCCTGACACAAGAGACTTCCTAGGTGTCAACATCTACCTTACATAGTATCCAAATAGTTTGGCAAGCTTCGCTCTCCCAAGCCCATGATAGTGCCATACGGGGATAGCGCCGATTGGCCGGAAAAACATATGCGGACTCCATCTAGCAAAGCCAAAATTCTGCAATTGTATCCCGAGACCTTCCGCGCTATACCTGTTAACATGCATGCCCGCAGTTGCCTCGAACTTATCAGAAGAATCTTTGCAGATCTCCTTGCCTCCCGATACTATGATATCGTCATCCTCGATAAAGAAAGGAGTATGTATTACTAAGACTCCTCCCGGAACAAGGCGTTCAAATATTTGAGGCAACAATTGCTCCACTTCATAACGAGGAATGTGCTCTATGACGTCTAACAAAAACACATGGGTAAACCTCGGTATCTTCGGCTGGTTTTCCAGAAAGGCCAAAGCGTCATCGCAAACCAGTTGGTAATTCTTTTTCATTAGCCCTGCAAGCGTAGAGCGAGCTATCTCTATTGATGCTTCCGCAAAGTCTATACCAGTAATGTATTTTACCCCGTGCTGCAGACAATACCGCATTGAGTCGCCTCGTCCAATACCGATATCAAGCACATCAGCATTTGCTAGATCAAGAGTATCAAGAAGCATTCTTGCTTCTGGATATAGCTCTCCCCTCTCCCAGTACTCTACCCCGAAGACACCATAAGGAAGCTTACGCCCCTCATCGTCACGCTGAAGGAAATATTGCTTGGTATACTTTTCTTTAAGCCAGCCCATTTCAACTTAGTCTATCCGCTTGGTCTTGTGTATTATCCATGGCGTTCTCAACAGAACAACACCTTGGCGCGCAGAAGTGAAAGGATAAGATGCAAATGACCCACTATCATACACATCGAAAAATATGTCCGCCATCAGATCAAGCAACCCTCTTCCAGGCGCAAACGCCGCCACATGTAACTCATAAGCGCCAACATTCAGTTGATAGGCTGGTATCTTGACATCCGCTTCACCATAATGAACCACAGCGTCTAGCTCCCCAGAAACTACGTTATCCCCCAAAGCGCCAGCGACATCTGCATTAGTTGAGGTAAAAATCGGCAGACCTAAGACCGTTTTGACCTGAAACCCCAGAAACCCACCTCTAACAGGCTTGCACACCTGATAACTTATTCGCAGTCGAATCTCCTTAGAAAGATCAAATCTTACACCTGGGGCATCGCCATCGACAAGCATAACCCGAGTTATAATAATAGCAGCCTCCGGCTTCGTACGCTCTCGGCAAAACTGTCCGTTGGATGTCAAAGAAGATAAAGATAGCGTGCTCAGATAATTATATACCGCTCCCTTCGCTTCTCCTTTCTCCTGGTTTCGCCCCTGAGTTAAGAGAATAGCTGATTGGCACAAATTCGTGACTGCCTCCATATTGTGACTCACAAACAACACCGTCCGCCCCTCCTTCGCCACATCCCCCATCTTCCCTAAACACTTCTTCTGAAACTGAGCATCCCCCACCGCCAGCACCTCATCCACCACGAGGATCTCCGGCTCCAGATGCGCCGCCACGGCAAAGGCCAGACGGACATACATGCCGGAGGAATAGCGTTTGACCGGGGTGTCGAGAAACCTTTCCACCTCGGCAAAGGCGACGATCTCGTCGAACCTGCGCCTAATCTCCGCGCGCGTCATGCCCAGTATCGCGCCATTGAGAAACATGTTCTCGCGCCCGGTCAGTTCGGGATGAAAGCCGGTACCAACCTCCAGCAGGCTGGCGACACGGCCGCGGATAGTGATTCGGCCTTTGGTGGGCTCGGTGATCCGGCTGAGGACCTTGAGCAGGGTGGACTTGCCGGCCCCGTTGCGGCCGATGATGCCGAGGGTCTCCCCGCGCTTGACCTCGAAGGAAACGTCCTTCAGCGCCCAGAACTCCTCCACCTCGTCGCCCTGCACGATGGCCCGCCCATGGACCATGTCGCGGGTCTTGCGCGCCAGGTTGCGGGCGTTGCGTGCGAGGACGTCGCGTAGTGCAGTATAGCGCTCCGTCTGGGCGGTGTTGTGACCGACCACGTAGGACTTGCTGAGGTTTTCGACGGTGATGGCGGGCATGAGGCAAGGTTGGCCGAGTGAATTCGGGTGGGGTCTATTCCGGTTGGCGCAGGTGGGCGTTAATCGCTGCGACGATCCGGCGCGCATCCGCCGTAGTAGGCGCGCGACGCAGCATCGCCATTATGCCCCTCCCGGAGTAATAATTCCGAAGCATGGATTTTGGCCTCTGCGGCACTGAGCAGTCGCGCAATCGCGGGTGTCACAGTTGCACCGCCTCGCGCGCGATGTTTCGCGCCAGTGGAGAGCCTTGACTGCCGTGCCACTCGGTCTCGGTTCGCAGCAAGGTGGCCACCAAGGCTTCGTAGCGGTCGAGGATTTCCACTTGCAGGTCCAGGATACGCTCGCGCATGGCAGGCGTCTTTTCATCGACGATAATCAAGACGTCATAATCGGAGGTCGCGCGCGCGTCGCCACGCGCCCTGGAGCCGTACAACCAGAGACCACGGAGGTGGGCCCCGAGGCGGCAACTGAGTTCATCGGCGAGGGTTGTGATGACAGGATCCGGGGGCATAGTCGCAACTCGTGTCGATGGCTCAGGCTTGAGCCCGAGGGTCGGGGGAGGTCTGTCCCTTGCTGCCAAGCCTGCAAGTCGTCATGCCGTTTCACCCTCTACTCAAATCAAGTCGGCAAAGCTCTTTTCCATGCCGCGGAACTGGCGGATGCCGAGCCACAGGAAGAAGACGATCACACACCAGCCGAGCAAAAAACCTGGTAAATAGAGAGTTGATTCGCCGCCGAGGATGGCCCAGCGGAAGCCGTCGATGACTCCGACCACAGGATTCAGAGAGTATAGCAGCCGCCACCGATCCGGCACGACTGACGTACTGAAGCCCACCGGCGACACGTACAGGCCGATCTGCACGATGAAGGGAATAATATACCGGAAATCCCGATACTTGACATTGAGCGCGGTGATCCAGAGCCCGGGCCCCAGGCTGGCGAGGAAGGCCATCAGGACGAACAGCGGCAGGGTGAGGATCGGCCAGCCGGGCACGAACTGGTACCAGAGCATCAGCCCGACGAGGATGGCGAAGCTGATGAGGAAGTCGACGAACGACACGACCACCGCGGCGGTCGGCACGATGAGCCGGGGAAAGTACACCTTGCTGATCAGATTCGCGTTTCCGATCAGGCTGTTGGATGATTCGGAAAGGGCGGTGGAGAAAAATTGCCAGGGCAGCAGGCCGGCGAAAACCATCAGCGCATAGGGCGCCGCGCCCTCCGTGGGCAGTTTGGCAAGCTTGCCGAACACGACGGTAAACACCAGCATGGTGAGAAAGGGCCGCAGCAGGGCCCATGCCAGGCCGATGATGGTCTGTTTGTAGCGCACCGAGATGTCGCGCCAGGCCAGCACGTAGAAGAGCTCGCGGTAACGCCAGAGGTCGCGCCAGTAGTCGCGCTCGGCCAAGCCGGGTTCGATGATCAGGACTTGGGGCTCAGTCATGGTCGAGGGGCACTAGCGATCAGCCATGACTGAAACAGGTTGGGAGGGTGCCGACGGATCGCCGCCGACAGGCCTGCCTGTTGTGGTTGACGAAAGACCGGCGGGGTCTGCGCACGTAAGTGCGAGGGGTCCATGACCCCGTGGGGCAGGAGGACACCGGCGGGGTGGAATGGCGTCTCAACCAGCGGTGCGAGGCGCCGCTTCAGCCACGGAAACCGGCTCACGGGGTTACATCCCGCCGGGGCTCAGGGGCGCTGAGCGGCCTATACATGAGCTGTGTAATCTGCTCCGAAACCAAGCCAATCAGGAAGACGACGACGGCCGTGGTGAGCATGAAGACGGTCATCATGGAGAGCCGCAGCGTCAGGCTGTAGGTGTAGACCCAATAGCCGCTGCCAAGCAGGAAGAACAGGACTGAGACCGGCACGAAGAGCTTTAGCGGTGAATATAGGCTACCGATCTTGAAGATAATGAGCAGGAAGCGCGCGCCGTCCTGCAGGGGACGCAGATGACTCCTGCCGCCGCGGCGGCCCGCGGTGATCGGCACATAACTCACGTCATAACCGGCGCGGAAGAAGGCCATGGTGATGGTGGTCGGGTAAGAGAAATGGTTGGGCAGCAGATAGAGGAACTCGCGGAACCGGTCGGCGCGCACGACCCGGAAACCGGAGGTGAGGTCCTCCACCCGTTGGCCGGTCATGTAGCCGGCGAGGCGGTTATAGAACCGGTTGGCGAGACCGCGTCCGAGGCTGGCCTGGGATCCCGAGCGGCGAGCGCCGACGACCATGTCGAAGCCTTGCCGGTAACGCTCCAGCAGACGCGGGAGGTCCGCCGGATCGTGCTGGCCGTCGGCGTCCATGAAGATCAGGGTCTCGCCGCTGGCCGCCCGGGCGCCGGTCTTGATGGCGGCGCCGTTGCCCTTTTGGTAGGGGTGGCGGATGCAGCGTGCACCTTGGGCGGCGGCAATCTGCGCGGACCCGTCGGTGGAGGCGTCATCCACCACCAGCACCTCCGCCTCCGGGAGGACCTGACGGATCAGCGGGAGCAGGGCCTGCAGGGCGGCGGCCTCGTTCCGGCACGGGAGGATGATGCTGATCTGGGGGGGCACGGCTGCTTGAGGTCTTGGGCCTGGGGTTTGGGACCGGGGTCTGAAGATGGTACCGCGCTTGGCAAGGCGGTGGTGTTGCTGAGTTTGGCAGGTTTTTGGGTTGCGTGCTGGGCGGCTTTGCTCGGTTTCTTGGAACGGGGGGCTTCATCTGGCGTCAGGCTTCGAGGGGCCTTGATCATCACTGTGGCCACGCGCCCTTGCGGCAGCCCGTCGCGGCCGGGGGGCCGCTCCTCCGGCTTAGGGGCGGCCCCCGGCGGCGGCGAGTTCCAGCCGGGATCTGGCCGGATTTCGCGTGGCAAAGCGATCCACCGTCAGCGGCCGGGGACAGCGTGCCATCGCTTCCCGCAGCGCCAGGAGGTGAAGAGTTGAAAGGCTTAGGGCAAAGCGTTTGGTTGATTCAGGGGGTGGGATTTACGTTGAGGCTGGCGGACAGTGTGTTTGCCCGAGCGGCGATTTCATCGATACTCAGGTCAGGCAATCCCTGTTTACGCCATTGGGTGTAGTCAAATTTCTCCCGATTGATCGCCGCGACGAAGCGCTCCGCTTCGATCAGCCCCATGGCGCTAATCAGTGCGCTCATGCCCTGGAGGCGCAGCTCAGTTTCCGTTGTCATACCAATTCTCCAAGCTTGATTCTCTCCTGTAAGAGAATTATGGCCTCGGTTTCCAAATGAATGCGGACCTGGGATTGATCGTCGTAGGGGCGATTGAAGCAGCAGAGGTCGAGATAGATTTGCACCGGATTGATTGCGTCTTGGATGGCTAACGAGTTTGTGACCACGTCGTGAGACAGATCCGGGACTTGGCCTTCCGTCCGATTGCTGCCGCGAACTCGCCGTCATCGACTTGCAGCAGACTGGCGATGCGGGCATGGATGGTAATGTTGAGGATGATGCTGATCTGGGGGGGCACGGCTGCTTGAGATTTTGGGCCTGGGGTTTGGGACCGGTTTCTTAGAGGGTATAGACAAAATCTACCTGGCCGATATTCTTGCGCGAGTTTACAAGAACGAGGCGCGCAACGATGTCGAAAGGTGGTCGGCCAAAGAAGATCAACGAGGGACAGTATGAGGTGTTGCGCCAGATCG
>NZ_CAIKKU010000837.1 GCF_903828115.1 uncultured Thiodictyon sp. | reverse complement strand
GTGCTGCATGTAAACCTTCTGGCGACATGTCGCACCACAGGGGCGAAAACCGGTGGGAAGTCTTGCTTCCGTAAGGGAAAATAGTGAAAATAGCCCCCAGATGTTCCGCCATGCCCGGTGCGACATGTCGCACCCAGCCATAGGCAAAGTGGTGAAAAGTGGTGGGAAGATAAAAAATCTGTTGACCATGGTAGCTTCCTCGGCTACCAACTCCCCGTGACCCGCTACTTCGGTGACAGAATCCGGGAACTCCGGAACGAAAGAGACCTCTCACTTCGCGACCTTGCGGACTTGGTGAAGGTGTCCGCTCCGTTTCTGACGGACGTTGAGAAGCGGCGGCGCTATCCTACCGAGGACACCCTTGTAAAGCTCGCCGACGCGCTAAGGACTACGGTCGAGGACCTCAAGAGCTACGACAACCGCCCGCCGACGAAGGAGATTGCAGAGTTGACCGATGAGGATGTGGAGTTCGCCTACGCCTTCCGCCGGATCGTCGATCAGGTCAAGAGCCAGGGACTCACCGCAGACGATTTGAAGCGCCGCTTCCCCGAGTCAGCCCCCGAACCCCCAAAAAACGACGCCCCGTGAAAGCTCAAGCCGGCCCTTGTCCCTTCCTGTCCGACCCGTTTCTCCCCGAGCAGCGTATCGACCAGGCATGTTCGGATGCCCTCGTGGCGGTCGATCTCATGCCGCAAGAGCCGGCACCGATCCGCATCGACCGTTTCGTAGAGAAGCATTTTGGCATCACGATCCAGTATGACGACCTCCAGACCCGCTTCGGCGAGGGGGTGATGGGCGCATGCCGGTTCAATCGTGACGGCACGGTCGCGGAAATCATCGTCGAAGTGACTCTGGGAGAAGACGACTCAAAGATCGCTGGCAAGCGGGTCCGCTCGACGATGGCGCACGAGGGGGGGCACGGATTGTTTCACGGCAACCTTTTCGCCGAGGTTTTCCGGGCGGAGGATGATCTGAAAAGCGGTCTGGTGAAGGTGGATCGTTGCGCTGGTGTCACCAGCGACGGGTTTGCCTGTCGGACAATTGGGGAAGGAGGCGGCGGTCGTCGATACGACTGGTGGGAAGTTCAGGCCAACAAGGCGATTGGTGCCCTCCTACTCCCGCGCCGCCTCGTCGATCCGTTCGTCCGCGAGATCATGGCGACTCCGCTTCCGAGGCTTGCGTGGACCGGCAAGCGGCCGGCATGGGCACTGAAAGACGTGGCTGGCATGGTCGCCGCAGGGGGCGATTGGCGCCTGCGGCGCTCCGCTCGTGGGCCTGACCGCGGAGCGCCTGTTTGGGTTCTCTGGGCCGCTGGGCGGCGGCGGCGCAGCCAACGCCTCGGCGCTCGCCAGGTGCGGGCTGCGCTGCGCCGCGGCCGGCTGGTGCCCACCTAGGCCGAGAGCGCTGCGCTTTCCATGGCAGCTTTCTGCAGCTTGCCGGTTTCCAGGAGTTGTGGCCGGCCGCTGCCCACGTGGAGGGCTGCTGGCGTGTGCGCTCGGCCTTGTCCTTGCTCCTCGGCCGCATCCCCGTTGCGAACTCCTCTCCGCCCCCCGTGCAGCGGGCTCCTGGTCTGCCTGGTGGTGCCCTGGTCGCTGTGCCTGCTGGCCTACTCGGCCCTCTACCTGACCTACCCGCGGGACCGTGTGGCGGCCGCACGCTGCGCGCTGCGGCGCGCCGGCAGCGAGCTGCAGCTGGCGGCGGTGC
>NZ_CAIKKU010000836.1 GCF_903828115.1 uncultured Thiodictyon sp. | reverse complement strand
TGGACTCCAGGCAGAGGCGACGCGGTCGGCGAGTGCGCCTTAACCTAACGGCAGTGACGCTGGAGCGTGGGAGCTGGAAGCGCCCACAACGACAACTGCCCGCCAGGTCCCGATGACAACGACCCCGCTCAATCCCCTCACCATCCCCCTCACCGGCCTGCACCTGATCGAGGCCAGCGCCGGCACGGGCAAGACCTACGCCATCGCCCACCTGGTGCTGCGCCTGATCCTGGACGCGGGCCGGCGGGTGGACGAGATCCTGGTCCTGACCTTTACCGAGGCGGCGACCGAGGAACTGCGTGAGCGGATCAGCAAGCGGTTGCGGGAGGCGCGGGCGGCGCTGACCGGGGGGGACAGGTCCGGGACGGACCCGCTCCTGTGCGCGACGCTCGCGGGGCAGCCCGACCAGACCCTGGCCCTGGCCCGCCTGGACGCGGCCATCGCGAGCCTGGACCGGGCGGCCATCCGCACCATCCATGGCTTCTGCGGGCGGGTGCTGAAGGACTTTGCATTCGAGAGCGGTGCGCCCTTCGACGCCGAGCTGATCACCGATGAGCAGGACCTGCGCGCCGCCGCCGCCCAGGACTTCTGGCGGCGTCGCATGGCGCGGGCGGACGCGGCCGAGGCCGCCTGGCTGCTCGATGAGTGGCCGCAAGGCCCGGCCAGCCTGCTCGCCACCCTGGCCCCCTATCTGGGCCGCGCCGCCCCGCTGCTGCTCCCGGCCCCGGGGGCCGCGGATACCGGCGAGGAACTGAGCGAATGGTCCCGCCTGCAGGCCGAACTCCTGGCCCTGCACGCGGAACTGGCGGGCGCCTGGCCCGGTGCCCGGGGGGCGGTCACGGCCATGCTCCGCGACAACCCATCGCTCTCGCTGACCAGCTACAAGCCGGCCGCCGTCGAGGACGCCATCGCCGCCATGGACGCCTGGTGCAATGGCCCGCCGACCGGCCAGCCGCCCGCGCGCCTGGCACTCTTCACCCCCGAGAAGCTCAAGGGCGCGACCAAGAAGAAGGGTACGACCCCCGAACACCCCTTCTTCGCGCTCTGCGAGCGCCTGGCCGCCATCGACCCCGAGACCCTGGCCCGCGCCCGCCGCGCCGCCGTCCTGGCGGATGCCTACCGGGCCCTGCGCGCCGACCTGACCCGCCTGAAGGACGAGCGGCGTGTCATCTATTTCGATGACCTGCTGACCCGCACCGCTCAGGCCCTGGCCGGTCCCCGCGGCCCGGCCTTGGCGGCGCGCATCCGCGGCGCCCACCCGGTGGCCCTGATCGATGAGTTTCAGGACACCGATGACCTCCAGTACGGCATCCTGCGCGCCATCTACGGCGGCCAGGCGGCGACGGGGCTGTTCCTGATCGGCGACCCCAAGCAGGCGATCTACGGCTTTCGCGGGGCCGACATCTTCACCTACATCGCCGCACGCCGACAGGCGCAGGGGGCGGGGCAGGTCCACACCCTGGACACCAACCGCCGCTCCGCCGCCGCCCTGGTGGCCGCGGTCAACCGGCTCTTCGGGCGGGTCGCCGCACCCTTCATCTTCGAGCCCGATATCCGTTTCGATCCGGTCCAGTCCGGGTCGGACGCGGACCGGGAGCCGCTCCTGATCGCGGGGCAGCGGGCCGCGGCCCTGGTCTTTCGCTGGCTGCCGCTGGGGGCGGGGTCGGCGACCAAGAAGGGCGACCGGATCCCGGCCGAGGCGGCGCGGGACCTGGCGGTCGGCGACTGTGCACGCCAGATCGCCGACCTGCTCCAGGGCGCCGCCGCCGGGACCACCCGGGTCGGCGAGCGGCCACTGCGCGCCGGGGACATCGCCGTGCTGGTGCGCAAGCATGGGGACGGGCTGCTGATCCGCGACGCGCTGGCGGCGCTCGACATCGGCTCGGTCAGCATCGGGCAGCAGACGGTGTTCGACTCGGCGGAGGCCGAGGACCTGGCCGCGCTGCTGGCGGCACTGGCGCCGGGGGCGGGGGAGGCGCGGGTGCGCACGGCGCTCGCCACCCGGCTGCTGGGCTGGACCGCCGCCGAGCTGGGCGCGCTGGGCGGGGGCCTCGGCGCCGGGCCGGCGGCGGGCGCGGCGGCGGCGGAGGCGCGCTGGGGCGAGGTGCTGGGCCGCTTCGGCGGCTATCGGGAGGTCTGGCGCAACCGCGGCTTCATGGCCGCGCTCGATGCACTGATCCAGGGCGAGCAGGTGCCGGAGCGGTTGCGCCGGGGGCCGGACGGGGAGCGCCGGCTCACCAATCTGCTGCACCTGGCGGAACTGGCCCAGGCCGCCTCGCGTGAACACCAGGGCCACGAGGGGCTCACGCGCTGGCTGGCGGACCGGCGCCGGCCCGACGGGGACAGCGGCGGCGAGGCCGCGCTGCTGCGCCTGGAGAGTGACGAGAACCTGGTCCAGATCGTCACCTTCCACAAGAGCAAGGGCCTGGAATACCCGGTGGTCTTCCTGCCCCTGCCCTGGTCCAAGGGGCGCGGTGCGGGCAAGCAGGAGCCGGTCGCCTTCCACGACCGCGACACCCTGAGCGCCTGTCTGGATCTCGGGTCGCGTGACCAGGAGGCCCATCGGGCACTGGCGGCGCAGGAGGACCTGGCCGAGCGCCTGCGCCTGCTCTATGTCGCCGTGACCCGCGCCCGGCACCGCTGCGTCATCCACTGGGGGCCGGTGAACCAGGCCGAGGGCGCGGCGGCCGCCTATCTGCTGCATCAGGGCCCGGACGGGGCCCCGGCCGCCGGGCGCATGGCGGCCCTGAATGACAGCGAGTTGCGCGCCGAGGTCGAGGGCCTGGGTGCGGACCTGGCCGCGCCGCTGGCCGGGTCCATCCGCATCGAGGACGCGCTGAGCGAGGCGCCGGCCGGCGCCCCCGCGGGGGCCGCCCCGGGGCCGGTGCTGCGAGCGGCGGTCTTTTCAGGGCTGATCCCGGACGACTGGCGGCTCCTGAGCTTCTCCGCACTGGTCCAGGGTCGGGACGTGGAGCGGCCGGACTACGACCGGGTCGCTCCGCTGGCGGACCCGGATGCGGGGGAGGGCGTCGCGGCGTCGGTGCCCGATCCTGAGTCGGCGTCCGAGTCGGCACCCGAGCCCGACCCGGCCGCGGTCGCGGCCCAGGCGGAGCAGGCGGTCGACCCGGTGTTCCGCTTCCCCCGCGGGACTCGCGCCGGGCACTGCCTGCACGACCTCTTCGAGCACCTGGATTTTCGTGACGCCGCCGGCCCCGCCCTGGCGCAGGCGGCGCAATCCGCGCTCGCCCGGCACGGCCTGGAGGCGCGCTGGGCCGAGACGCTGGCGGAGTTGGTCGACCGGGTCCTGGACACGCCGCTCGACCGGGACGGCCTGCGGCTGCGCGGCCTGGCCCCGGCGGACCGGCGCAACGAACTGGAGTTCCACTTTGCCATGGACGGGTTCGACCCCGGGGCCCTGGGCGCGGTGCTCGCCGCCCACGGCGTGCCGACCCTGGGCGCGGGCGGCCCGGTGGGGGCGGGCAGCGCGGCCCTGTCCGGCCTGATGAAGGGCTTCGTGGATCTGGTGATGCGGGTGGACGGCCGCTTCTACATCCTCGACTACAAGTCCAATCACCTGGGCGACAGCCTGGACGACTATGGCCCCGCGGGTGTCGCGCGGGCCATGCTTCAGCACGGCTATCACCTCCAATACCTGATCTACACCGTGGCCCTGCACCGCTACCTGCGCCGCCGCCTGCCCGGCTATGACTATGACCAGGCGATCGGCGGGGTGCGCTATCTGTTCCTGCGCGGGATGCGCCCGGCGGCGGGACCCGACCGGGGAGTCTTTGCCGCCCGGCCGGGGCGGGCGCTGATCGAGGACCTGGACCGGCTCTTCAGCCGCGGCGAGCCTTGCTCTTCGGGGATCCCGGGGGAGGACTGAAATAGGTCCGGGTCCGAGTCGGACCCGCGATGGCGGCCACCGGGGTAGGCTCTGCGACAGCGGGCGCCGCCGGACCTGTCGCAAATCCCTCAAGGCCCCGGCCCTGTCGTCGCTCCCATCCCCGCCCCTTTTGCCGCAAGTAACGGATAGAAAAGGCCGCTATGAAATGGCATCAGGATTGCTTTAGAGTTCCCAAACGGAACCGGAAGCGAACCCATGTCAGCCCATCGACCGCTCGTCACCATCAACGACACGACCCTGCGCGACGGCGAGCAATCCGCCGGCGTGGCCTTCTCACTGGCGGAGAAACTCGCCATTGCCCGCAGGCTCGCGGCTATCGGGGTCCCGGAACTCGAAGTCGGCATTCCGGCCATGGGCGAGGAGGAGCGCGACTCTATCCGCGCCCTGGCGGCACTGCACCTGCCGGTCCGCCTCATGGTATGGGCGCGGATGCTGCCCAAGGACCTGGACCAGTGCCGGGGCCTGGGGGTGGACCTGGTAGACCTGTCGATCCCGGTCTCGGACCAACAGATTCAAGGCAAGCTTGGGCGGGACCGCGACTGGGTGCTGCGCCAGATCGCCTATGAGGTGCGGGCTGCCCGCGACCTGGGGTTCGAGGTCTGTGTCGGCGGCGAGGACGCCTCCCGGGCCGACCCCGGGTTTCTGTGGCTGGCGGCCGAGACGGCCCAGGCGGCGGGGGCCACCCGGTTCCGCTTCGCCGATACGATGGGGATGCTGGAGCCCTTCGGGGTCTTCGAGCGCATCCGGGCGCTGCGTGAGCGCGTCGACCTCGATCTTGAGATGCACGCCCACGACGACCTGGGCCTCGCCACGGCCAATACACTGGCGGCGACGCGCGCCGGGGCAACCCACGTCAATACTACGGTCCACGGGCTCGGCGAGCGGGCCGGCAATGCCGCCCTGGAAGAGGTGGTGATGGGCCTCAAGCATACCCAGGGCCTGGACACCGGGGTGGACATGTCGCGTTTCGACGTGCTCTCCCGCCTGGTGGCCCGCGCCTCCGGCAAGCCGGTCGCCTGGCACAAGAGCCTGGTCGGGCAGGGTGCCTTCACGCACGAGGCCGGCATCCATGTCGATGGACTGCTCAAGGACCCGTTGAATTACCAGGGCATCGACCCGGCCGAGGTGGGGCGCATGCACGCCCTGGTGCTCGGCAAGCACTCGGGGCGCAGTTCCGTCCGCCAGGTCTACGGTGAGACCCTGCAGCTCGATCTGGCGCCCGAGCAGGCCGAGCGCGTCCTGCCCCTGGTGCGGCACTTCGTCACCCGTAACAAGCGCTCCCCGAATACCGCGGACCTGCGCGGCTTCCTGGTCGAGATCGGTCATCCAGGGGCGGTGCTGCAATGACCGAGGTCGTACTGGCAGCACCGCCGCCGCCCGGCGTCTGGTCGATGATCGGCGAGGACGTGGACAGCGTCTTCGCGCGAGACCCGGCGGCGCGCAACCGCTTCGAGGTGTGTGACGCAAAGCAGGTCTGCGAGCCGCCGGACCAGCACTATCCGACCCTGGGGGTGTGACGATGGACCTGTTGGATTTCAACGGCGAGCCCATGTACTTCGACGAGCCGGTGACCCCGGAGGTGGGGCGGCTTCTGGCCTACGCCGCCGAGCACTATGGGGACCCCGTCGCGGAGCACAGCCTGCTGCGCGCCTATTTCCTGGAGCCCGAGCACTTGACGGTGGTGGTGGCCCTGTATCGCTATTTCTATTACCGGCGCTGCTACCGGGAGGCCCTGGCGACGGCGGAGCGGGCGATCAGGCTTGCCGCCGCCCGCCTGGACCTGCCGGCACGCTGGCAGGACCTGTCCGAGTCGGACCTGGGTGGCTCGGTGTTGGTCTCGATGAGTCTGACCCGCTTCCTGCTCCTGGCGCTCAAGGGTGCGGGCTACCTGTTGCTGCGACTGGGCGAGCCGGTGGCGGCCCTGGAGCGCTTCGACAAGATCGCCGAGATCGACACCAGCGACCGGCTCGGCATCAAGGAACTGCGCGCCCTGGCCCAAGGTGCCGTGACCGAGGCCGCGGTGGCGCGTGCCGGCGGGAACCTGAGTTTCATCGGCCGTTAGCAACGAGTCAAGAACAAGTTAAACACGACACAGTCGTTGTCGTTGTCGTTGTCGAGGTTATCGTAATCGAGGTTATCGTAGCGCTCCGGATTCGCTCGCACGCCAGATTGCATCGTTTCTCCGATTACGACAACGACAACGACAACGATTGCACTCGTCATTTAGCTCGTTCTGACTTGTTACCTATCCCCTATCCCCTTCCCCCCGGAGGCCATCATGACCATCGACGACTTTGATTCCGACCTGGAGGAGCTGTCCAGCGCGGAGGACTTTCTGGACTATTTCCGCATCGACTACGATCCCAAGGTGGTGCAGGTGAACCGGCTGCATATCCTGCAGCGCTTCCATGACTACCTGGGGGAGGTGGACGAACTGCCGGACGGGCCGGCGGCGCGTTGGGCGCTGCACGCGGACCGGCTGGCGGCGGCCTATCACGATTTCGTGGTCTCGGATGCCCGTACGGAGAAGGTCTTCCGGGTCTTTCACCTGCACGAACCCAAGACCGCCAATATCCCGTTGAGCGACCTGCTCGGGCAGATCCCCCATGCTGCCGGCCTTTGAGTATGGGGCCCAGGTGCGGGTCCTGCGCAATGTGCGCAACGACGGGACCTTTCCCGGGTATGCCACCGGGGCGCTCCTGTTGCGGCGCGGCAGTGTCGGCTTCGTGCGCGATCTCGGGACCTTCCTCCAGGACCAGATCATCTACTCGGTCCATTTCCTGGAGCAGGACCGCGTGGTCGGTTGCCGGGAGGAGGAACTGCAACTCGCCAGCGACCCCTGGATACCGAGCCGCTTTGAGTTTCGCGACCGGGTGAGGGCGCGGATCCCGCTGGGCATCCAGGGCCGGGTGGTGGTGGAGCGGGGCACCGAGGGCGAAGTCCTGAAGGTGGTACGCGACGCCCCGGGCGGGGTTGCGTACCAGGTCTGGTTCAATGGACCAAACGCGCTCCAGGTGCCGGAGTCGGCGCTGGATGGGCAGGGGATGGATGACGATGAATCCTGATCCGGGCGCCGTCGCGACCGACCGAAGCGAGTTCCGCTATCACCTCCTGCGTGCCGCTGGGGAGCGTTTCCAGGCGGGTGTTGCGGACCTGAGCGAGGCCCAGTTGGGGGAAGTCACCCGTCAGGCGCGGCGCACCTTTGAACTGGAGGACCTGGTGCTTGGGTCCGCGGAGGCGCGCGGCCTGGTGATTCCGCCCGACCAGGTCGCGGCGGCCGTGGCCGCGGTGCGCGGGCGCTACCGCGATACCCAGGAGTTCCGATCGGACCTGGAGCGTAATGGCCTGGACCTGGAGGGCCTGCACCTGGCGCTGCGGCGCGAGTTGACCTTCGACGCGGTGATGCAGCGCGTCGGCAGCCGCCACGCGGGGGTGGACGAGTTGGAGGAACGGCTGTTCTATGACGTTCATCAGGAGCGCTTCACCGTCGCCGAGCGGCGCACCGCCCGCCACCTGCTGATCACCGTGAACGACGAAGATGCCGAAAGCCGACGCGACCTCGTGCAGGCGCGCATCGAGCGCTTGGCGGAGCAGGTGCGGGGCCCCGCCGACGGCCGGACCCAGCGCTTCGAGGCCCTGGCACGCCGACACTCGCAGTGCCCCACGGCCCTGGAGGGCGGACGGCTGGGCGAGGTGGTGCCCGGCCAGTTGTACCCGGCGCTCGACGCGGCCCTGTTCGCCCTGCCGGCGGGCGACATCAGCGGCCCGGTGGAATCCGAACTGGGTTTTCACCTGCTGCTGTGCGAGCGCATCCAGCCCGGGCGCTCCATTCCCTTCACGCAGGCCAGACCCCAGGTCCGGGCCCTGTTGGAGGAGCGCGCGCGGCGCCATTGCCAGAAGGCGTGGATCGGCGGCCTGCGGCAGGGGGCGGCCGGGTCGGTGGCTAAGTCCCCAATCGATGGGATCAGGTTCGACGACAGTCCAATAGGAGAGCAGGCGGCATGAACGACAAACTCCAGACCTGTTCCTTTTGCGGGGCCTCTCAGGGGGTCGAGACCCCGCTGATTGCCGGGATCGACGGCCACATCTGCGAGGCCTGCGTCGCCCTGGCCCACCAGGTGGTCACCAGTTGGGGGCGGTGCCGGTCGCTCAACGGCCCGCTCAAGCCCCCGCCCAAGCCGAAGGAGATCAAGGACCAACTCGACCTCTATGTCATCGGTCAGGAGTCCGCCAAGGAGTGCCTGGCGGTGGCCGTGCACAACCATTTCAAGCGCCTGGCCGTGGAGGCCAGACACCCGCGCAGGGCCCTCGACGACCGTGACCGGGTGGAGATCGACAAGTCCAATATCCTGTTGCTCGGCCCTTCCGGGACCGGCAAGACCCTGCTCGCCGCGACCCTCGCGCGCATCGTCGGGGTGCCCTTCGTCATCGCCGACGCCACCACCCTGACCCAGGCGGGTTATGTGGGGGACGACGTGGAGGGCATCATCGTCCGGCTCCTGGACGCGGCGGGCGGCAACAAGGATGTGGCCGAGTGGGGCATCGTCTACATCGACGAGATCGACAAACTGGCGCGGGTGGGGGAGAACAGCCACGGCACCCGGGACGTCTCGGGCGAAGGCGTGCAGCAGGCGCTGCTGAAGCTGATCGAGGGCACCCAGGTCAAGATCAGCGCCAAGGGCCGAAAGGAGTCGGCCGAGGCCCCGGTAATCGACACCCGCAATATCCTCTTCATGGTCGGCGGCGCCTTCGCCGGCCTGGAGCGCGTCCTGCGCCGCCGCCTGGAGCCCGGCCCCTCCGCCATCGGCTTCCACTCGCAGATCACGGCCAAGGCCGACCCGCGCGCCGCCGCCCGCATCTATGAGGAGACCCAGCCCGACGACCTGCGCCAATTCGGCCTGATCCCGGAATTCATCGGCCGCCTGCCGGTGGTGGTCGCACTGCATGATCTCGACGAGGCCGCGCTGGTGCGCATCCTGACCGAGCCGCGCAACGCCCTGGTGCGTCAATACCAGCAGTTGTTCCTGTTCGAGGGCGCCAGCCTGGAGTTCACCCCCGAGGCCCTGGTCGCCATCGCCCGCAAGGCCATCGCCCGCGGCACCGGCGCACGGGGACTGCGCAGCGTCCTGGAGGGCCTGTTGCAGCGGCCGATGTTTGATCTGCCGTCCATGACGGACATCGCCGGGTGTCTGGTGGATGAGGCGGCGGTGAACGGGGATGGGCCGGTGCAGTGGCGGCATACCGCGGCGGAGCCGGCGTCGGTGGCGGTGGGCGGCGGCTGAGCCGTCGTCAGGCGGGATTTGGGACGACTGGGCGTTTTTCCGGTGCGTTGCGCCAGCGGTCTGCGTACTGCTATCCTTAGCCGCCGACGTCCGGCACCCCGCCAGACCAGCCCCGACCCCGGAGCGCAAGCCGATGTCTGCCGCCGATCAGTTAATTCAGGACATTACGCGAGAGATTGCCGCCTTACCGAAGGGCCGATACGGTGAGGTCATTCTAGCTGACGACCGCTTTGCCGATCTGCCCGCGCCAGAAGATTTTCTCTTCCCCGAGCCGGATGTCCGCGATGGCCCGAGTGAGGGGGCGCCGTTCGGCAACGTGGCCGCAAACCCATGTCTCCTGGGGTGCTACTGGCCGATGCACAACAGCCCTGGGCAAATCGACTTGTTCGAGGGGAATCTGCGTCGGTTCTATTGGTCGCTGGTCGGTGCCTTACGACACGATTTCCCTTCTCTTTTTACGCGCGACCTTGAAGGTGCGCTGCACTTGGTCGTAAAGAAGACCGACTACCATGAGCGCTTCCACTTTCACAGCGACGTCCTGCGCCAACTGTCCGGCAGCCCGTTCGATCCACTGCATGAGGAGGCGCTGGCGGTAGCCTGGTCGCGGATGACGCTGCTGGGCGAACATGGAAACTCGAAGATCTGGCAAGTGAACCGGGTCTTCCACGACCGCCTCCTTGGCGCGGCCTTCGCCTTCCGGTCACCTGGCTATCGCGACTGGCCCAACTATGCCGACGAGCCCCGCTTTAAGCTCGCGTGGCTGAACTACCTGTCGCCGCGCAGTTCGCGTCGCTTGGAGGCCAATGGCGTGGGCAATCTGCAGGACCTGATGTTCGGGCTATTGGGACAGGTCGCTGGCGGCTGTGTCGATCACTTGGTATAGGGGCCTACTTGGGTGAGTATTTTGCGGACGCATAGACTCGAGCCGAGTAAGGCGCTTGCCCTCTTCCGGCATGTCTTCTCCGGACACCCTAGCCCCCACTACCCCGGCGAAAGGGGGAATAAACTGGGGCCTAATAAGTCTGATCTTCCCATAATTATAAAGGCAGAATCCAGTGACCTTCTTCGCAACTCCATCTTCCATCCGGGTTGTACAGTTGATCGACTGGCTCGACTGGGCATCCGGGTTTTCAAAGGATTACAAGATAGTCTTGCCGATGATCCAACGCGGCTTCGTCTGGAAGCCGTCACAGATCATCGAATTGTGGGACTCGCTCCTGTGCGGTATGCCAATTGGTAGTCTCATGGTAAGCGAGATGGAGGCGGATTATGCCAACGTGCCCCTACCGGGCATTCCGCAGCCGTTGCGCGGGGAACTTTCTGATCCCCGGCTGCGCCTGGGCTTAGTGGACGGACAACAACGCACTCTGGCACTTCTATTGGGCTGGAATCTCCATTCGTCGACCCAGGCAAGCCATCGCCTGTGGGTGGATTTCGCCGAAACGCCGCCCGCAGGTCAACTCCTGCGCTTGCGCGTGACGACAAAAAACCAGCCATTCGGATTCCGTCGCGATGATCCCAACGCCAAGCTCTCCATGGGCGACCGCAGGAAAGCTCGCGAGGTAGGCAACAACTGCAAAATGGGGGTGGAGGGAACACAGCAACCACAGTCGACTCTGGAAAACACAAGCCCCTATGCCGCGGGCGCTGCGCATAGCTTGCCGCTGGATCTGGCCGAACTGATCGCACTCTGGCGCGAGTCCCGAGGCCGAGACTGGGAGCCCGGCGTGCTGGCAATGCTAAAGGCCGTCGAGACCATCAAATTCCAGAATGGTCAGAAGATTTTATTCACATGGGAGAGCGCCGATGCGCCAAGCCAAGAACAATTTATAGAGCGCATCCTTAGCATGGAGAAAGGGCTTCGTCTTTTCTTCAAGGCTGAAATACCGCTGCTACCTGTCGATGCTGCCTTTTTCAGGGCCGACGATGTCCAGGGTCTTGAACCGCCGCTAGCGCGTCTCTTTAAGCGCATCGGTACAAACGCGAGCCCATTGCTTCCCCCCGATTATATCTACTCCATACTCAAGCATCTCATGCCTGAGGTGCATGACATGGTGGAAAGCCTGTATGCTCAGGGGCATATCGCAAGCCTGCTGACTTCAAGCGATTTGGTTATGTCCAGTCTGCGACTTGCCGCGACCGCATGGAAGACGCCAGAGGGTAAGCCAGTGACGGACTACGATAATCCCTCAAAGGAGGACTTTCACCGCCTGATTTGGCCCAAGGAGGACAAGAGCGGCAAGACGAATGAAACCAAGGCTGGAGAGCGGCAAGCCAATTTACGAGTTCTGCTGAGTGTCACTAAACCCTACCAATCGAACACCTTGGGAAGTTACTTTGAGATAGTACATAAGTATTTGGCCTATCGTGGCTGCTACAATCCGGACACCCCGCCCTACTATAGCAATCGCTTTGACCCCGGACTCCCGCCCCATATTTTTCCCTACATTGGTCGACCCTTGGTGCAGGTTCTCCTAAGGCTCGCGCAATGTGGCTATCTCACAATGCCCGTGCAGGACGATCGCCGTGCGGACCTGTTGCGCCTGACCCTTTACTGGATGCAATGGGTACGGGAGCCTCCACGGGCCAGCCTGTTGGCCTTCCAGGTCATCTCAGATTTGGCAGGAGGCGAGCACGCTGGCGGCTTTGAAAATCTCTGCCGGGAAATATACAAGACGATCACCAACGCCAAGAAGCCCGTAGGGCTGCCGTTACGCACCCCCCGCTTCCTGATGGAGTTGTGTGGCCTTACAGGCAACAACTTAAGAGTCTTGGGTGACACGCTACGCTTCAGCCCCGATCCGGACGAGCCAGATGCTCATCGCCAGGCTAGGGGCTTTTACCGCCGCTGGTGGCGCCACTGGAACTACCGCCACCCTATGCTCCTGTGGCTACAGCGTGCCTATGTGAATAGGCTTCCCGGAAACCCCATGGCAGGTTTTGAAGAGGATACACCTTATGATTTTGACCACATTTTGCCTTGTTCCCATTGGGGTGATTGGACAGGAATAAAAGAGGGGCAACGACTGCTCGATTGCAAAGTTTGTGATCGGGACGCAAGATGGGTAATCGGAAACGCGATCGGAAACGTTCGAGTTTGGGATGCCTCGGTTAACCGTGGAGATGGTGATGCTTCACCTTGGATTAAGTTGGCAACTGACTCAACATCTGACGATCGATCAATGCGAGATCTACTGAAAATGAGTGCTATTTCAAGTGGCGTTTGCGACTGGAGAGACTGCTCACCAAGACAGGAACATGAAAAGAAAATTTGGGATGACAGTCGTGCGCTGGCCTTTCAAAGAGCAGTTGAGGGAAGGAGTTTTCATCTCTATAAGCGCCTTTTCAAAGAAGCAGGATTTGAAAAGTGGTCTTAGCCGGTAGAATGCGGTGGCGAAGGCGTTGTGCAGACCGCGATTGCGGTGGCTCCAGTGCGTAGCGCAGGTATCACCGCCGGAGCCGTTGAATGCGGCGCAGACCAATATATTACTCATCGACGGGAGGGTGCTGCGCGCCTAATCCATCATCTTACCCTAGCTAATGACTTGCTATGAATGCCCCTGATTTGAATGCCGGGAGTGTCGCCATGCACATTCATGTTGAAGTCCCATCGAGTCTGCCGGATGCGTTGCAGTGTACGCCCGAGGCGTTCGCTCAAGAGGCCAAGATGGCGATGGCCGTCAAGCTCTATGAGATGAAACGCCTGTCATCCGGTATGGCGGCAACGCTGGCCGGTGTCAGCCGGGTCACGTTCATCGCGCAATTGCACCGCTATGGTGTTCCGTTGATCGACCTGAGCCCGGCAGACTTGGAATCGGATGTCGCCAATGCCTGACAGGGCGCGGGTGATCGTTACCAATACCACACCATTGGTTGCCTTGGCGGTAGGCACTGGGAGTCTCGATATCCTGCGCGTACTCTACAACAGGGTGGTCGTGCCGCGGGAGGTCGATGACGAGATCCATGCCATCGGGAACGAGGCGCCGGGCGTCGCTGCCTTCGACCGTGCCGGCTGGCTCGAGCGACTTGGTACACCGACGGCGATCACCCCTTACCTGCGCAATACCCTGGATCGCGGGGAGGCGTCGGTCATTCAGACCGCGTTGGATTTGCAGATCCCCCTGGTCTGCATCGACGAGAGCGTGGGTCGGCGAGTCGCGCGTCTATCCGGATTGACCCTCACTGGTTCGATCGGCGTGTTGATCAAGGCCCGTCAGAGGGGCTACGATGTGTGCATTCCGCAGGCACTTGAGCGTATGCGTGAACACGCGATTTGGTTGAGCGCCGACGTCGTGCGCTACGCTTTGGCGCACCAAGCCTGACCAGGACTGCGGCGTGCACGTAAAGCGGAATCCGGTGCGTGTTTAACGGCGCCGGTGGTGCTGCCCGTGCCCAGAATAATCCAATTCGCAGGGACCCGCGTCGCGCCCGATTTCCCGGGACAGCATCCCGGTGACGCCTTGATAGTTTGCGAGTTCTTCAGTCGTGTTGCGCGGGTTCAGGAAGGCGATGCGATAGGCCCGCGTGTAGTCCTCGTAGTGGATGCTCACCGCGCGACTTCCGGGGCAGTCGGAATAATGGCCGTGCTCCCAGAATTTCTCTTTGCGGCAGTTCCCCTTGTCATCGCATATCTTCTCCTCCTTCTCCTTTGCACAGTATCCGTACGTGCTGCATGACTCGGTCGTGAAGCCGTCGTGCAGGCCCTGGTGGAGGTCCTGCCAGGTGCCGAGGATGTTCGCAGACAGGCCGTGGGTCACGCCGACGATGCGGATTCCAGCGGGGGTCAGTTCGCCCTGATGAAGATCGATGACCAGCTTGCCCTTGGCGTTCTCGATGACGAGTTTCGGCGAATTGAAAAGCCCGTCTTCGACCGGCGTGATGGTCAGGGTGCCGGGTGCGATCAGGAGTTTCTGATTCGCGCTGGACAGGTAAAAGGGCTGCCGGTCCTTGGTCGTGATTTCCCCGGCACTGCGCCAGTGCTCGGAGGTCGCGCAGCCAGGCAGCACCGCGACCATGCAGAGAAGGACGAAACCTTGCAAGAGGGCGGTTTGCGGTACCAATGGCGGGCGCATGATCGATTCTCCGCTGTTGACGCCAGGTGTTGTGCCGTCTCTGGATCGGGTCAAAGGTCCGCCGTCAGTTCGGCGTCCACGTAGAACCAACGCCCCTGGAAGCGCTTGAAGCGGCTGCGCTCGTGCAGCCGATGGGCCCGTCCGCCGATCTTGTAGCGGGCGACGAACTCCACCAGGCCGCGGTGGTCCTCGGCTTCGCCCGCTTCGGTGGCGATGATCTTGAGCCCGAGCCAGCGGACCCGCGGGTCCGCATCCAGGTCCTGGCGCCGCGTGGTGGGGTGCCAGGTGGCGCTGAGATACCCGGCGTCGCCCCGGGTGTAGGCGGTGTAGCGCGAGCGCATGAGTTGCTGTGCCGTCTGTGGCAGCTCAGTCCCGGCGATGAAGGGGCCGCAGCAGGCGGGGTAGGCGAGTGCGGAGCCGCAGGGGCAGGGGTCTTGAGTGTTAATGCCTTTCTCGCTCATTCCTTCTTATCCGCATCCAGAATCGCGATGAATGCGGGTTCTGCCACGCTCTTCCCAACAGCCAGTTTCAGGAAGGTATCGATGCGCTCCGCTAACGAAGAGTTCTTCTCGACGTGGTTGGCGTAGTAAACCAACGAAGCGACAGCCGTCCGCTGCTTGAGGGGGTCCCAGAGTTCAACGATCCGCAGTAATTCTTCCAAATCCAGGGGCTTGAGCCCAATGCTCCTGATCAAGCCGCGCACATCCTCACGGAAACCCAGCGCGACAATCAAGCCGAGAGAGCCACGCCGACCCACCTCGTTAGCGAATCCTTCCAGGTCCGGAACATCCTCTTCCTTGATCTCAAACTGCTTGACTTCAGCCGAAATGGCTAGCCGCGCGCCCTCCCATCCGTCGATATCCCCCACCCTTTGCAATCGCTTGGAGCCAGTTCGTACTTTGTCGATCTCAATTTGTAGATGAGGATTATCCGCGCGCAGAAAACCGAAGACGATTCCCTGGTATGCGGCGCCTGTCGGCTCACCCTTGCGTGCGGTAATGTCGAAGCCTTCAAGGATCAATCGGAAGAGGGGAGGATCGACCTGAATAGATGTGGGGTCAAAGGCCTGGCTCTTGAGATTCATCAGAACATGGTCTGATACCTGCCTGCGCAACTCCGCCAGTTCGGCTTGCGTGTGGGTAGCCAATGCGTCCAGCCAGGGAACATAATCTATCCAAGCTTGGGTCGCGTGGGGCGCGCAAGAGGGGTAATCGAAGCGCTTGTGCTCGGCGCGAAAGAACCGTTCTGCCCTGTTATAGAAGGGCCGTAAGCTCAGAGACTTGCCATCAGGTCTGGTCAAGATGAGAGTATTTGCCCGCTTACCACTGCCAGTTATGGTTTGGCGCGGGAAGTGCGCGACGATTTCTGCGAAGCTCTGAATCCCCGAGTCCGGGATTCCAAGCTCGGTGTAAAGGTCAATGAATGCTATCAGCAGGCCAGCCGAGAACTTCCGGGCTGGGAACCCCGCGGCAAATTCCTCGAACACTGGCTCCGACGTCATAATTCAGCAACCTTGAGGGCAGAGAGCGGGCCGAAGGCGGCGCGGGCCAAGGCGTGATAGCTTTCGTCGCGATCGGTGCCGATCGCGAGGTAGCCGACGGCGGCGGCGGCGGCCAGGGTCGATCCGCTTCCGGCAAACGGATCGTACATAATGCCGACGCCTAACGGGAGCGCGGCACGAACCACTTGGCGCATGAAACGCTGAGGTTTAAGAGAAGGGTGCGGCGCGATCTCGCGCTCGCGCCCGCGGGTGGGCGAGCACACGATCACGTCTTTGAAGGGCTCGTCGTTGGCGATCCGGCGCAATCCACCGGTGCCCCAACGCCGCAGGTTCTGCGCGGCCGTACCCGGAAACGGCTTACGGAAGATGCCCCAGGGCTCCCAACAGGAGCGGGCCATCATGCAGACCTCAGGGAATTCATCCTCAGCGCCTTTGGGTCGGTCCCCGCCCCGCAGCGTCTGTACCAACCGGATGAGTTCACCGCGCTTCTCGAAGCCGGACCGCTGCAGCGCATGGAATGTCAGGGTCGACAGCAGTGGATTGGACGCGATGAACAGATGGCCCCCTGGGACCAGTACCCGCAGCAAGGCGTCCCCCAGATCGTTGAAAAAGTTGTCGAGTCCGGCGATTTCATCCGGAGATAGCACGGTAAATCTGGGTAAGGGTCTGCGCTTGGCGCCATCGAACGCGGGCGGAATACGCCAGACCCCACCGCGCCCGGTCTTCAACTTGTCATGATCTTTGCGATTATACTCGATCAGACCATAGGGGGGATCGGTCACGACGGCATGCAGGGAGTGGGCCGGAAGCTCGGCGAGCCAGTCCATGACGTCAGCGACGACATAGGTGGCCCGGAGCGAAAGATGGGTGCGCGGTTGTCCGCCCATTTGCCTTAGCGATGTCCAAAGGGTGTCTTGTCGCGCAGTCAAGATATCTCTCAAGCTGGTCGCGTGATCCCCATCAAGCAGGTCGCAGGTGTTACCGGAAAGCGACGGGCTGGTCATGGTGGTTCGCCTCGGCTGCGGGGGCTTGATCGTCATTGCGGCTGGTCTTGGTCGGTTCGTCGGTCCGCACAGCGGACCCTACGCGGCTTGATCATCGCTCCGGCTTTTGGCGCTCGCGGCGCGCGGCGCAAAGGATGGGTTTCGCTGCGCTCTACCCATCCTACCGGAACACCTGCGCGGTCTCTCCGCGTGGGATTGCATTCTTAGCCGCTCCAGCGGCCTGAAATCCCCCGTGACGGTGGGTCCTCGCCAGTTGCTCCCGCGCTGGGGCTTGGTACCCGGTTCCGCGTGAATTGCGTACCGACTCCAACGGGGTCGTACATACCAGCCCAGGGCAACGCCCTGGGATAGGGTCGTACCATCGGCCTAGCCCTGAAAGAGGGTGACATAACGGCGCAGCCTTATGTCACGCCCTTTCAGGGCTGGGCTCCAGGATATCTCTTACCCAGGGCGTTGCCATGGGCTGGTATGTCGCGCCCCTTCGGGGCTTAGATGGACCGCAAAGAACGGCGGAACGGCTCGCCGCGGCTCGCATCCAGTTCGGCAAAGACCTGCTCGGCGTCAACCGCGTCCAGTTCGCCCGCATCGTATGCGGCGACACGATCCTCAGCCTCTTTGATCCACAGTGCGTCCTGGGAAGAGGTAGCCGTTCAGAGACCCGGCATTGGAGCCGGCAGCGGAGCGGCCGCGCGACCGGCGCGGCGCTCAGCGATCACGCCGGCCAGATAGGGCCACGGCACCTGGCCGCGCTGGCGACAGGTTTCAATCACGCTGGCGAGC
>NZ_CAIKKU010000835.1 GCF_903828115.1 uncultured Thiodictyon sp. | reverse complement strand
GAGTGTACCGATGTCCGCCGGAGTCCTCAGGCCATGGCATGTAAGAAGAGAGACGTTCGAGAACTCGGGAAGCCCCGTAGGCTCCTGGATGAAGTAAGATGATGAAGCCGTCAGTGTTGGGACACGGGAGGGTGATGAACCCGGAAACGGCGTGGGCACGGGTGGAGTCATCGTGCATGGAGCATCCAGGCAGGCTGGCTCCGGGATTGCGCCGGGGGCGCCGGGTAACCGGCGTTCCTACGGCGGAGGCCGCACTTCCCGTGTTCATTATTCCGACATCGTTGCTGCTTTTAACTCTGCCAATCTTTATCGTGTTGCTGTTCGTCTCGTTTCGTTGCTTCGACAGACTGCTTCGCTTACAAGTGGCGTGCGCGCAGCAAGAGTGGCAAGATTATGGCTCGCCATCAGGCTATTTTTGGTCGCCGCCGGGAGCAGTGCAGTGGTCCCTACGATGGAAGGGACGGCTGTGGTCTCACTGGTTCGTCCACCCTCCAGGATGGATTCGCACTTCGTTCGGTAACACAAAGGAATACTGGCAATTTCGGCTTGTTGCCGGGCTTGCGACAATTTCGTTTGTTCTGGGGTTCATTGGCCTGGTGCAACTTTGTATTTCCCCTCTCCTATGGTTGATGTGTCAATGCACAGTCCCGTGAGACTTGTGCGGCCTAACCCATCCATCAACACGGACTGGCGCGATAAGGCCGCGCCAGCCTGCGTGCCGCGGTTTACCTACGCCCTGCACGACATCTCCGCCCGCATCAACGCCGAACTGCGGAGAGTCTGGACGCTGTGCTGCATTGAGCGGCGCGGGCGACGCGGTACGTCCGCTATCTTTCCGCGGCTGGATTCTGATTTCTGCCGACACGATGACAGAGGCGCGGACCGTTTCGGCACGGTGTCCCGTCGGCGACGCATTGGTGGATAGGGATTCTCGGGGCAGACTGCGGTTGCTTGTGTTGCCGCAAGAAAGGCAGGAACTCGTGGTCGGTCCCCGCGGTATCGGCTAAAAGCGAACCTTCAGCGTCACGCCCGCAAAGGGGGCCGTGGCGTAATCCGTAGCCGCCAGTTTGTCGCCCTGGGCATTCTCCAGTCGGAGGTTGCCCGCCGTCTTGGCCCCGGCGATCAGGCTCAGGCTGACGAAGCGCCCGAGGGTGCGCACGACGCCCAGATAGATCGGGATGGAGCTGTCCTGGCCCACGCCGTTGGGGGCCGGGCCCTGGTCGTTCAGGCGAAAGCGCTCGTTCTCGTAACGCGCGCCGAGACTGAGGGTCCAGGCGTCCGCGGGCCGCCATTCCAGGACCAGGCCGGGTCCGCGGCTGGCCGCGAGACCGCCGCCCGTGTTCAGGCTCAGGGTGTCGGTCAGGCGCCAGTCCAACGCGAGGATCGGGAACAGGCTGGCGTCACCCTCGATCTCGGAGAAGGCGCCGAACCCGGGGCCGATGGTCAAGCGGTCGCTGACCCGGTAACTGGCGGCGGCCAGCACCCCGCCGAACGCTCCGTCATCCAGGGCGGCCCCGTCCTCTGCGGCCCAGCGGATGCTCGGCAAGGCGAACAGGGTCCACCGATCCCCCAGGCGGGCGTTCAGGCTGACCCCCGCCCGGGCGCTGCGGATGGTCGACCAGGGCGCGGCGGCAGCGAGTTCCTGCGCACCGGCGGTGAAGTCGTACGCGAACTCAGCGTAACCCAGGTTCAGCCCGAGCCGCAGACTGGGGGTCAGAGGCCGGGAGACGCCGATGCGCAGCGCCGTTTCATCCATCGCGACCGTGCCGCCGCCATCGCGATCCGCGCTGAATTGGTGGGCGCCCAGCGCTTCGATCGACAGACCCCAGGCGTTGGCCGGCGGTTCGCCCGCCCCGACCCAGGACGAGATGAAGAGTAACGTCACCCCAAACCAGACAGGAGTCAATGGATGCATCGGAATGCCTCGTGTGGATTTCATATCATCATGCAAAGGGTGACAGAGGCGCGGATCGTTTCGGCACGGTGTCACGTCGGCGAAGTAATGGCAAGTCTGAGCGACGGACTTCTGCGAAAGGTGCGCGCGGCGCACTCTACCCCGATCGTCAGCCGCGGAGCGGCTGACGCTTGCGCCGCCAAGGCGCCGCGATTAATCTCCGATGCCATGGACGACAAGGGCGCCGTGCTGACCCGTCTGGTCCAGTTGGCGATGCGCTGGATCTTCAGCAAAGAGCCCCTCGCGCGGCTGGGCGACCTGCTGACGCTGATCGAGCAGGTCGAGGACCGGACCACCGCGCTGGAGATCCTGGAATCCCTATTGCGCTACTATGTGCAAGGCACCGGGCGCGTGGAAGAACGCGATGTCCGCGCCCTGTTGGAACAGAACCCCACGGGAGACCCAATCATGCAAACCTTCATCGACCGCTACATCGAGCAAGGCAGACGGGAGGGTAGACGGGAGGGTGAGGCGGCTATGCTGCTGCGGCAGATCGACCGGAAATTCGGTCCCCCGAGCGAGACGGTGCGCGCCCGCGTCGGCAGTGCGGACCCCGAGACGCTGCTGCGCTGGTCCGATCGCATCCTCACCGCGGAGAGTCTGGACGCTGTGCTGCATTGAGCGGCGCGGGAGACACAGTAACTCCGCTATCCTGCCGCGGCTGGATTCTGATGTCTGTCGATACGGTGACAGAGGCGCGGATCGTTTCGGCACGGTGTCACGTCGGCGACGCAATGGTGGATAGGAATTTGCGGGGCAGACCGCGGTTTCTTGTGTTGCCGCAGGAAAAGCAGGAAATCGTGGTCTGTCCCCGAGGTACCCCAGACCAGCGCGCCGTTTTCTTGGCGACGTCCCGGGAGGCAGACGGTCGCCTGCGATAGATCAGCACGGGCGAGCGGCTGTAAGGTCCTCGTCGGCATGCCCATATCACCAGGGAGTCACAATCATGAAAGTTCGTCAGATATTCAGTCGGCAGGAGTATGAGGCCGTACTGCACCGGCCGGTGGCCCCTGACCTGAGCCCTTGCTGGGTGGATGCGGTGGGCTTCGGGCGGGTGAGCCCGTGCGCCTTTGAGATCACCGAAGCGACCACCAAAGAATGGGAAGCCCTGCCCTGGTACTGGCGCCAATGAAGCCCTCGAAAAGGTAAAAAGCCCGGGTCGGTAGCCGCGGGTCCGCCCTAGGCCTGCTGGAGCGGCCCGCCGGCAAACCGGGTCAGGGCTGCGAAGGAGCGGTGCACTGTGGTCGCGTCTTCAGCGTCGAGGAGATCGCCGGTATCCGCCAGACGGTGGCGTGGCTGCCGCGGTTGGGGCGGCGCGCGCTGGCGGTGCGTGACCACTGGATCGGTTGGGACGCCCAGACGCGCCGGGCCAACCAGGTGCGGGTGCTCAACAACAGCCGCTTCCTGATCTTTCCCCACGTCCAGGTGCCGCACCTGGCCAGCCATGTGCTGGGACAACTGGCGCGTCCAGCAAGGCGCGTTTCGCGCTCGGTGTGGCGCGAATGTCGATGCGTTCGCTGCGGGGTTCAGGATTCCGGGACATAGGGTTATCTCCTACGGTGTTCGCCGCCAACATGGCACGGATGGTCCTGACAATCAAACCGCGGGCCGCTCCGGCGATTGCCCCTGCGCGATCACCGCCCGCCCCGGCCGACCCGCCAGCAGGTCATCGAGGGCGGGCGCGTCGGCATCTCCCAGCAGATAGACCGGCAGCCGCCCGGAGTCGGTGAAGCTCTCCAGCAGCGGGTCGACGATCGCGTTGCGGATCAGCGTGTCCAGGGCGACGGGGCCGGGGCGCAGGGGCGCGACCTTGATCAGGACCAGGGCCTGCGCCTGGAGCTGTTCGCCGAGCCAGCCGGCCAGTGAGTCGGAGGTCAGGTCCCAGGTCCGCGGCAGGTCCGGTTCGGCCATGGTCAGCGCGTACGGCAGCCAGACCGGGGTCAGGCCGCAGTAGGCCAGGGCGCGGATCTCCGACAGGCTCGCGGCCGGCGTCAGTCCGGGTTGCAGGGCGCAGAGCGCGCGGCCGTACTGCTCCATGGCGAGCAGGGCCAGCTCGTGGGCGGTGGCGTTGTCGAAGCCCATGGCGCGCTGGACGCGGCGCACCTGATCCGCGAAGGGGCCGCCGCCCGGCACCACGACGACGTCATGGCGGCCGGCCAGGGCGGCGAGCCAGGCCCGCAGGTGTTTTGAGGCGGTCAGGCTGCCGCCGATTTTAACGATCCACACGGTTGACTCGCAGTCGCTCCAAGAGGTCCAAGAGGGGGGCGGCCTTGTCGAAGGTCTCCCGGTATTCGGACTGCGCATCGGAGTCCGCGACGATCCCGCCCCCGGCCCAGAGGCGGGTGAGGCCGCCGGAGTGGACCAGGGTGCGGATGGCGATGTTGGTATCCATGGCCCCATCGAAGCCAAGATAACCGATGGCCCCGCAGTAGATCCCGCGCCGATTGGGTTCCAACTCCTCGATGATCTCCATCGCCCGCCGTTTGGGCGCGCCGGTGATGGAGCCGCCGGGGAAGCAGGCACGCAGCAGGTCCAGGGCAGTACGGCCCGCCGCCAGGCGCCCGCACACGGTACTGACCAGGTGATGGACGCGGGCGAAGGACTCCACCGCGAAGAGCGTCGGGACCTCGATACTGCCGATGGCGCAGACGCGGCCTAAGTCATTGCGCAACAGGTCCACGATCATGAGGTTCTCCGCCCGGTCCTTGGGGCTTGCGCGCAGTTCCTCGGCGAGGCGCAGGTCCTCGCCCGGGTCCGCCCCCCGGGGCCGCGTGCCCTTGATGGGCTTGGTCTCCACCAGGGCGTTGCGCACCCGCAGGAAGCGCTCCGGCGAGGAGCACAGCACCTGACAATCGGGCGCCCCCAGGTAGGCGCCAAAGGGGGCAGGGTTCATCACCCGCAGCGCCCGGTAGGCCAGCCAGGGGTCGCCCTGGGTCGGCGCCGCAAAGCGCTGGGCCAGATTGACCTGGTAACAATCGCCTTCGCGCAGGTAGCGCTGGATGCGGGCGAAGGCGTCGAGATACTGGGCCCGGCTCAGGTTCGCGCGCACCCGGTCCAGGACGCGGAAGGGCACCCGCGGCGCTCCCGCCCCGCGGTCGGCGGGCGCCCCCGCGAACCGGCGCCGATAGCCCTCAAGGTCAGCAAAATCCGTCCCCACCAGCCGGCTACGCCGGGCCTCATGGTCGACCACCAGCGCCCAGTCATAGATGCCGAGGGCCAGTTCCGGCGTGCCCTCGGCGTCCGCCGCCAGACACGGCAAAGGCCCCAGCCGACGCGCCAGGTCGTAGGCGAACCAGCCGATGGCCCCGCCGCTGAAGGGCAAATCCGGCACCCCGGGGCGGGCGGGCCCGAGCGCCTCCTGTACCAGCTCGAAGGGGTCGGCCCGGGAGACCTGGACCACGGACCCGGTGCGGATCTCGGTCGTCGGCCCGCGGGTGACCAGGACCCGGCGGGGGTCCGCGCTCAGGATGTCGTAGCGCCCCTGGGTACAGCCGGGCCGCCCGCTGTCCAGGAACATGGGCCAGGCCCGCCCGAGCAGTGACGCGAACAGCGGGGCACTGTCCGGCCGGTAGGGCAGGTCCAAGACTTGGGGCGGATCAAACGTCATCGTCTTAAGAAAGTACGTTAGTACGTTAGTACGTTAGTACGGGGGAGCCTCGCCCGCTCGGGGCGGTTCCTCTTCCCGTACTTCCGTACTAACGTACTCACGTACTCTTCTTTCGTACTCACGTACTTTCTTCTAACGCCAGACGGGCCACCGCCGCCGCCGGCGCGCAGTCCGCCACCTCGGGGCCGTCCGCGGCACCGGGGAATTGCTCCTCGAACAGGGCGCCGAATCCCAGGTAGGCGCGCCCCAGCCGGGCGGCCAGGCGGCGGGCCAGGAAGCGTCCGACCCCGGCCCCTAAGATGGGGGCGTCCGCCGCCAGTTCGCCGCGGGAGAGCAGACAGTCGCAGGCATCGGTCAGGGTCCGCAACTGCCCCTCCGCCAGGTGGTCGGCCAGTCGGTGCCAGGCGGCCGGGTCCGTGGCGGCGGCGTCGAGCCCCAGCATCCGGGCCAGCCGCCCCGCGCTGGCGGCACTGGTCTTGGCGCGGCCGTCGGCGCTCGGCATCAGGTCCGCGTGGGCGGGCAGTTCCCCGGTCAGCCGGTAGATATCCGCGGTGGTCGCGAAGTGCTCGGCCATCAGCGCCACCCAGTGCCCGCCGAAGGGGACGCGCCGGGCCAGGGCCATCACCGGCGTGCGCACCACGCCGCTGTAAACCAGTTCGCCCGCCGCCAGGCGCTCATGGTCGCGGTAGCCGCGGGCGCTGACCTGCCCCGCGCGGAAGGGTACCAGGTCGCTGGTGGTGCTGCCGATGTCCACCAGGACCCCTTCCGGAAAGTGCCGGGCCGCCAGGGACGCGCTGGCCATCCAGTTGGCCGAGGCGATCTGATCCGGCGCCGCCGCGGCGGCGGCCGGTTCCAGGAGGCCGGCGGGGCCCGCGTAGACCCGGACCTCCTCCGCGGGAAAGCGGCGCTGCATCCGCTCGATCAGGGCCAGGACGCCCGTCGCGCGATCCTCGAACAGGTCGGTGAGCTCCCCGGTCATGGTCACCGCGTGGCGGGTCGCGCGCGCCCCCAGCGACCCCAGCACGCGGTCGATGGCAGCGTCCAGGTGGTCCAGCCCCTGCCACAGGGGACAGGCGACCTGCAGGACCGCCTCGCTTTGGCCGCGGGCGTCGAGTGCGACGACCTTGAGGTGGGCGCCGCCTAAGTCCCACCCTAACCAGCGCTCACGCGGCACCGGCATACTCCAGACAGACGTCGACCGCCAGGCCCCCGACGGCGCCCTGCCGGGGGCGGGCCCCGGCCAGCAGGTCCAACACCAGGCCCGCCGGGTTGCGTTGCAAGGATTCGCGCAGACCCACGTAGGAGGTCGTGAGGCGCGGGTTGACCTCCAGCACCAGCGGGCCCTCGGCGGCGGCGATCAGGTCCACCCCCGCATAGCCCCACAGATCCGGCAGGGCCGCGGTCACGTCACCGGCGAGGCGGCGCCACCGGGGGTCCCCCGCGCCCAGTCCGTTGACCACGCAGCCCAACAGCATCAGCCCCTCGTCCATGACGGCAATGCGCTGACGATTGACGCTGAGCAGGTTGACCTCCCCGTCCTTGGCCAGCAGGCTCAGGCTTGCCGCCGTGCCCTGGATGAAGGGCTGGGCCACGAAGGTCTCCGCCTGCGTCAATTGCTCCCAGTAGCGGGACAGGCTGTCGCGGTCGCGGCACAGTCGGATCCCCAGGCACCCGACCCCGTCGTCCGGCTTCAGGACCCAGGGTCCCGGCAGCGGCGGCAACCGATCCGCGGCGCCGAAGGTCGGCACCACCGGCACCCCCTGGGCCTCCAGGAGCCGGATCGTCCGGAGCTTGCTGGCGGCCGTGCGCACCGCCGCCGGGCGGCTGTTGAGCAGTGGTCGGTCGGCCGCGAGGATGGCTTGGCTTATCCCTTCCAGGATACCCTGGTGCTCGGGGGCGATGGGCCACACCGCGTCCGCCCCCGCCAGGGCCTGGGCCCAGACCCGGGGGAAGTCCGCCGCGTCGTGCACCGGGCGGCAGTCCGCGGGCAGGCGGGGCAGCGCCAGGCGGGCGTCCCGGGTGATGATGCACTCCACCCCGTCCAGGGCCGCGAGATCGGCGACCAGGGCACGCAGCATCAGGTCCCCCTCCCGCACCAGGGAAGGGGGCAGTCCGGCCCCCAGCAGGCCGCCACCGGTCACATATTCAAAGACGAAAACGCGCATGGCGAACCTGATGAAACTGATTCCTGTCATCGACCTGAAGGGCGGCCTGGTGGTCGCCGCCCGGCTCGGGGACCGCCGCCGCTATGCGCCGATCGCAAGCCCCCTGTGTCCCGCGGTTGAACCCGCCGCAGTGGCGGCGGCCCTGCTGGGGCTCCACCCCTTCGCGATCCTTTATATCGCCGACCTCGACGCCATCGGAGGCGGTACCGGTCACCTGGAGGTGGTCGAGCGGCTGCACCGGCAACACCCAAGGGTCAGTCTGTGGGTCGACCGCGGCCTGACCGATCTGGCGCGGCTCGTGCGCGTGGCCCGACCCGTGATCGGCAGCGAGTCCATTAACGATCTCGCTCAGTGGGCGGATCTGAAGGCCCGCCTGGATGCCCCGGTGCTGTCCCTGGACTATCGGGCCGACCAGTTCCTGGGGCCGGCGGGGCTCGACCGGCGGCCCGATCTGTGGCCGACGGACCTCATCCTCATGACCCTGGCCCGGGTCGGCAGCGGCCAGGGTCCGGACCTGGACCGCCTGGGCGCCCTGCGCCGGCTGGCCCCCGGCCACCGGGTCTATGCGGCGGGCGGGGTGCGCGACGCGGCGGACCTGCGGCAACTGCGCGCACTGGGGGTATCCGGGGCGCTCGTCTCCACCGCGCTGCACCAGGGGCGTATCGGCCCCGGCGACCTGGCCGAACTGGACGACGCCTAGCCGGGACTTCGTATTATTCATGCAAGACCCCTGCCGGGGCCAATGGACCCACGTAGGGTCCGCTGTGCGGACCGATGTCGCCGACAAGCCCTGGTCCGCACAGCGGACCCTACGCGGTCATTGACCGCTCGGGACCGGGCGCCCAAGCGCCCGGTCCCGCAGCGTCAGTTGTGCGCGGCGAAGGGGTGGGCGGAGCCGGCCTTTTGCTTCACCACGTCGGCGGCCTTGGGCTCGCCGGCGATGGCGCGCTTGATCGACTCCTTGGTCGCCTGATAGTTGTAGTCCTGGATCTTGGCGTCGTCCTCGGCCTGCCAGTGGATGAAGACACCGACACAGATGAAGATGTCGTCGGCCTCGGCGGCCGGGATGGTGCCGTCCTCCACGCAATCGGCCACCGCCATGGCCACGCCGCGCTGGGCGGGTCCGAACATCTGCACCGCCTGCTTGGCCCCCTTGATGGTGACCTTGTTGAACATCAGGGTGCTGGGCTTGACCGGCAGGTTGGGGGCGACCACCGCCAGCAGGGCGGTGAAGCCGTCCTTGTTGTTCACCAGACCGTTGCAGAAGGCGGTCTCGGCGGCGGAGCCGCGCGGCCCCATGATCAGGTCGATGTGGGCGACCTCGTTGCCCTCGCCGACCAGGGACTCACCGACCAGGACTTTATTGATGACTGGCATTGTTTTCTCTCCTTACTCTTCAGGTGTAGCAGATGGATCGCAGCGGGGCCGGGGTGTCCGGTCCGATGCGGGGAAGACGGCGGGGGTCCGCCGCGGATAGTGAAATCGGGTTTGAGGGCGCAAGCCCAGCGATCAGCAGGCTGGCCACCGTCAGGTCCGCGCAACTGCCGGGGTTGAGGCCGGCCTCCTTCAGTTCGCGATCGAGCCGCAGCAGGGCCTCCCGAAAGGGCTCCGGGCGCGCCGCCCGGACCAGGTCGGCGGCGATGGGCGCGGCCCGCCGGGTCACCGCACGCGCCCGCGCGGGCCCCAGTTTACGGGCGATGTGCGTGTCGGGAAACCGCCCGAGAAAATCCAGGTAGAGCCCGGCGGCGGCCCAGGCGGGGTCCTGCCAGCGGGCCTGCAACTGTCCGAACAGCGGGACCGCGCGCTCGAACAGGTCCCGGAAGCCGGCGGCATATTGGGCCGCGATCAGGTCCCGGTCGGCCGCCAGCGCCATGACCGCGAGCGGCGTGGCGGTGGCCGGCGCGGCCACGTCGTGCTGCGCCGACTCACCCAGGCCGCCGGGGGCGGCGAGCCGGATCGCCCGGTTGAGCCAGTCCATGTCGCGGCGATCGGCAGCGCGCAGTACGGTTACGAGCCGCGCGCGCAGCGTCGCCGGGGCGGCCGGGTCCAGCGCCGCCTGGATCAGGGGGGCGCAGAGCAGGATGATCCCCAGATTCGTATTGCAGCCGACGGCCGCACGGGTCGCGGCCACCGCGCGGTAGACCCGCTCCCCGAGTCCCAGGCCGGGCTCGGTCAGGGGGTCGGCGCTGACCGCGGCGCTGGTCATGAAGTCCGCGACCGTCATCCCGTGCCCGGCGGACGCGCGGTGGACGTTACCGGGCTTGAGCGCGTCCAGTTCCAGGGCGCAGGCCGCCCGGTAGGCGTCGCCGATCCGCCGCCGCGCCGCGTCCCCGCACGCGCTCCGGGACTGCGCCGTCATCCCACCGCCTCCATGCGCGGGGCGCCCCGATGGCGGCGCAACAGGTCGGCGACCAGGGCCGCGGCGAGGTCGAACCCGCACACCTGCTGCAGCCCCTTCCAGGCCGGGACCCCATTGACCTCGATGACCCAGGCGCGCCCGGCGGTGTCGCGCAGGATATCGACCCCCGCGTAGGCCATCTCCAGGGTCCGGGCGGCCGCCTCCGCCAGGTCCCGCAGATCCGGGGTCAGGTCGGCCGGGTGGCAGGTGGCGCCCTGGGCGACATTGGTGATCCAGCCGGTGGGCGCGCTGCGGCGCATGGCCGCCACCGCCCGCGCGCCGATCACGAAGACCCGGAAGTCCTGGGCCTGCGCCGTGTCCCCCGGGATGAAGCGCTGGAGATAGTGGATGGCGTTGCCGACGGGGCGCGGCAGGGCGGCCTGGTCCTTGCCGCTCAAGCGGGTCAGGCCCTCCCCCTGGGAGCCGAACAAGGGTTTCAGGACCAGATCATGGCCTGCGGCCAGTTCCCGTGCGAGCACCCGGCCGGCCTCGTCCGGGTCGCGCACGACCCAGGCCGGCGGGGTCGGGACCCCTGCGGTATGGAGCAGGAAGCTCGTCATGCCCTTGTCGACGCTGCGCTCGATCGCACCGCCGTCGTTGTAGACCAGGACCCCCAGGCGGCGCAGGGCATGGAGCACGTCCAGGTAATAGACGACCTCCTCCAGGGTGCCGCCGGGGACGCCGCGCACGAAGGCGGCGTCCGGCAGGGCGTCGAAACCGGGGAGGTGCAGGCCCGGCCCCCCGGCCGAGAGGTCGAAATGACAGGCCGTGAGCGAGACATAGCGCCCCTCCCAGCCGCGTTCGGCCAGGGCCGCGCACAGGCGCGCACCGTGCCAGCCGGGGTCGTCGGTGAAGATGGCGACGGCGGGCGCGGCCCGCGTCCGCGCGGGATGGGGCCGCGCCGTCACGCGACGCACCCGAAGGAGGCGGCCAGCAGCTCGGCATCGACCCGCCCGGCGGAGAAGGTCCGGCCGCTGTCCAGGGCCGTCACCCGGATGCGCGCCGGGCTGAAGAGCAGTGGGTCGATCTGGAAGAAATCGTAGTTGTAGGCCTTGAAGACCTCCGCGAAGGGTCGGCCATAGTCGCGCGACGCGCCGCTCGGCAGTCGCAGGGCCAGGTCTTGCGCGGCTTCGTCGGTACCGGTGACGAAGAGTTGGACCTGGCCGGCGAAGAGGATGGCGTCATTGGTGCGGCCCATGGCGGTCACGAAGTCCGATGCCGGGGGCGGCAGGGGGGCGCTGCCGAAGCCGTCGCGGATGGCGTGCAGGTCGAAGCCCAGGGTGTGGGCCTTGTGCAGGGCAACTTCCAGGACCCGGGCGACGATCTGCACGGTGCCGACGAGGCTGCGGGTCGGGGTCAGGATCAGGGTGAGCCCGTCCGGTGCGATGCCGCAGTCGCGGGCGATCTTCTCGACCAGCGGCGCGGGGGGGCGACGGTCGACCTCCAGCACCAGCACGGCGCGCTCGCAGTGGTCCCGGTAGCCCAGTTCCGCGAACAGGGGCTCCTTACCGGTCAGGGCGCGCGCGGGGCCCGACCCCAGGGCCTGGAAGGCGCCCTTGCCCTCCCCGTGGCTCAGGCCCCAGCCGGCATACTGGCTCCCCAGGCAGGCGAGCACCGGGTCGGTGGTCGAGACCTCCACCCCGAGCGGCCAATCCCCGAGCGGGCCGCCCACTGCGAGGCCGCCGCGCAGGCTGACCCGCCCGAGCCCGCCCAGGCAGACCTGCGCGATGCGCCGACCGGCCTCCAGGCCCCCGGGTACGTCGATGCCCCCGTCCACCACCAGGCAACCGTTATCCAGGCGCTCGAGCCCCAGGCGCAGCCGCCCCGCGTCCGCTACCAGGGCGTCCACCAGGGGGGCGGTCAGGGCGTTCAGGCTTATCGTTGGTTCAGTCATCGCAGTGCCTTAAGTAACGAGTCAAGAACAAGTTATACACAATCGTTGTCGTTGTCGTAATCGGAGACGCGATGCACTTTGGGGTGCGAGAGAATTCGGGGTATTACGATAACCTCGATTACGACAACGACAACGAAAATGGCGCTACAGGCGGTCCCTAATGGAGTTGTTCAACTCGTTTGTGATCCGCTCCGTAACGTACTCACGTACTTCCTCCGCGCGGGCCGCGAGCATCGACTCCACCAGATCGGCGTCCGGACCCTGGGCCAGCACGGTGCACAGGGGCGCACCGCGCGCAATTGCGGTGCCGGCCGCCGGGCGGTCCCGGGACCAGTCGGGCCAGCGGACCTCGGCGGGGATGGTCAGATCGGCAGTCGCATAGACGACCCGCTGGCCGGCGACCTGGGCGGCGCGCCGCGGCGGCTCCCCGGACAGGTCCCCCAGGCAGGCGCGCGCGTGGCGCCGGATCCAGCCGCCCTCGCACTGGCCCTCGTAGAGGCTCATGGTTGCGGACGGCCGGGGGTTGATGTCCAGCAGGTAAGGTTGCCCCTGGTGCAGGATGAAGTCCAGGTTGTTGAGGCCGCGCAGCCCGAGCGCGCCGACCAGGGATCGGCACCAGTGCGTGACCGTGGTGCGCACCGGGTCGCTCAGGGCCGCCTGGCCGATCGCCCCGCCATAGAGGAAGGGGCGCCGCGGATCGGCGTCGGCCACCAGCAGGCGGTTGCAGCCGATGACCTCGAGCCCCCGGCCATCGGCGATGAACAGGATCGACCTCAAGTCGCCCTCCTGAAAGCGCTGGAACAGGTGGGGTGCCGCGGGGCGCGGATCGCCCGCACGCCAGGGGCCTACCCCGAGACCACCACACCCGCCGCACGCCTTCACCAGCCAGCGCCCCGGGTCGTCCGCCGGGGGCGGGTCCAGACGCGTCTGCGGGTGCGCGATCGTGAGCCCATCAAGCAGGGTGCAGAACTGTTGCGGGTCCCGGAGCAGGCGCAGGACCGCGGGGTCATTGCCCAGGAGGCGCAGCCCCGCGGGCAGGTTGGTCAGCACCTCGGGCGCGGACTCCAAGCCGGACCCATAGACCAGACCCAGGTCAGATCCCGCGGCGGCGACCTCCTGGAGCGCCGCGCCCAGGCGCCGCGGCTCCAGACCCCAGCCCGCCCCCAGATCCACCAGCGGCACCCGGGTGCAGGGTCCGAGCGCCTGGGTGTCCAGGTCGCAGAAGCCGTCCAGGACCCGCACCCGAAAGCCGCCGCGCACCGCCGACTCGGCGATGGCCCGCGCGCTGGCGGCCACCAGGAGCAGGTCGGCGGGCTCACTCGACATGTCGGCGCGCCATCTCGAAGGCCGCGTCCAGCCCCAGGTATTGGGGCGAGTCCGCCTCGTGCATCTGCCGCAGGAGGCCCTGCTGGACCCGGTACTTGATGTTGCCGACGGCCAGCGCCCCCAGGCCCAGGGCCCCGCCCGCGGCGCCGGGGAGCGGGGCGCCGTTGTCCATCACCCCAATCCCCTCGATGCCCGCAGGCGGGACGGCGTTGACGTCGCAGGCGACCTTCAGCCGTGCGGACCGGCCGACCTGGTGGGTGCGCAACACCTGCACCCCGGCCGCCGCGGCATTGAAGACCAGATCCGCCGTGTCCATCAGGGCCAGGATCTCCTCGTCGGTGCCGGCATAGGCCGCACTGATCTCGACCCCGCAGTGCTCGTTGCAATGCCGCGCCGCCTCCTGCGCGCGCGGCAGGTCCAGGAGGCTCACGATCTGCGTCTGCGCCCCGGCGCGGGCGCTCAGGATGGCCGCGGCCGAGCCCACCGGGCCGGTGCCGCCGAAGACGAGCACCCGCAGCCCCGCAAGCCCGGTCTGGAAACCGCGCCGCAGCCAGCCCTCCGCCCCGGCGACCATGGCCGCGGCGGTGGTGAAGGCGCCGCTCGGGTCGGCGAAGACCGAGACCTCGAAGGGGGGCACCATGGCGGCGCGGGCCGCGGCCAGCATGTCCATGGCCAGATGGATGTCGCGCCCGCCCAGGAAGACGCCGGTGCGTGCCACACCCCGGGGACCGCGGGAGAAGATGGCGTCCTGGATCAGTCCGGTCACCTCCTCCAGGGCCACATGGGAGTAGGCCGTGCAGGCCGTCCAGCCGGCGTCATAGGCCATGTTCACGTCGAAGGGGCTCAGATTCTTCGCGGCCGTAATCATGTGCAGGAGATAAGGTTTTTCCACTGGTATTGCTCAGGCCGGTGATTCGGTGGATGGGGTTCTTTGAGGAACGGTGCGCCAATAAGTTAAACAAATCCATTAGCGAATGCTGTTAGCGTCGTTGTCGTTGTCGTAATCGAGGTTATCGAAGTGCCTCGGATCGTATCGCTTCTCCGATTACGACAACGATTGTGTTTGTGTCTAACCTGTTCTCGACTCTATACTAATGCTGACTGCTGACTGCTGACGACCGATCGACAGGCATCAGCGGGTGACGGACTGCACGGTTGTCTGTATCGGGTCCGGTTCGCCGTCCACGCGGGCGCCCCGATTGCGCCCGGCGGCGATGCGGTAACCCAGGGGTGAGCGGTCACCGAAGCGTGCCTTGAGCCCCAATTCCAGCGCCCGTGCCTGCTCCGCGTCCGCCGCCAGAATGAAGCCGGTCGGGCCCCAGGACGACTGGCCGTTGCCGACAAACCCCTGCGCCGTCGCCCAGTCCAGGGCGGCGGCCACGGCCGGGGAGGCGAAACAGCCGCCTTGGGCGGGGGCGAAGTGGGCGCCGACCGCGCGCTGGATCTCCCCGATCGCCCCCGCCACGTCTTCAAACCGTTCCTCCAGCAGTCCCGGCACCAACTGCATCAGGAGCAACCGACACAGGTGCCCGGCAGTGGCCGCGGGGAACTGCGGCAGTTGCGCGAAGGCGTGCGCCTCCCGTTCACCGTGAAGCCCCTGCTCCCGCTGATCCAGCAGCAACAGGACCCGCCAGTCGGCCGGGAAGGGCAGGCGCATGACCACCGGCGGCACCGCCGTCAGGTCACCGCGCCCGCAATCGCAGATGAATCCGCCGTCCTCGAAGGCGCCGATCCCGATGCCCGAGCGCTGCCCGCGCCCCAGGGTCGCGGCGATGCCGCGGCAATCCGCCGGGGCGCCCGCGGCGTCCGCTACGCACAGGTGCTCCAAGGCGGTGCCGACCGCCAGTGCCATCTGGGTCCCGGAGCCCAGGCCCGCATGATCGGGGATGGTCTCGCTCAAGCGGATGCGCACCCCGCCGCGCAGGCCGCGGGCGGTCGAGTAGGCCCGCGCATAGGCCAGGGCGCGCGCGGCCCCCGGTCCCTCGGCGCTGAATTCCTCGGCCGGCTCGGCCTGCAACCGGGTCGCGAAGGCGTCGATCGTCAGACCCAGGCTGCCGAAACGCCGGCCCAGGCCGCCGTTCAGGTCCAGAAACCCCAGATGCAGCCGGGCCGGGGCCTCTACGCGGATCGAGGGGTCAGGGCGGCTGCTCATGGGTGGCGTCATGACTCGGGAGGTGGCGGTGGCGTGCTTTTGAAGACCATTAGCGAGTCCCAGTGCAACGCCCGTGCCATGGGACCGAAAGATCCCTGGCGGCGCCGCGACCGCAGACCCGCGCGGGCCCGAGATTATAACTCTAGCCACCCTGCTGGACGGGAGGGCGTCGGTCCGCACAGCGAACCCTACGGGCGCGAGGCCGTAGGGTCCGCTGCGCGGACCGCAGACCGCGCAGTGGGGCGATTGGCCGAATTTCTGATCAAGGCCCCCGCACGGTTCGGCGTTCCACCCGCCGGGTCAACACCAGGTGCGTCTGCTCGGCCACGCCGTCATCCCTGTCCCTTTACTGAATCAGTGTGTCACGCCTCAGCCGTCGCCGACGATGCGGGTTGGGCGGGCCTCGCCCGGATGCCGGCCCGGCGGCGCCCCGTCGGCATTGCGCTTGCGCTTGCTCGAGCGTAGAAACTGGCCGGCATCCAGAGGTCTGGCGTGACGGGGCGCCGGACCCGCTCGCCGCGGGGCTCGCCCGGTTGGACGGTTACCTGGACGGACTCGGACTCGCAACCGGCCGGCTGATAATCTTCGACCGGCGCGCCGACCAGCCGCCGATCGCGCGGCGGACCACCGTCAGCGCGGCCGAGAGCCCGGCGCGGCGGCCGCCGGCGGTCATCCGCGCTTGAGCCCTGAGAATACCATGAGCAATCCGCTCCAGATACGGAACCAGCAGCAATGACAACCAGACACGATGCAAATGGGTGGGCCGCCGCGGCAGTGATGATGACGGTGGCCGCCGCTCCGGCGCCCGCCGCAATCAGCAATGAGGATCTGGCAAAACTCGCGCAGAACCCGGTGGCGCGCATGATCAGCCTGCCGTTCCAGAACAACACCAATCTCCACTACGGCCCGCAGGCGGGTACGCAGAACATACTCAACATCCAGCCGGTCATCCCGGTGCCGCTCACTCACGACTGGAACCTCATCACGCGCACCGTCATGCCGGTCATGTGGATGCCCCCGCTGGGGCCAGAGCGCGACGGCACCATCGGTATCGGCGATACCACCGTTACGGCCTTTCTCTCGCCGGCCAAGCCCGGCCGCATGGTCTGGGGGGCCTTGATCATAATTCCGGCCACCCTGGGCGATATCCGGCCATCGAGACTTAACAAAAACACACGGTTACGTCGCAAAAGCCCCGCTACGCCAGCGGCATTGGCCGGGTCGGGTAGCCAGGCGACGTTACCGCCACCCAGCCCCCTAAGAACCGTGCTTGCGACTTTCACCGCACACGGCTCAAGCCTTGATAAGCCCCAGTGACAGAGCCGGCCG
>NZ_CAIKKU010000834.1 GCF_903828115.1 uncultured Thiodictyon sp. | reverse complement strand
TCGCCGACCGCCCGGAGGTCTTCGTCGCCGGTGACCTCTTCTGGTACCCGGTCCAGGACCGGCGCCTCGTCGGCCCCATGGCCCCGGACGCCATGGTGGTCTTCGGCCGGCCCAAGGGACCGCGCGGGTCCTACAAACAGTGGGAGGAGGACGGTATCGCCCCCCAGGTGGTCTTCGAGGTCCAGTCGCCGTCGAACGGACCCAAGGAACTCAGGGACAAGCTGGAGTTTTACGACACCCACGGCGCCGCCGAGTATTACCTCTACGACCCCGAGCGCAACCGTCTGGAGGTCTGGCTGCGCCAGGACGGGCGGCTCGCCCCCGTGGCCTACGTCAACGGCTGGACCAGCCCCCGGCTCGGCATCCGCTTTGCCCTGCGCGCCGAGACCCTGGAGATCTTCGACCCCGCCGGCCGGCCGTTCCTGAGCCCGGTCGAACTGGCCCGGCGCGCACGGCAGGCCGAGGCGCAGGCGCGGGAGGCCGAGGCGCGCGCCGCGCAGGAGCGCGCCCGTGCCGAGCAGGCGGACGCGCGCGCAGAGCAGGAACGCGCCCGCGCCGAGCAGGCGGACGCTCGCGCCGAGCAGCTTGCCGAGCGCCTGCGCGCACTCGGCATCGACCCCGGCGCCGCGGGCTGACGGCTACCTTGTCGCCGGTATCACCGTCTCCGATAGCGCACCGGCGCGGCGGCGACGCGCCGCCAGGAGACCGGCCCCCAGGGCGAGCGTGGCCGGCGCGGGGGCATCGGCGGGCGTGAAGTCGAGGAAGAGCCCGGTGGCATCCGTGGACAGACCCCAGGTGCCGCCGTTGGTGGGGTTCAGGAAGCCGCTGCTGTCGACGCGGTACATGGCGGGATCGAAGCCGGTGACGGTGGTGACGTCCGCCAATTTGAGACTGAGCCGGTTGCCGGGCCCGAAGTTGGCGGCAAGGCCCGGGTTGTCGCTCGCGTCCAGACTCGTCAGCCGGATCAGGACGGGGTCCAGGGCGGTGGCGGTGAAGGCCAGGGTGCCGGTGAGGCTCCGGAGGTCCCAGGCGCTGCCGGCCAGGCCGGCGAAGTCCCGCACCTCGAAGGCGTAGTTGCCGTCGGGGCCGAAGGTGACATTGGCACCTTAGAGGGTGCCGGGGCTGTTGCCGGGGGCGAGGGTGCTCGCGTTCTGGATGACCAGGTCCGCGGTCAGGGTGCCGGTGCCGGCGATCGAACCCCCGTTGAGGGCGATCGTGTTGGCCGACGAACACCGCCCCGCCCAGCACCGCCGCCGCCGCCGCTGCCGCCGTCCCTGCCGCCAGCCCCGGAGGCGTTGCCGCCGGCCGTATAGAAGCCGCCGCCGCCCGCTCCATTCGTGCCAGTGCCGCCGTTGCCGCCCATGCCGCCCCCGCCACCGTTAGAAGACACGCCATTGCCGCCGTTGCCGGTGAACTGGACCCCGCTCAACTGGACCTGGGCGGCGTTGACGAAGAGCCCGCCGCCCAGTCCGGCCCCGCCGCCGGCGCCGACACCGCCGTTGCCGCCCTGGGCCTTGCCGTCGGCGATGGTGAGGTTGTTGAGGCTGACGGTGCCCTGCTGGGCGAAGAAGACGCGGTATTGATTATTGCCGCTGACGGTGTTGCCGTTGCCGTTGATGGTCACGTCGGCATCAAGCAGCGGCAACATGCTGCCCAGTCGGACAGCCGCCCGGGGGACCCCCGATCCGGCAACAGCGGCGCCTCAAGCTACAAGGGAACCGGCCGCCCCAACAGGGGAACGCGGCAATGTTTCCAGGGAATGCGGCAATCGTTTCGGCCCGCCCGCGGCGCGGCGCCTGACCCGACCCCACCCGACCGGGGCCGCGCCCGGCGAGGTGCCGGGGTGCGATCAGAACTGATGTGTTAACACATATCTCGTAGGGTACGCATCGCGTACCCGCCAAGCCGCGGCGACCGCCGGAGCCGGGTACGCGATGCGTACCCTACAGCGACCGGACGTTCTCCCGGACCGGGCGTCGTTGTCGTGATCGTGGTCGGATTGTTCGATTACGACAACGACAACGACAGCGTACCCGGGGTCTCGGTCACCACATCAGCTCCGATCGCGCCCGACGCGCCGTCGGCACTGGCCCGGCCGCCCGCCCGATGGTATGGTCCGGGGCCTATCGAGCCCCGGACCCACCCCATGCCGACCGCCGCCGCCCCGCCCGGCCCGCCGCCGCCCCTGCACGACCTGCGGACCCTGCAGGCGGTCATGCCCGACCGGACGATCCTGATCGGCGCGGCGATGCTGCTGGTGTCCGGTGCCATCGGTTTCTACCTCAACGTGCTGCTCAGCGTGCTGTTCCTGAGCCCGCGCGCGGGCTGGTTCAACGTGGCCCTGGGGGCCCTGGTCCTGGCGGTGATCGGGGCCGCGGCCGTGGGCGGCTGGCTGACCTTCCCGATCGACTACCCGAATTTTGTGAAAACACCGGCCGTCTGGGTCCAGACCGTCTTCTCCTTCATCGCCTTCAGTGCCTTCACCGCCGTGATCGCCGCACGCCTGCCGCATTCGCTCGACGCCACGGTGCAGGCCCTGGCCACCCAGACCGCGGCACTGCGCGAGACCCAGGCCCAGTTGCGTACTGCGCTCGATCAGCAGCGCGCCATCTTCAACCACAGCTCGGCCGGGATCGCCCTGATCGACGGGACCCGGACCATCGTGGCGGTCAACCCGCGCTTCTGCGCCCTGCTCGGCTACCGCGCCGCGGACCTGATCGGCCAATCGACCCGCCTGCTCCATCGTGACGCGGCGGCCTTCGAGGCGGTCGCCGCCCGCTGCTACGCCCCACCCGGACCCGCGGGTGCCTACAGCGAGGACATCCAGTTGCGCCGTCGCGACGGGACCTTGCTGTGGACCCACGCCAGTTTGAGCCCACTCGACCCCGCGGCACCGGAGGCGGGTGCGGTGCTGGTGCTGGTGGACATCGACCAGCGCAAGCGCATCGAGCTCGCGCTGGCCTTCGCCAAGCAGCAGGCGGAGTCCGCCACCCGGGCCAAGAGCCGCTTCCTGGCCACGGTCACGCACGAACTGCGCACCCCGCTGCACGCCATCCTCGGGTTCGCCGAGGTCATCGGACGGCTGGAGGCTCAGGCTGGCGAACCGGACGGCGACCACCCCGGAGCACCGCACGCAGAGGCGGCAGAGCGGCGCCGGGACCTCCTCGCCACCATCCGGCGCAACGGCCGCCAGTTGCTGTCCCTGATCGACGAGGTGCTCGATTTCAGCCGCCTGGAGCGCGGGCGGCTGTCGCTCAGGGCGCTCCCCACGGCCCTGCCCGCCCTGCTCCGCGACTGTGTCGGCGAGGCCCACTGGCCGCGGCCAAGGGGCTGGCACTGCACCTGGACGCCGACACCGGGCTGCCGCCCTGCGTCTGGCTGGACGGGCGCCGGGTGCGGCAGGTCCTGACCAACCTGCTCGGCAATGCCCTTGCGCACACCCAGGCGGGCGAGGTCCGGTTGAGCGCGGCGACGACGCCGGACCCGGCCGCCGCGGACCGGGTCGAGTTGCGCCTGGCGGTCGCGGACACTGGGCCCGGTATCCCGGCCGCGGAGCAGGCGCGCATCTTCGAGGCCTTCGTCCAGGGTGACGCAGACGCCACCGCCGCCCCGGGGCCGGGACCGGGGGGGCACGGGTCGGTGGGCAGCGGGCTGGGGCTCAACATCAGCCGCAAGCTGGTGCGCCGGATGGGCGGGCGGATCGAACTCGAGAGCGCGCCCGGCACGGGCAGCCGCTTCACCCTGGTCCTGCCCGCGGTCTTGATTGCGCGCGCTGCCGACTGCGCCGGGGCTGCCATGGCCGACCCCGAGTGCGCGGAGACCGCGACCCCCGCGCCGCTGGCGGCCCCACCCCCGCCGGAGGCCCTGGCGGAGTTGCGCGCCCTGGCCGAACTGGGCCGCACCACCCGCATCGAGGGCTGGTGCCGACACTGGTCCGGCCCCGGCGACCGGCCCGCCTTCACGGCGCAGGTCCTGGCGCTCGCCCACGCCTTCGAGCACGCGCGTATCATCGCGTTGGTCGAGGCCCAGGCCGGGGGCACCGGGCAGGACTCAGGCCAATGACCCGGCGGGAAAGCGAATACGATCGTTGTCGTCGTCTTCGTCGTTGTCGTGATCGAACACGCAATACCATTCGAGCACAGGCCGCGCGATGTCTAGCGGGGTTCGATCGGCGACGCCGCCCAGGCCTGATCGGATTGTCAAGAGCGGGAATACTGGGTGGCAGGGTCGCCACGATTACGACAACGACAACGATTGCGACAACGATGCACAAGATTCTGAGATGATCCCCGCCACCGACGATGGGACCGTGTTGGTCATCGACGACGAGCCGGATAACCTGCGTCTGGCGCTGGAGATGCTGCGCGGCCAGGGGCTGGAGATGGTCAGCGCCCGCGACGGCGCCGCCGGGGTGCACATCGCCACCCGCCTGCGCCCGGACCTGATCCTGCTCGACATCCGCATGCCCGGGCTGGACGGCTTCGAGGTCTGCGGCCTCCTCAAGGCCAATCCGGTGACGCGCGAGATCCCGGTCATCTTCCTCACCGCGCTGGACCAGATCGAGGACAAGGCCCGCGGTTTCGCCCTCGGCGGGGTCGATTACGTGACCAAGCCATTTGATGCGCGTGAACTCCTGCTGCGGGTCGCGAGCCACCTGCGCCTCGCCCGGCGCGTTGCCCGGTTGCCGGAGCGCTGCCACACCCCGGCGCCGAACCAAAGGCGTCACCGGTGGACAACGGTGCGCTTGTCCACCCTAACGGCCATGGCAGCGAGACCAGCCACCCCGGACGATGAAAGGCCTGCGTGAGCGGCTTCAGCCGCGACGAGGCCAGGGCAGCCTGCGCGGCCCCTTCATGGCCTCGCTCCTGTATTATTTCGGCGTCCTGACCCTCGCGAAGGTCTCACGCAGAGACGCAGAGGCGGTGACCCGCGAGGCCTCGTCGCGGCTAAAGCCGCTCCCACAGCGCGGCTGAAGCCGCTCCCACGCGCGCCGATCAGGGTTCGGCGCGGCGGCGACGCATCAGCAGCACGGCGCCGAGGCCGAACAGCGCCAGCGTGGTGATGATCAAAGCCGCAGGCCCCGTCCGGCCGGGTGCTATGCTGCGCCGGTGGTCCACTTAACCTTGCTCCCGCCCCCCTGGTGGGGGGCCGGGCGCTGGTCCGGCACGCGGGGGTCGGCCGTCATGAAATTTTCCTATGGTTTGAGTGACTTCGGCACCCTGATCCAGGACGGCTACTGGTATCAGGACCGCACCGACCGGATTCCTCAATTGGAGGACACCGGGCGGCAACTGATCTTCATCCGCCCGCGACGCTTCGGCAAGAGCCTGCTCCTGTCGATGCTGGAGCACTATTACGACCTGAATCGGGCGGATCGCTTTACCGACCTGTTCGGGGGGCTCGCCATCGGGCGTGACCCAACGCCCTTGCACAACCAGTTCTTTGTGATGAAGTGGGACTTCTCACTGGTCAAGGCGCAAGGGGAAGTGGGGGCGATCGAGGCGGCGCTGCATGGGCACCTCAACGATTGTGTCCTTCCGGTAAGGCTGCATGAAATCCCGTCCCCGGCCCGGTAGCGTAGGAGCCCCGTTTTTGGTGATCCGGAGGCTCCACGATGTCACTGTCACTCCCCGCCGCGGCCGATCTGGCACAGACGGCCGCGGCCATTGCCCACTGGCGCAACACCACGTCCCAGGGCGCGCGTATTCCCGCGGAACTGTGGTCGCGG
>NZ_CAIKKU010000833.1 GCF_903828115.1 uncultured Thiodictyon sp. | reverse complement strand
GGCATAGCGTCGCGGCGGTGCTTGTTCCAAATGGGCGCCATAGATCCAGGTGATGGCGGTTGCCGCCAGACAAAAGTTGAGATGATTGGTCACCGCATCCGGGTGGCGCGTTTGCGTCTCCCGGGGTATGGACTGGCAGATCATAAGGAAAGCAGCGGCGGCCGAACGGTCATCAGACCGACGCTGATTAAAGCCGCAGATACACCGATCCGTCGCCATACCAAGATCAAGGCGGCGGCGAACCCGTTTGACCCCGACTGGGAACCGTACTTTGAGGCGCGGGAAACCGCGGCCATGAAGAAATTCCTGATCGGACGGGTGAAGACGCTGTGGGAAAAGCAGGACGGAAAATGCCCCACCTGCAATTAACAGATCAGGGCGGGCGACGGATGAGGCATCAGCCATGGGACATTTCACCCGAGCAAGGACGGGGTACCGCTACAGCCGCAATCATCCGTCAAACACCTTATCATAGACATCCGCCACATCAAAACTCCACCACCTGCCAGCCGGCCGCGGTCTTGGTCAATTCGATTTCTTCGTCGCGGGACTCGAGCTTGACGGACACGACGGCCTTGCGGTCGCCTTTGATCCGCTCATTGGTAACAGTCGCGCCTTGGAACAATGTTGCCAGGTCGTCCAAGTCCTTCTGTGCCGCCGTCTTGGATCGCAATGGCGCGAATTCATCCGGCGCGCTGTCGGCGAAGCACTTGCTCAGCAGATCGACATTGCGTGAGGTCGCCCCGGTGATCAGCGTCTGCACCGCGGCCCGCGGGGTCGAGAAATCGCCCTGCGCTTCAGCGGACTGGGGCGCTGGTCCACGGGGTGCGGATTCCTCGCTCAGTGGTTGGGCGGCTGAAATGGATGGAGCCGCCGCGGGGCCGCTTGAGGCCATTGCCACTTTTTCGCGGGAAAAAAAGTGCCAACCCGCGCCCCCGCGCCTATCGCTCGTGATCGCCAGCAGTTGCCAGCCTTCGTTCTCCAGTTTGATGAGGCCGTCGCCAAAACTGTTGCGCCCCAGATCAGTGATGGCCTGATCATCAAGTACCTTGTATTCGAGCTTGGGCCGCTCCATCGGCGCGACCCATGGCGATTGCCGGAAATACAACCAGCCGGTTGCACCTTGATCGTTGGCGGTGGTGATGAACAACTCATACCCGACATCGCCGAGTTTGTTCATCCCCGCGGTCATATCCCCGCCGCCAAGCTGCTTGAGCGTCGTGGGGTCATGACGCATAAACCGCCAATGCGGAGCGGGACCCGCATCGGTCGGCGCCGTACCGTGCATCTGAGCGACCGCGACCGTGTCGAAGCCGGTCGACAGCGTGGTCAGAATGAACAAGGAAGACAGAACGAAACCATGCGCAATCTGATGACGAACGTTCATTGCATTATTGCCTCTTATAAATCGCCTGGGTTTGCTCATCGCGCAGCGTATCAGCGTCAAGAAAGGTGAACTGAGTGGCGGCGGCGGGATAATTCAGGGCCTTGCAAATCGTGCCGCGGACGCACCACTCCTTGGGCTCCCACCCGGTCGGCTTCTGGCTCAGTTGAAACAGGGTCGGCGAGATGGGGGAGACGATGTAGGTGCCCCAAATCTGCACGGTCAAGCCGAAACTCCAGCGCTCAAAGCGATTAAAATTGCCATCCGCATCGAGCATCGCGATGCCGTCGACCTGGCCGTCGCCCACCACCACGGTGGTTTTCCAGCTTCCGACGACCGACGCGATCAACTGCGCAGGGGGCCGTGGGGGCGCGACCTGGGCGGTGTTGGCCGGCGCGGGTGTTCCGAACCCCGGCGGCAGCGGCCGCGGACCCGGCGCGGGCGCGGGCTGGGCGAGCACCGACGGCGCGGGTCTGGGGGCAGGCACCGGTTGGGTCTGGACCGCTGGCGCCGTGGTGCCGGAGAGGGTTCCGGCGAAGGGTTGCTCCGCAATCAATACCTTGACTTCGTCCGTCGCCGGATGTTTGAGGATGACCACTTCCGCCGCGAATTCAGGCGAAATCGTAACATCTTCCTGGCAGACAAAGGTCTGGCCGTTCGCAAGCGAAATCTGCTTGCCGATGGCGCAGCCGTCAAAGAGAAATTCGTCTTCTTCGGTCGACTTGACCTCGGTCTTGTCGACCACGACGAACCCCTTTAACTCATAGGACGCGACATCATCCTGCGCCGCGGCGGCGGGACCGGCGAACGCGAGTAGCTCATCGAAGCCCCTCTCGGTCGTGGTGGCCCGATCATCCAGTGCCCTGAGCGAACCCTCAGTATGAAAAGTGGCCCCCTGGAGTGTGAAGACGAAGGTGGCAGGCTCCGGGCCGCCGTGTTCCGTCACCGTCACCGTCTCGGGAAAGACCGGCCCAAAGCGGCGCGAATAGCGATATTGGAAGTCTTCCCGATCCGCGAGTTCGCCGCGGACCCAGAGTTGACCCCGAACCCAGTACAGTATGACCATGGAAGCCAGCTGGGACTGGCCCTCGACCAGCGCCAGCTCCATCACCGTTTCCATTGAGGTCCCATCGCCATAGACGACGAGGTTGCGCAGTTCATGCAGGTCCTCCGCCACCGTGATCAGCACGCGCTCGGTCCGGTCTGTCGGCGCCGCCGCGGTTGCATCGATGAAGACCTTGGCCCCCACCCTCGCCGCGTATAACGGCTGGTCGGGATCATTCAAGGCGAGTGGAATCGAGATCAGACTGCCGAACATGAGCCGGCCGATCCGCTCGTGATTCGACGCAACAAAGTCCTCCTGCACGCCCAGCGCGCGCAAGTTCAGCCCACGGGTCGGAAGCGACGAGGCGACATTGAGGGTCCCGGCAGACACGCTATCCATCGCTACACTATACCTGACCTCAAAGGAGCCGATCTCCCGGCCCCAGACGAGTGGGTACCGGTCGATGACCTGAGCAAGCGTCTTCTTACCCAAGGCGGCCGCCGCGGCGGTCTTCTCGATCGTCGGCGGGGGCGCCAACGCCTCGGCGCCGGCGGCCCTGGCCATCACCTCGGTCGGGGCGACCCGGGCCAGCAGCCCCAAAACCCGTACGGCCAATCGTCCCACCGCTTCGTCGGGGTCCCCCCCCGTGGCCGCCCGCGTCAGGACCGGGATGGTGGCTCGGGCCTGCGGACCCAGGGTGGCGAGGGCCTTCACCGCCCTCAACCGCAGCCCGGCGTCGGGCGACTCCAGGTCGCGGATGGACCCGGCCACCAGGGCGGCGGTCGCCGCGCGCTGTATCTGTGCATCGGGGTCCTTGTGGGCCAGGTCTTTGAGGGCCGGCCAGGCCCCGCGCGCCTGAGGTCCCATCCGACCCAGGGCCTTGACCGCCTGCGCGCGCACTACCCTATCGCTGCTCTTGAGGTCATTGATCAGGCCCGCCGGGACCTCCGGCGCCGGACTCTCCAATTCAATCGCTGGCTTCGCAACTCCGGCGCTCGCTGGGAGACCACTTCCGACCGGCGCACGATTGAGCGTGGCCACCTGCCAAATCCGGATCACATCCCCGGCCCCGGTAGCCAAGAGCGTTCCATCGGGACTGAAGGCAACCGAGCGGACCCAGTCGCTATGGCCTTGGAGGGTGCAGAAGGTACCAGGCTGGGTGGGCGGACAGGGGACTGCGTCTGGTGCAGCCACCGCCATCGCCGGGATTGCACCCTCTCCCAGGATCGACGCCAGGACGATCAAAGCCATCCACAGCGTGGCGGATCGACGACCTTCTACACGCATACTTACGCTCCTGCCGGAGTGCGGCTCCGGGTGCTGCGGTTAACGTTCCAGGCCGAGGTCCTCCACCGGCTTGCCGGTGCGCGCCGCAACCAGCGCCATGACCTGCTGCGGTCTGGGGCAGATGTTCTTGGTGATCGTGAAGTCGCCCTGGGTGGTATACAGCCGGTACTCATCGACCACCAACGGAAGCATCATCGGATAATATAGACGCTGCGCGTGAGTCAGGCGCGCAATCTCGCTCCAACGCAGTCGCACCAGCCGTCCACGCCGCAGCCAGCCGCCGGCCCAGACCGGAATCTGCAACGTGATCCCTGATTCGTCCAAAACGATACGTGTGCGCAGCAGTGGCGGCACGCGCGTCAGGAGCCACAGGCCGGTCAGTCCCGTCGGCAGGCAAACGCACACGAGTGCCCAGAGTTTGTCCTTCGCCACCAGGGCAAACACAACCGCCAGGATGACCAGCGCCACGCCGAGCAGACCAAAGAGCGCGATGACCCAGCGGCTGGCACGAAAATCATGGGGGATTTCCATCGGTGTCTCCGGCGGTTCAGAAGGCGTTCTGGGGATAAATCTACCGCGAGCGGTGGTACCACAATAGCAGCAGCACCGATATGCCGCTCATCACTCCAAGCACCAGACGCCACGGCCCACTGAGCAACGGCCAGAGGATGGTGCTCAGCAAGGTGATGATCAGAACCAGCAGTGGTATTTCATACAAATAACCAAGATGCCGTTTCTTTAGGAAATCATGGTTCCTCTTGGCCCCTCGTCGCTGAGTCGCAGAACGGTTCTGCAGTTCGCGTTCGATCTGGCGGACGTGCAGCTCGTGGACGACGTAGCCGGCGTCGGTGGGGTCCAGGCGCTCGCGGCGCAGGGCGGCGAGCAGCCGGGCAGGAATGTGGTCGGTTTGGTCGCGAAGGGCGGGGATGGTGGGCATGGTGGGCTCAACGTGGAATGGGGATCGTCGTCTCGTGGGACGACGCCCCGCGCGAGGTCGCGTGGTGGTCGTCCGTACTTGCACTTAGCGTGCATGATTTTGCGTTGGTGGGATACTGGTGCCGGGGACGGGGCCATGACCAGCCTCGCACTGTCCCGCGTCCACTTCCCGGTCACGACCTTGGGGCCGGGACGGGGGGCGGGATCTGGTTCCAAGGGTGCTCGATCCACTGCCGCGGCTGTATCTCCCTAGACACCCGGGCGCCCGGGCGGGCGGACGCGCAGGTCGGGGCGCTGATTGCGACGTTGGCCCCCTGGCTCGGATGCGCGGACGGCGTCACCGTGACCGGCGGGGAACCGTTCGATCAACCGGGAGCGCTGGAGACACTGCTGCGGGGATTACGAACCGCGTTCGACGGCGACCTGCTGATCTATTCCGGTTATCCCCGTGAGCGGATCGCGGGACCGCTTGCGGGCCTCGCCGGACTGATCGACGCGCTGGTCACGGACCCCTATGTGGCAGAGGCCTGCGACAGGCTGCCGTTACGCGGCAGCGACAACCAGCGCTTGCACCTGCTGACCCCGCGCAGGCACGCGCTCTACGCCCGCCTTGATACCCCCGGCGAACACGCCAAGCCCCGCGCGCTGGACCTGATGCTGGTCGCACCGACTGCGCCCCCGAGCGGCGCGAGGGTGGCAAGCGGCGCGCAACTGTGGGTCACACACGACCGGGGGCCATTGTCTTTTCCCCGACCGGGCCTAGACTGGGTGTCACATGTCCGCCTCGCGCCCTTGGTGTCCGCATGTCGACCTTTGCAGTGACCGAGTCTCGCGGTCTCGTCGATGCCCTTGCGGGGGCCGCCGCGGGGGATCGCATCAGCCTCGCCGCGGGGAACTATTGGCTGGATACCCCCTTGGATCTAGACCGCGCCCTCATCCTAGCCGGTGCTGGTTTGGGACAGACCTGCATTGAGGGCGAGTGCGGACCCTTTCTGCTGCGCTATGTGGGCGAGGGACGCCTGGTGCTGCTGGGCATCCACTTTCGCCACACCGCAGCGGTGCCGGCCAACGTGGTCGGGGTCTGACAATCATTGGAACGATTATGGAAAGCTTGACACTGGTGGCGAATCCTCCCATGCCCCAGCAGTCGGTGTATCGACGGCAACGTTCAGTGTTCTGCGGTGTCTAAAGAGGTTACGGCGTACCGCCGATCCGGAGGCATTCCATGTCGCTCCAACCCCGTTCGGCCCACGAAATTCCAGAGGAAACGCGCCGCATCGCCTGCGCCGCCTTTCCGCACGGCACCTTTTGCTTGACGGTGGCCGACGCGGTGGGTCCGATCTACGCCGACGAGCGCTTTGCGGATCTCTTCCCCCGCCGCGGGCAACCGGCCGAGGCCCCCGGGCGCTTGGCCTGGGTGACGGTGCTGCAATTCGTCGAGAACTTGTCTGATCGTGCCGCAGCCGACGCCGTGCGGGGACGCCTGGACTGGAAGTATTTGCTCGGCCTCGCGTTGACCGATCCCGGGTTCGATCACACCGTCTTGAGCGAATTCCGGACCCGCCTGGGAACCGAGCAGGGCGAGCAACGGCTGCTCGATGAGTTGCTGACGCACCTGCAGGAGCAGGACCTACTCAAGGCGCGCGGTCGCCAGCGCACCGATTCGGCCCATGTCCTGGCCGCCGTGCGCACCCTCAACCGCCTGGAAGGGGTCTGACAATCATCGGCGCGAAAACTTACGCTAAGGCCCTTCCTGCGGTCTCAAAAACCTCGCTTCGACATGAGTTTCCGAGATTTTGAATTCTGAGACGGCCTTTTGAGGCAGATTTAGCCGGATTTAAGCGTCTTTTTCTCTACCGTCAGGCTGTCTCAGGAAACGTTCGTTTGATGAGACGCCAGAAATAAGCTTTATAACTCTGTCGGTTACGCCTTAGCGTAAGTTTCCGTTCCGAAGATTGTCAAAGCCCGCAGAACACCTATTTGACGAGTTGGGGCTCAACAAAAGGGAGGCTAATTCTACTTTGTTACCGTAATTCGGCGGCGTTGAGCGAAGGATATGGATATTTCGGCCGTAACCACTGGAAAGTATTTTAAATCAAATGCTTGCAATTAATGCAGCAAATTGGAAGCCAGATCC
>NZ_CAIKKU010000832.1 GCF_903828115.1 uncultured Thiodictyon sp. | reverse complement strand
TCCGGGGCGCTACGATAACCTCGATTACGACAACGACAACGACAACGAACGTGTCTGTGTTTAACTTGTTCTTGACTCGTTACTAACCAGCATGGGCCGCATGGCTCACCCGTCCCACAAAGACCCATCCTCCCAGGTATGGACCGGAATCCAGGGCAGCCCGTCGCTGTCGACGAGCGCGGCCAGCAGCCCGCAACACCCAACCAGCGGGCTGCCGAAGGCGGTGACACACCCGGCCACCAGCAACAGGGTACCGACCAACGGCAGGCCCGAGACCAGGTGGTAGCCCGTGGGCGAGCCATGCCGACGGCGATAGCGCCAGGGGCGGACGTAGCCCAGATAGAGGTTCCAGAGCCCCAGCAGCGTGGCGCCGATGGTCAAGACCAGGCCGGCCGCCTCGCGGGCGAGCGAGGGCGCCCGCGGCCAGAGCGCGCAGGTGAGCGCGAGCAGGATCGGCGTCGCGCACAGGGCGATGCCGAGCGCCCGGCGGGCGATGTTTTTCCGTGGTTGACCCTTCGTCATTGCTCAGACTCCGCGCCGCATTCCAAGTAGGGCCGCGCCATCCGTAAGCGGGCGGCCGCCACCTCAGTAATATTGTCTGATATAGCCATAGGCTTTCTCAAACAATTCCTTGTCGCTATGTAGCCGGTACTTGAACAGGGCCCCGCGCAGGGCCTTCTTCACCTCGCGTTCGCCCGCGCTGGTCTGCTGCCAGCCAGGGAAGCGCACGATGCGCACGATCTGGTCGATGTCGTCGACCAGGCGCTCGACGACAACCGGGGTCGCGGGGTCTCGTACCTCCTGGAACAGCTCGGTGAGCGCGGCCCGGCCGCGGTCCTCATCCTGCGCGGGTGGGGTCTCCTTCTCGGCGGCGACCAGGTCGCGGGCCAGGTCCAGCAGTTCCTTGAGGAAGGCGATGCTGTGCAACTGGCCGGCCTCGTGGCGCGCCTTGAGCTGTTCCAGACGCTCGGACAGCCGCTTGAAGCGCGGGTTGCCGAGATGGCGGCGCAGCCGCGCGGCGACCTTGATCTCGATCTCCCTGGCCTTCTTCTGTTGACCGGCGGGGTCCAGGATCGCCTCAATCACGTCGGCGTCGAACACCAGGTCATCGAGATCGTCGTGGATGGTCCCGACCCGGACATGCTCATGGATCAGGGCGATGGTCTTCTCACCCAGCACATGCCAAAGCAAGGCCCCCTGACCGGTGGACGGTTTGAGCGATTCGTAGACCTGCGACAGCCAGCGGTAGTCGTCACTGAAGGGGGTCAGTAGCGGATCGGGTGACAGGGCCTCCCAGAGCCGGCTGACCACGCTGTAGTCGGCCGCGAAGGCGTCGCGCATGGCATTGTTCGGCACACAGTCCTGGGCCGCGATCAGCCCCTCGTACCCACCCAGGCCGCGGTCCACGCCGGGAAACCAGGCGAGACATTTTTGTATGGCCCCGGGCAACTGGTCCCGGAGCGCCGCGATATTGCTGACGACGCGCTCGAAGCCGGCCTCGTCGAAGGTGAGCGCCTGCGCCAGGTCGTCGAACACGCCCAGGTAGTCGATGATGAGCCCATGGGTCTTGGTGCCGCCATAGGGGCGGTTGGTGCGGCAGATCGCCTGCAAGAGGGTGTGATCGCGCAGCGGCTTGTCCAGATACAGCGCCTGCAGGATCGGCGCATCGAAACCGGTCAAGAGCTTCGCGGTCACGATCAGGATCTTGAGCGGGTCCTGGGGGTCACGGAAGCGCTCCAGCAGGGCCGCCTCCGTGTCGCGGTCACGCCGGTACGGCTTGTAGCCCGCGTCCTCCTTGTCTTTACCCGCCACCGAGATGACCACCGTGCTCGCGTCCGCGTTCAGGTGCTCGTCCAGCGCCGCCTTATAGAGCAGGCAGCACTCCTGGTCGAAGGTCACGACCATGCCCTTGAACCCATTGGGCTCGACCGTATCGCGATAATGCCTGGCGATGTCCGCGCAGATGGCCCTGATCCGCTCCGGCGCCTTGACCAGCACCGCCATCCGCGAGGCGGCCTTGCCGAGGCTGTCCCGATCCAGGTCCGACAGGTTGCCGGTGAGCGTGGCGAAGGCCTGATCGAGCGCCTCCTTGGCGATATGCAATTCAAGGCGCCGCGGCTCGAAGTGCAGCGGCAGGGTGGCCCCGTCGCGGATGGAGGTCTCGAAGCTGTAACGACTCAGATAGCCGTGCGCGTCCTGCGCGGCGCCGAAGGCATAGAAGGTATTGCGGTCGCGCCGGTTGATCGGCGTGCCGGTCAGGCCGAACAGAAAGGCATTGGGCAGGGCCGCGCGCATTGCGAGCCCCAGGTCGCCCTCCTGGGTGCGGTGTGCCTCATCGACCAGGGCGATGATCGTGTGCCCCGCATTGAGCACCCCATTGAGCACCCCGTCCGCCTCGCCGAACTTGAAGATGGTGGTGATGATGATCTTGCGCGTATCCTGGGTGAGCAGGCGCTGGAGCTCGGCGCGTGAATCGGCCTTGACCAGATTCGGAATATCCGAGGCAAGGAAGGTGGCGCTGAGCTGCGTATCGAGATCGATGCGGTCGACCACGATCAGCACCGTGGGGTTCTTCAACTGTGGGTGCATCCGCAGCTTCTGCGCGGCGAACACCATCAGCAGCGACTTGCCGGAGCCCTGGAAATGCCACAGCAGCCCCTTCTTCGGGAAGCCGGCGAGCACCCGCGCGACGATCCGGTTCGCCCCGTCGTATTGCTGATAGCGGCAGACGAGCTTCAGCCGCCGCTTCTTGCTGTCGGTGGCGAACAGGGTGAAGTTCGCCAGGATATCGAGCAGGGTGGCCGGGGCCAGCAGCCCGGTGACCGCGTCTTCCAGGTCGCTCAGGCCCGTGGGCGCGGCGTCCTCGTCCATCCGCCAGGGACCCCAGAGATTGATCGGCATCTGGATGGCGCCGAAGCGCAGTTCCTTGCCCTCGGTCGCCACGCTGAAGACATTGCAGACAAAGAGTTCGGGGACGTATTTTTCATAGTCGTCATGGACCTGGAGCGCGGCGTCGACCCAGGTCACCGCCGGCCGCACCGGGGTCTTGGTCTCGATCAGGACCAGCGGGAAGCCATTGATCAGCAGCATCGCATCCGCGCGCCGCTCGGCCGGGCCGGCGCGGAACAGGTACTGAGTGGTGACGACGTACTGATTGTTCTCCTGGTCCTCGAAGTCGATCAGGCGCACCGTGACGTGTTCATGGTTGGGCCCGAACGGCATCGAGCGCTCGCCGCGCAGCCAGGCGGTGAACTCCTCATTGCACTTCACCAACCCATCGCTGCGCACGCTGAGCACGATCGCGCGCAGCTTGTACAGCACCTCATCGGCACGCTCGGGCTGCGCCGCGATCTCCGGGTTGAGCCGGATCAGCGCCGCGCGGACCTGCGGCTCGACAAAAACGTCCTGCGGTTGCCTTGGCAAGTCAGCGGCGGCCATCGGCTGCCACCCCAAAGGAGCCCGGGCGTCCCGCCCGGGCACCCCCGCGTGCCCGGCACGATAACCCCCGGCCGCATCCCGGACCGCGTTCCGCGCGATCGGCCGGGCGAGCAGCTCGCAGAGGTAGGCCTCGATGGTATTGGATTCATTGAACGTCATCGGTGAAATCCTCTCACGGAGACACGGAGCCACAAAGAAAAAGACATAAGAAGAGACTCACCCCAAGGCGCCAAGCACGCCAAGTCCTGGTCGGGTTAGGCACGCGTCGCACGGGGTCTCGTTCAGGAACAGGCGCTTGACGCGCACCGTAACCCGGCATCCCGCCTCGCGGCCGAGTAATGCTACCCTAACCCGGCCTGCTGCACTGCCGTCACTGGGAGCGCCGCACCCC
>NZ_CAIKKU010000831.1 GCF_903828115.1 uncultured Thiodictyon sp. | reverse complement strand
GGGCACTACGATAACCTCGATTACGATTACGACAACGACAACGACAACGACAACGACGCTAACGGCACTTTCGAGGCGCGCCGGATCAGTCGCCAAAACGCACGCTGACCTCCCCCGAGTGGAAGCGCTGGAGGCCCTCGGCGGTGTGCAGCCGCAGGGCGCCGTCGGGGTCGATCCCGGCATAGTCGCCCACGATCAGGCGCTCGCCCTGTTGCAGCCGGACCCGCTGCCCGCGCAGTAGGTCGAACCCGGCCCACTCGCCCAGGAAGGGCTTGAGCCCGAGGTCGCCGTAACACTCCAGCATCTCCAGCAGGCCCTCAATGAGCGCGGCGGCCAGGCGATTGCGCCCCGGGGCTGTGCCGCCCAGGGCCTCGCGCAGGTCGGCCCAGGGCTGGTCGATGGCCTGCCCCTGGTCCGCCTCCAGGCGCAGGTTGAGGCCCAAGCCCACCACCAAGTGACTCGGCCCCTGGGCCTCGCCCGCCACCTCCAGCAGCAGACCACCGAGTTTGCGGTGCCGCCACAGCAGATCATTGGGCCACTTGAGCCCCAGGTCCGCAACCCCCAGGCGACCCAAGACCCCGGCGACGGCCGCCCCCGCCGCCAGACTGACCCCGCCCACGGCCGCGGGTCCGAAGGGGTAGCGCCACAGCAGCGATAGATAGAGATTGGTGCCGAAGGGGGACACCCAGGTCCGGCCGCGCCGCCCCCGCCCGGCCGTCTGGCGCTCGGCGAGACAGACAGTGCCCGCGGGGGCCGACAGCGCCGCGTCCGCCATGAGTCGGTCATTGGTGGAAGCGAGTTGGTCGTGGATCTCAAGCCGGGCGAGCCGCGCCCCGCCGGCGGGGCAGAGGGCGCCGAGGATCAGTGCCGGGTCCAGGAGTTCCAGCGGGGTCGAGAGTCGGTAGCCGCGGCCGGGGGCACTCTCAAGGGCGAGACCATAGTGGTCGGTGGCCTTGCGCAGCGCCTTCCAGACGGCCGTGCGGCTCAGACCCAGGCCCTGGGCAATCGCGGCGCCGGAGTGATAGTCCCCGTCGGCGAGCAGGCGGATCAGGTCGAGGCCCCGTGGCATGAACCGCTCAGGCCAGACGGGCGAGCCAGGCGGCCAGCGCCGGGGCCGCCCCGGCGGGCACCGGGTCCAGGCGCATCAGTTCGCAGGTATCCGCGGCGGCCGGCTGCGGGCTGGCGGTAAGTTCCATGAGTTCGTCGCGGCGAAACAGGTGCAGGCGGACTTCGGTGTCGGTCCCGGTCGCGGCCACCCGCCGCTCCAGGTTCTCCGCCGTGACGCGCAGCCCGTCCACGGCCACCACCAGGTCCCCCGGCGCCAGTCCGGCGCGCTCCCCGGCCCCGCCGGACAGGACGTTTTGGATCACCGCATCCGCACACCCGGCGCTCAGCCGGATCGCGAGGCTGGGTTTGGCCGTGCCCGGCGCGAACCGCGCGACGACCCCACCCTGGTCCTTGGGCCCGGTCGCCGGGCGCAAACGCATCGCCACCCCCACCTGGGCGAGCAGGGGTGCCAGGTCCAGGTCCGTCGTGCCGTCCAGGGCCTGGGTAAAAAAGCCGTCCAGGGCGAGGCCGGAGACCTGCGCGGCCATGGCCTCCACGCCGCGCTCCGGTACCCCGACCCCGGTACGGCCGTAGTGTTCCCAGAGGGCGCGCATCACGTCGTCCAGGCAGACCCGGCCCTGGGTCTCGCGCCGAATGGTCAGGTCCAGGGCGAGCGCCGTCAGCGCCCCCTTGGCGTAATAGCTGACGATGGCGTTGGGGGCGTTGTCGTCCTGTCGGTAGAACTTGGTCCAGGCATCGAAGCTGGACTGCGCCAGCGACTGGACCAGCCGGCCGGGGGTGCGCATGACCCGGGTGATGGTCTCGGCCAGGAGTTGCAGATAGGCATCGGTGTCGATACAACCGCTGCGCACCAGGGCCAAGGTGTCGTAATAGGACGTGATACCCTCGAAGGCCCAGAGGGTGCGGGTGTGGACCTCGGCGCTCAAGTTGCCCGTCATCAGGGCCGCGGGCCGAATGCGCGTGACGTGCCACAGGTGGAAATACTCGTGGCTGCACAGACCGAGGAAGCGCCGGTAACCCTCCGTGGGTGCCGCGACGGCCGACTGCGGGAGGTCATCCCGGGTGCACAGCAGACTGGACGAGAAGCGATGCTCCAGACCACCATAGCCGTCACCGACCGCGGCGGTCAGAAAGAGATAACGATCGAGCGGCAATTCACCGAAAAGCGCGGCGTGCTGCTCACAGACCAGCCCCAGGTCCTGCCTCAGGCGCTCCAGGTCGCACCGCTGCCGACCGCTGATGACCATCGCGTGCGGGACCGAGCGGACCGCAAAGTTGATCAACTCGAAGTCCCCCATCTCCACCGGATGGTCGATCAGGTCGGCATAGTCGTCTGCGAGATAGGCGCCGAAACCCCAGGGCGCGGCGTCCAGGGCGCGCAGACTGGTGGCCACCCGCCAGTCCCGGTACCGCTCCCCCGGCGGTGGCAACAGCTCGATACGACAGGGCTGGTCGACGTAGCCGCTGACCTGCAGCAGCAGACTGGGACCGTTGAAATAGGCATGGGTACAGTCGAGATGGGCAGAGCGGACCGTGAACTCCCAGGCATAGACCTGGTAGCGAACGATCAGGGGCGCGGTGCAACCCTGGTCGGGGACCAGTTCCCAGGTCTGTTTGTCCAGTTTGGTCAGTGTGAGGGAGCGGCCGCCGACATCGTGCGCGGCAATGCGTACGACGTTGCGCGCAAAGTCCCGGATCATGTAGCTGCCGGGACACCAGGCCGGCATGGCGAGCCGCAGCAGCGTCGCCACCGGGCCCGCGATCACCAATTCCACGGCGAACAGATGGGCCTGCGGGTCGTGCGGACACACTCGGTAGGTCAGCACGGGCATCGGTGCTCGCGCGTCACCGCTCAGGAAGGCCGGGGCGACGGCCCCGGCCTTGCGCGTTGCTTACCAGCGCGGGCCGCGGGAGGGACGCTCACCGCGCGGCTTGGCCTGGTTGACCTTCAGGTTGCGACCCTTCAGGGGGGTCTCGTTCAGGGCCTTGATGGCCGCATCGGCCTCCGAGTTGTTCGGCATCTCGACGAAGCCGAAACCCTTGGAGTCGCCCGTGAATTTGTCGGTGATCAGGTTGACGCTGGAGATCTCGCCATAGGCGGCGAAGGCGTCGCGCAGATCGTCTTGGGTCACGGAGTAGGCCAGGTTGCCAACGTAGATATTCATCGTTCAAGTGTTCCGTCAAAGTGCATTGAAGAGAGAGTGAGAACGGTCGAATGATCAATGCACAACTGATTCGACAGTCTTTGTCCCCAACCGTTGGGGCGAAATCGTGGCGCGGCCGGGCCGCGTCGGCAGACGGCAAATCGATACCGACGGCTAGCGGCCGCGGGCCGGCATGGCACGCCGGCCACCCGGCCGCGCGGCCGGCGCCCCGCCCATGCGATCACCGCGTGGCCCGCTGCGCGGGCGCGGGGCGAAATCGGTGCGCCCGCGCACGCGCTCGTCATCCTCGTCGCGATCGGCTGGCGGATTCGCGGACGGCTCGAACCCGACGACGGGGGTCATGGGGATTTCCCGGCGCAACAGGCGCTCGATCCCCTTGAGTAATCCCTTCTCGTCATGGCTGACCAGGGACAGGGCCGCACCGACGGCACCGGCGCGGCCGGTACGCCCGATGCGGTGGACATAGTCCTCGGCCACGTTCGGCAACTCAAAATTGACCACTTGGGGCAGATTGGCGATATCCAGGCCGCGCGCGGCAATATCGGTCGCCACCAGGGCCCGTACCAAGCCGCGCTTGAACTCGTCCAAGGCCCGGGTGCGCGCCGATTGGCTCTTGTTGCCGTGGATGGCCGCGGCGGTGATCCCGTCACGCGTCAGCTTCTCGGCAAGCTTATTCGCCCCATGCTTGGTGCGGGTGAAGACCAGTACCTGCTCCCAACCCTCGCGATGGATCAGGTGGGCCAACAAATCGGGCTTGCGCTGCCGGTCGACCGGGTGCGCGGACTGGGCGACCGCCTCGATCGGCATGTTGCGCCGGGCCGCCACTTCAACGGTCTTGGGGTGCTTGAGCAGGCCGTCGGCGAGGCGTCGGATCTCATCTGAATAGGTCGCGGAGAACAGAAGGTTTTGCCGCCGCTCCGGAATCAGGCGCAAAATCCGCTTGATGTCGTGGATGAAGCCCATATCGAGCATCCGGTCGGCCTCATCCAGCACCAGGATTTCGACCCGGGACAGGTCCACCGTGCGGCGGGTCGCATGATCGAGCAGACGCCCGGGGGTCGCGATCAGGACATCGACGCCGCGCTGGAGCTTGTCCACCTGGGGCTGCATCCCGACGCCGCCGAAGACGATCGCGGACCGTAACGGCAGGTGAATGCCGTAGGCCGCGACCCGCTCCCCGACCTGGGCGGCGAGTTCGCGCGTCGGCGTCAGGATCAGCGCGCGGGGGTGGCGTTGGGGATGGCCCTGTTCGGCTAACCGATGTAAGACGGGCAGTACAAAGGCGGCGGTCTTACCGGTCCCGGTTTGGGCGCCGGCCAATAGATCATGACCGGCAAGTATCTCTGGGATGGCTTGCGCCTGGATCGGCGTCGGCCGACCGTAGCGCTGCGTCGCAACGGCGCGCAGCAAGTCGGCCCTGAGGCCGAGCGAATCGAAAGACATGGAGGCTCCGAGCCTGTTTGCCCAGGCGGCTTACCCGGCGTTTCCGGGACCGATCCAGGCAAAGTGATAGAAAATGGACGCTCGACGGCGACGCCTGAAAGTCTGCAAAGCGATCAACCGCGAGGCGGGGTGCAACGACCGCTTGGCGCCGGATCGGGCAGATTTTGGAGTCTAGACACATACGAAGCGAAAAGCCAGCGGATTTGTTGGACTCGAGCCATCCCGCCACCGAATCCCGCTGATGCCCCTCGTACCCGACTCATCGAAGCCAATATTTTCATTGACTTAACTTCGCCGAGACGGATGCCGCACCCAAGCAGCGCCGACCCCGCGGAACGCTGCGACGCCGCGCTGAGCGCCGCGCAATGGACCACCGTGACCCGCTCAAAGCACACCCGCCGGGGGCGCACCTTGACGCACACATGGCGGTGGATTTGATCGCCGCATCAGCCAAGCGTCGCGCCGGTTTCGACTTAGAAATCCGGCGCGGGGCTCAGGGCGCGGGAAATCAGGCCTCGAGCACCTGGAGGTAATTGGCCTTGAACGACTCACGATCCGCCTTGACGGACGCATCGTAGCCCTGCTCCTGCATCTTCTGCTTCATCCACCCCGGCAGCACGCCGCGGACATAGACATTCTCCGAGTTCTCCGGATCGACATAACGGGTGTAGTCGCGTCCGGAGGGGGTCGCACGGGGCGCGGCCGCGGCCCCACGACGACGGCGGGGCATGATCAAGGGGACAATCTCGTCGACCTCATACCCGTTTTGGCTGATCAGGTCCCTGATCTGCTGCACCACGCCCTGCTTCGCCTCTTGCCGCCGGGTGGTCAATGCCCGCTGCAATTCCGACTTGCTGTGCTCGATTTCCTCGAGCCGCTGCCGAATCTCATCAACGTTAAGGTTTGCGTACTCCACGATGGGTACCTCCGATCTGAAAATGGATGGACTGAGTTGGTCTGCGTATCGCCGCGGATAGCTGTCACGAGCGCGCCCTTACTAATGTATTCGTTTCGCAATGAAAGTCAAGTGAGGAAGACAAAAAATACCGGGCGCTGGACCGCCGCACCGCAGCCGACGGCGCGCCTGGCACCGACGCCGCGGCACGTTTGCACAGGTACCGCCGGGGGACTCGACCATGCAGGCGATTCAATCGCGGACAACTGTCCACGGGCATTCCTGCGTTGGCTGGCAGCAGTGGTCACGACCGGACTCACTGCCATTCGTGCGCGGCGCGACCGGGCAAGTATGGCGCCGCGCCGTTCGTCGCCGCCGGGATGCCGCGCAACGCAATCCCGGTCCCCGGTACGATCGGCTGATGGCGGCCGTGTCTGCGAGGCTGCACCCGGATTGCGCCGACGCGCCGTCCGGCCGCCGCAGCGGTTACTGCCAATACCTGCCCGACCGCGATGCACTGACACGTAACTGCTGGAGCAGGCGTGCTCATAACACCACGGACGCGATGCTCGTCGGGGCGCCCCGGGGGGAGCGCGCATGGGGTTACAGGGGCAGGACAAAACAGCGCGGCGCACCGCACCTTCATCGCGTTTCGCAACATCGACAATGGCGCGGGCAGCGATCAGTCAGGACCTTTCGCTGGTGGGAGGCAGCAAGTGGAGCGGGGAGGAAGGAGGAAGGAGGGGGAACCACGGGCAGTGGGCCTGGACCACGGGCGCCGGAACCCTCGCGCGATCGTTATTGTCGGCATCCGCAAGGCCTGGTTTGGTATTGCTCGGCCGACGCGGCACCCGCTCGCAACAGTTCCGACCAGGTCGAACCCGCCGTTGCGGCCCATGAATTGGTGCCCGGGGCGGGACTCGAACCCGCACGCCTCGCGGCGAGGGATTTTAAGTCCCTTGCGTCTACCGATTTCGCCACCCGGGCGTTATCTTGGAATCCCCGGTCCGCGCCGCCTCCCAGGGCTGCGCAGCCACGCTGGGAGCCTGCCGGTTGCGGTGCGGACGACTGCTCGCCAGGGACGCTGGGCAGTTGGCGATAGCGCCAGCCGGCCGCGCTCGGACGCGAGCCAGGCAGTCGTTAAGTGGAGGCTGAGCCCGGAATCGAACCGGGGTGGGCGGCTTTGCAGGCCGCTGCATGACCACTCTGCCACTCAGCCCAAGCCCGGCAGTATAGTAGGGACGCGCGCGCTTGTCACCAGTAAAGCCGTCCACCCTGACCAACGACCAAGTGAATGCGTGCTCGCCACACTCGCGCCGGCGCCGGCGCGACACTGCCCCGCAAGGGTCGACCGGAATCGTGCGCAAGGCCCGCGGTGGGTTCGGGATGCGGCTTAGAAGGCGGCCGCGAAGGCCGCTGCGAAGCGGTCGTAGTCCGCTTCGGGCAGGTGATTGATGCCGGCCGCCGCCTTGCGCCCGCCCCCGGTCGCGAATTGGCGGCACAGTTGGTCGGCACCCGCGGGGCGGGTCAGCGGGGCACGCACGCTCACCAGGAAGCCGCCGTGCGGCAGTCGCGTCAGCAGGGCATGGGCACACTGCGGCGCGGCCTGTGCAAGCGCGTTGGCAAAGACCCCGCTGACGCGCCGCGCCCAGGGTTCGTCCGGCAGAATGTGTAGCCGGTGGTGCGCCTGCATGAGTGACGGCGCGGTGCCCCGCGCGCGCGCCAGATCATCCGCGTAGCCGCTGCTCAAGCGCTGGAAGGTCGGGTCCTCGCGGATGAACGCCAGCGGGTCCGCGTAGCGACACAGGCGGCGATACAGATCATCGGGGGCGCAATGCAGATCGGCCACGGCAGCGCCGTAACCATTGTAATTGATGCAGATGCCCAGTTCTCGCAAGAGCGCAAGCTCGGCCGCGGCGAGCCCGAGCGGTACCGCCGCACGGTCCGCCGCGGCATCGAAATTGTCGCCGTAGGTGCCCACCACCGCCCAGGCGCGAAAACGCCCGCCGACGAATTCATCGACCAACAGGCTCGTACCCTTGTCCGGACTGGTCTCGATGTGACAATCAAGCCCGGGGTGGGTGGGGATCTCACCGGGAAAATGGTGGTCGAAGTAGCGTACGCGGGCGCCCGCGGCCAATATCCGGGTCAGCGCCGCACGGTTGCTGTCCAGCGCGATGTCGAGCACCGTGACCCGGTCCCCGGGGCCGGCCTCAACCCGCTCCAAAAGGGCAATGTCGCGCTTGACCCCGGTTACCAGGGTGGCTTCGCGCGGGTGTGCGAGCCGCAGTTGCCGCAACGCACAGATACCGTCCGCGTCCCCGTTGAAGACGTCGAAATGGGCCATGATTCACCTCTGCTGCGGGTTAAATTTCTCGTGGGCCGGATGGATTTGCGCCCCCCCACCAGCCGCGCGGCCG
>NZ_CAIKKU010000830.1 GCF_903828115.1 uncultured Thiodictyon sp. | reverse complement strand
GCGGCCTCCGTGACCTCTTGGCGGGTGTCGGCGATCAGGGTTTGACGGGCGATGCGCTCGGACTCGATCTCGTCGCGCAGCCGCCCCATATCTTCAGTAAAACGGCCCATGGCTTGCTCCTCGTACTAATTGCGAATCTCGGACCCGGAGCAGGCGGGTTCCCGCGCAGCCGTAAAACCGGGTTCGGCGCGGCTTGCCACCTGACCCGGCACAAGGTGCCGCTCAGGGTCGATGCCTATGGCATCGGAGCGGCACCCCATTGGCGCGAGAGCTCGATCAGGCCGGGGCAGCCGCCGGGGCGGTGAGGCCAATCGCTTCGGCATACTTCAGGTAGGTCTCAACCGAGGCGATGACCACGCGGGCTTCGACGGCGAGCAGCTCGATACCAACCAGGGAGACCTTCAACCACGCATCAATCACGATGCCCTTGTCCAGGATGCGGTCAACAACTTCGGCCAGGCTGGAAGAATCGGTGGAGTTGGCGACTTTTGCCATTTTCTTTACCCTCTGAGAGTGATTTAAATGCACATGATGTGCGTCGAAAGCGAACCTACCGGGCCCGGGTCACAATGCGCATCCCTATGCCCCACCCCGCCGGGGGAGTCCCCTGATCCGCTTGATACTGCCGGCGGGCTCAGGGCTTCCCGGTGTGGCATCCTGCCGACTCGGTCGCTTGATGGGTATATAGCATGGCGCGTGCCAGCGGCGGATGGCACCGGCGACTTCTTTGAAATTACTTTAATATCAATGCCCCCGATCGTCACGTCGCACTTTGGGGCGAGGCGATTCAGGGGGAACGCGCGGCATTTGCTATGGAATCCATTCCATAACTCTGGCGCTGGACCCCTAGCCGCATCGCTTACCGACCGCAGGTGCAGCGCGAGAGCGAAACCCATCCCCGCCGCGCTCGGCAAGCACGCACCGGCCTTGATCAGAACGCGTCTGTTCGTCTCCGCCGTCAGCACCGAGCTCGCCAGTGCCCGCCGTCTGGTCGCCGATACCCTGCGCCGACTGGGTTTCGACACCGTGACGCAAGACGACTTCCCCACCGGCCCCGGCGAACTGCGGGCCTGGCTGGAGCAGCAGATCGCGGGCTGCGAGGGCGTCTTCCAACTGGTCGGCCTCGCCTACGGCCGCGAACCGCCGATGAGCGACGCCCCCGAACGCCCCTGGCCGGACCCCGCCTTCGGGCTGTTCCTACACCCAGTTCGAGTTGCTCTGCGCCCAGCGTCTCAGCAAGCAAACCTGGGTCATTGAGGTCGGCCCCGGCTGCCGGCGCGACCGCGAACCGGCGCAACTCGACCTGCCGCCGGTGCGCGACGGCGAACCCGCGCACCCGGACCCCGCCGGCTACCAGGCCGAGCGCCGTGCCCTGCAACTGGCCTATGTCGAGCGCCTGCGCGCCGCCAACCACCTGCGCCATCCCGCCGCCAGATGCCGAACTCGAAAACCGCGTGCTCCGGCTCAAGGACGAACTGGCGCAACTGCGCGAGCGGCAGGAGCGCCACCAGCGCCGGCTCGGCTGGGGTCTGGGCGGCGTCTTCGCCACGCTGCTGCTGGCCGCCTCCTTCGCCGCGATCGAGGCGCGCGGCGAGGCGAGCAGCGTGTTCACCGAACTCACCCGCATCCTGAAAGAACAGGGCGTCGATCCGGCCCTCGCCTATGTCGCCGCCAAGCGCGTCGGCATCCTCGACCAGGTCCGCGCCCGCTAGGCCGCCGCGCGGCAGCGCAACCGCGACGACCTGCAACCACTGCTCACCAGCGCCGGACTCTATGCCGCCAAGGGCGAGGCCGGGTCCGCGCTGGCGCTGTATCAGGAGGTGCTGGAACTGGAGCCGGAGTGGCCGGCGGCACTCGATGGCAACCGGTGGTTCCTGATCGCGCAGGGCGACCTCGCGGTGGTCCGCGGCCGGCTGCCCGATGCGGGGCGGGACTTCGTGCAGGCCAAGGGATTGGCGGAACGGCTGATCGGGCTGGAGCCGGACAATCGCGATTGGCAGCGAAACATCGGGCTCTGTCTGGAGCGCATCGGCGACACCAAGGCCGCGCAGGGCGACCTCGCGGGCGCGCTGGCGGACTACGGGCAGTCCCTCGCTACCGCTGAGCGCCTGGCCGCCGCGGACCCGAGCAACGCCGACTGGCAGCGCGACCTGGCCGTGTCCCACTACAAGCTCGGCGGAATCGCCGACCGGCAGGGGCGCGAGGATCTGCTGCGCCAGCACTGGGGTGAGATGCTCGCGATCTTCGCGGCGATGCAGCAGCGGGGCCTGCATGTGTCGCCTGAGGACCTGGCGGGGTTGGAGGCGATTCGGGCGCGGGTGCAGGGTGCGGCGCGGTGAGCGGGGCCGCGCCGGGTCTCCCCGCGGCCACCCGGCACCCCCGGATGAGGGGGCTTACCGGCTCCCAAGTCCCGCGCGACCAGGCAAGTCGCCGCCGCGGTCCGCGCCGGCTCCGGGAGGTCTCGCGCGGCCCTTCCGGCTGAAGCCTCGACCTCCGGTTGGGACGCGGGCCGCGACCGCGGGTCGGGGCTTGAGCGCGGCGGTTTCGTAGGGTCCGCTGTGCGGACCGCCGACCGCAAGTTGACCGCGGTCGCCGCAACGATGCTCGAAGCCGCAACGGTGGTGACCGCAGGCGTCAGCGCCACCGCCCCGGCTTGCGTTCAATGTCCGGTGCGTTCAAGCCAATCCTTGACCAGTTCCGGGTCTAACCCGCGTAAGCGATCTTCGGCGGCCAGTCCGCGTAAGCGGTCCTCGGCGGCCAGTCCGCGTAAGCGGTCCTCGACACCCATCCGCCCCAGCAGCGCTTGGCGCTCTTGCTCGCTGAGTTCATGCAGGTCGTCGATGAGCATGCGGTAGGTGTCACGTTTGAAGTCGTCGAGCGTGTAAGCCATGTCGGGAAGCTCCAGACGGTGGACGGTGGCAAGATGGTAGCGCAACAACTGCGCCGCCGGGCTGTGCGGCCGGTAGTGGGCGAGTCCATAGCGGATTCGATCCATCTCGCTGGCGAACAGTTCCCAGGGGGCGTTGCGCGGGTGCTGGGCCAGGGCGTTCAGGACGATCAGCCGAATCCGGCGGCTGCCCCAGCCGAGATCGTAGACGCCGGGCCAGGCGCTGGGGGTCCGGGCCGGGGCGGGGAGTTGCCGGAACAGCTTCCCGGGATGGCGGGTGGCGACGGCATAGAGGCGGAAATCTGCCTCCGGCAGCAGCCGATAGCCCGCGGCCGGCGGTTCCACGGCGGCGGCGGCCGTCGCTCGGCCCGTGGCGGCCTGGATGGAGGCGAGCTTGCGATAGGTGACGTAGTGACCGATCAGTTCTTCGAGCGCCCAACCGTCCAGCGGTTCCTGTTTGGATTTGTAGCTCAGGACATTGTGGGCGGTGAGGTTCTCCAACCCGTCGGGCAGGTCGGCCAGGGCCGCCGCCTCGGTGGCCGCGGCGGCGCCGGGTAACCGTTCGATAATCAGCACGTCCAGCCGCTGACTCTTGAGCGCCAGCTCCATTTCCAGTTCCACGCGCCAGGGGCGGCCAGTGAAGAGGTCGGTCAGGGCGATGCCGAAGAGTCGATGCCAGGGGGTGTGATCGCGCATCGGCCCATGGTACCGCAAGCAGGGCCTTGATCGTCGTTGCGGCCAGCAGCGCTCGGTCCGCGCAGCGGACCCTACGTCACTCCCCTGGCCTCGTCGCGGCTGAAGCCGCTCCCACGCACGCTAGTGATCTGCGCTCTATGCCAAGGATTTAGTGTTTCACAGATGTCGGCATAGGCCCGCGCGTCCGCCTGCGAATACCACTCCTCGAATCTGCACCGGCCAGGGCCGGTCGGTCCCGGTATTTTTCTGCATCCCGGTGCGGGATAATCCCCGCCAGTGCCACCGACCCGCAGGATGATCGTCATGCCGCACCCCGCACCCGCGAACTCCCTCCCGCCCCGCCCGCGGGCCCTGCTGCGCCTGGGCTTTGCCGGACGGCGGGTGCTGTCGCCAGCCGAAGAGCAGACCCTGGACACCACCCTGGCACAGGTGTTTACCGTCATCGGCCGCCAGTTGGCGGCCCTGACCCCCGGGGTGCCGGTGCAGGCCGGGCGGGAGCCGCCGGTGACGGCCTTCTACGCCCGCCAAGCGCCCCCTGCTGCGCCTGGTGACGGGACTTTGCGAGGGGGCGGATACGGTGGCAGCGCGGGTGCTGGAGCGGCTGCGCATCGCCCCGGACGGTGCGGGGTCGGACCGGGCGGGCGAGGACTGTATCGAGACCGAGTTGGCGGCGGTGCTGCCCTTCGATCTCCCCGGCTACCGCGCCAGCCGCGCGCCCGACTTCCACCCCGAGTTCGACCGTCAGGCGGCCCGTTGTGCCTACGTGATCGTGGCGGACGGCATCTACGACAAGCCGGACCCGGTGACTGATCCGGACCCCGCGGCAGGCGAGCGCCTGGCACTGGCCAGCCAACGCCGCGGCCGTGCCTATCGCGCGCAGTCGGCCCTGCTGCTGCGTCACGCGGACCTCCTGGTAGCCGCCGCGGACCCCAGCGCCCCGGCGAAGCCCGGCGGCACCCTGGAGACGGTGCCGGCCGCGCTGGCCTGCGACCTGCCCGTGCTCTTCATCGATACGGTGCGCGGCGAGGTCTGGCTGATCCGCCCCGCGGAGGATCTGGCCGGCGCGCTGGCCGGCCCCCCCTTTAGCGATGCCGACCTGGCGGACCTGGTCACTGCCATCCTGGTCGGCCCCGATTTGGGGCTCGCGGGCGCCGACCAGGACGAGCGGCGGGCGCACCGTGAGGGGCTGCGCCTGCTCAAGGACTATCGCGCCCGCGCCACCGCGCTCAATTATCACTACAGCGGCCTCTACCGCGGCGCCTTTGTGCTCAACTACGGCCTGGCGGTCGCCGCCGTGGCCCTGGCCACGGCCGGCCTCGCCCTGCTCGCCGTTCACCATGGCGCCCACTGGCTGCCCTGGGCCCTGCTGGGCCTGGCGGCGGCCAAGCTCTGGCTGCTCATCATCATCTCCCGCGGCGTCTCGCCGACCGACCCCGCCGACCCCGCGCCCCAGATCCTGACCCTCGCCCCCGCCGCCGCGCTGGACCAGGTGCGCGCTGGATGGATCGCCGAGCAGATCGCCTACCATGACCGCACCCAGGGCCTCATGCATCGCCTGGACCGCTTTGCCGAACAGGCCAGCGCCCGGCTCAGCCAGGCCGTGATCTGGGTCGTCGCGTTCGACCTCCTGCTGCTCGTCCTCTATCTCACCCACCGGCTGCCCTGGGCCGACTGGATCAAGCACGACCTGGCCCCCTGGCTGATCTTCCTCGCCGCCGTCCTGCCCGCCGCCGTCGCCTCCTGCAACGGCCTGCGCTTCCAGGGCGAGACCCGGCGCCTGGCCGAGCGGGTGGCCGCGGACTGCCTGCACGAGGTGGCCGACTGGTCCGTGCTCTATGCCAAGGAGTTGCCGGAGACCTGAGGGGGCATCCGCCAGGTGCGACGCCGACGCCGCGTTCCCGGCGCGATCCGTCGCGGCGCAAGCCGCTCCCACCGCGTCGCCGCGCTACTTTCACGGCGTCCGGCACTGATGTTCGCGCCGCTGCAATCCGATATACTAACCGGTTACCAAGCCGGTTCATTCTGATCTGTTCACCCGAGACCCTTGCCGATGACCATCAAGCTCGCCGCCCGCGTCCAGGCCGTCAAGCCCTCCGCCACCCTCGCCGTCGACGCCCGCGCCAAGGCCCTCAAAGCGGCGGGCAAGGACGTCGTCGGCCTGGGCGCCGGTGAGCCGGACTTCGACACCCCGGACCACATCAAGGAGGCGGCCGTGGCCGCGATCCACCAGGGGTTCACGAAATACACCGCGGTCGACGGGATGCCCAGCCTCAAGGCCGCGGTGGTCGCCAAGTTCAAGCGCGAGAACGCCCTGGACTATGCCCCGGAGCAGGTGCTGGTCTCCTGCGGCGGCAAGCAGAGCTTCTTCAACCTGGCGCTCGCGGTCGTCGACCCGGGCGACGAGGTGGTGATCCCGGCGCCCTACTGGGTTTCCTATCCGGATATCGTGCTGCTGGCCGGCGGCGCGCCGGTGCTGGTGCACGCGCCGGCCGAGCAACACTTCAAGATCTCCCCGGCCCAACTCAAGGCGGCGATGAACGACAAGACCCGGCTGGTGGTCATCAACAGCCCGTCCAACCCCACCGGCATGTCCTACAGCGCGGACGAATTGAAGGCCCTGGGCGCGGTGCTGCGCAACTTCCCGCGGGCACTGATCGCCACCGACGACATGTACGAGCACATCCGCTGGGACGCGGCCCCCTTCGTCAACATCATCAATGTGTGCCCGGATCTCGCCCCCCGCACGCTGGTGCTCAACGGCGTCTCGAAGGCCTATGCCATGACCGGCTGGCGCATCGGCTATGCCGGGGGCCCGGTCGAGGTCATCAAGGCCATGACCAAGATCCAGTCCCAGAGCACCTCCAACCCGACCTCCATCGCCCAGGTGGCGGCGCAGGCCGCGCTGGAAGGCCCCCAGGACTGCATCGGCGTGATGACCCGCGCCTTCAAGGAACGCCATGACCATGTGGTCGAGCAGTTGAACCTGATCCCCGGCATCGAGTGCCTGCCCACGGACGGGACCTTCTATGTCTTCCCGCGGGTCCAGCAGGCCATCGAGCGGCTGGCCGGCGTCAGCAACGACCTGGAGTTTGCCGAGTATCTGCTGGAGAAGGTCGGGGTGGCCCTGGTGCCGGGCTCCGCCTTCGGGCTGGCCGGGCATGTGCGCATCTCGATTGCGACCAGCGCGAGCAACCTGGACCAGGCCCTGGAGCGGATCGGCAGGGCGGTCGGGTAGCGCCGGCCGGCCGACTTGCGCAATGCGCGACTTTCACGGTAAACCCGCCCGGCAGCGACTAGACTTGCGCCAGGTCACAAGGAGCGAAATCCCATGACTGCAACGCATCGCCGCCGCCGCGGGTTCACCCTGATCGAACTGATGGTCACCGTGCTGGTGCTGATCATCCTCCTGGCACTTGGGGTTCCGGCCTTCGCCGACCTCCTCTCCCGCACCAAGCTGACCAATACTGCCAACACCCTGCTGGCCCATCTGCAGTATGCCCGCTCCAGCGCGGTCAAACGCGGGGTTGGCCGGGTCGCCGTGGGACCCTGCAACGTTGCCGCACAATGCACGGACAACGCCAACTGGCCGGCCGGTCAACTGTGGCAGGGCGGCTACATGGTCGCGACCGTCGACACCGCGTCGCCGCCCAAGATTCTGCAAGTGCTACGGCGCGTGGACGCGGCTGAACTGGCCGCCGTGACGATCGACAAGAACGGCACCTCGCCGCGCTTTTTCTTCCATCCCGATGGTTCGGCAGGCGGTGCGGCAACCGTCACGCTCTGCGATCGACGCACTCCCAGCTTCGGGCGTGCCGTGATCGTCGATGCCGTGGGGCGTGCCCGGGTCGCACAGTATGCGCCCGGCGGTGGGGCACTCCAGTGCCCCCCCTGATACCGCGTGATACAAATGCCCGGACGACCGCGCCGCTGCCTTAGGGTGCGCCGTCCGCACCATGGCGCCGCCCGCGACCCTGACCGCTGCGCTCGGGCGCAGCCTCTTGCGGTGCGCGCCGCGCACCCTACGCCTACTGGTCCGAACAAGTACGCCTGGTAGTACCCGTCACCAGCGAACCGGCAAGTACAAGCCGACCGAATCTAGCGGTTGACCACAGGGCCGCGAGTGGCTATGATAATGGGCTGTCGACATTCCCCGGTAGCTCAGTCGGTAGAGCGGATGACTGTTAATCATTAGGTCGGCGGTTCGAGCCCGTCCCGGGGAGCCAAATATAAAGAAGGGGTTAGGTGAAAGCCTAACCCCTTTTTCTATGCCCGTGGCGCACTCATCGCCCAGTCGCCGTCAACGCCCCACGACAAAACGCCCCGGCCCGCCGTTCGGCCCCTACCTGGCACCCCCGCCCGCACACCAGAAGGCCCGCGGCCGGGGCGGTCCGGGCGCACGGGCGACGGCTGCCGACCCGAGCGGTACGCATTGCCCCTGATCGTCGCGCGCCGTAATCTAGCGCAACGTGCCCGTGCCTCTCGCGGACGCCCAAGACCAGCGGAACCCATGACATGCCGGAACTGTTCTTCAAGGGTAAGGAGTTCGTCTTCAACCATCACCTGGCGGTGCCCTTCCGCCCCCTGGTCCCCGACCCCAAACGGTCCATCGGCGAGTCGGGCGAGAATGGGCGCCTGGACGGCAACCTGATCATCCACGGGGACAACCTGCACGCGCTCAAGGCACTCCTGCCCCTGTACGCCGGCAAGGTGGACTGCATCTACATTGAAATAGCGCCAGACGTGCCTCGCGCCCCTTGGTCTACCATCTGGGATGACGTTGACCAAAACAGGCAGGCAAAGGCGAATCTGACTGCCATCTTTGGTCGGGACGAGGAGTTCGATAGCCCAAAGCCGACGGCGCTGGTTTCCCGCGTGTTGGAGATCGCGGCAAGAAATGACTCGTTGGTACTCGACTCTTTTGCTGGCTCCGGTACGACCGGCCACGCTGTACTTGCCGCCAACGCCAAAGACCGCGGTAACCGTCGTTTTATCCTGGTGGAATGCGAAGATTACGCCGATACCCTGACTGCCGAGCGGGTGCGCCGAGTCATCAACGGATACAAATTCCAAGGCACGCAGCGGGAGGAACTGCACCGGGAGCGGCTGACCTTCACCAGCCTGAAGAAGGCGGACACGCTGCTGAACCATGTGGAGTCGATCAAGCATCTGGAGGCCCACCGCTTTGACCGCATCAAGGCCGAGGTCAAGGACGGCGAACTGATCGTGACCGGCGAGCGCGAGGTGACCCAGAAGACCGAGGGCCTGGGGGGCGAGTTCACCTACTGCACCCTGGGCGCCGCGGTGGAGATGGACAAGTTGCTGACCGGGGAGAACCTCCCGGCCTTCGATCAACTGGGCGCACTGCTGTTCCACATGGCGACCAATCAGGCCCGGCCCATCGCCGCCCAACCCGAAGAGGTCGCGGGGGTCGGCTACCTGGGGGCGTCGTCCGCACAGCATGTGTGGCTGATCTACCGCCCGGATCTCAACTTCCTCAAGTCCCGCGACGCGGCCCTGACCCTCTCGCGCGCCAAGGCCATTGCCGCGGCCAAGCCGGACAAGCCGCACCTGGTCTATGCCCCGGCCCGGTTCGTCTCCAAGCGGGTCCTGGAGGATGCCGGACTCCCCTGCGAGGTGGCCTTTGCGCCCTTACCTTTCGCCCTGTACCGCGTGGAGAGGCCCCAATGAGCACACCGCACGCCGCCGCTGCGCCGTTACCGTTACCGGCAGAGACCGAATTCAACGAGGCCGAGGTGCTGCGCCAGATGGTTGACATCATCGTTCGCGAGGCCGACCCGGAGGCCATTATCCTGTTCGGCTCGCGGGCGCGCGGCGATGCCGGCCCGGATTCCGACGTGGACCTGCTCATCATCGAGCGCGAGCCCTTCGGCCGGGGTCGCAGCCGGATACGGGAGGCGGCGCGGCTGTATCACGCGCTTCGCTATGTGCCCGCCAGCAAGGACCTGCTCGTCTACAGCCGCGACGAGTTCCAGCGCTGGAAAGAGGCGCTCAATCATGTGGTCGCAAACGCCGTCCGCGAGGGACGCCTGCTCTATGGCAACGCTTGATCACGCGCATTCATTGCTGCGGCTCGCCCGACGCGATTTCGACGCCCTGGTTGGTATGCAGACGTCCGCGCTGTTCGCGGACGCGATCTATGGCTTTCACGCGCAACAAGCGGTGGAGAAGGCGCTCAAGGCATGGTTGACCGCGCGGCGTCGGTCTTATCCCTTCACGCACGACCTGGCAGGGCTGTTGATGCGGTTGGAAGGCGCCGCGGCGGACGTGGAGCGGTTCTGGCCCCTCGAACGCTTTTCGGTTTACGGCATTCTGGCCCGCTACGACGAAGGCGACCCGGACGCCGACGCGCCGCTCGACCGTCCGGCCATCGTCGCCGAGGTGGCCGCCCTGTTGACGCATGTGACCACCGTGCTCGACGCGGCGGGGGACTGAGCCTGCCATGTCACTGCGTGACCTCGACTACCAGGCCCGGGTGCTGACCCGGTTCGATGAGTATCTGACCGAGTTGGCTACACAGAAGGCGAAGGCCGACAAGATCGCCGCCGCCAATGTGGGGGAGTCGGACCCGGACCTGATTCGGCCGGCGCCAAACTTCCCGGCCACTACCTGGCGGGCGCTGAAGGAGGCCGGCAAGCTCCCGCCGAGCCGGGCCAGGGTGCCCTACTCACCCCGCGCCGACGGGATGAAGCGCCCGGTCCCCAACGTGGTCTTCAAGGTACCGACGGGCGGCGGCAAGACCTATCTCGCCGTTTCGGCCCTGTCGCGCATCTTCGGGCGCTACCTGGGGCGCAGCACCGGTTTTGTCCTCTGGATCGTCCCCAACGAGGCGATCTACAGCCAGACGAAGCGCCAACTGACCGACCGGCAACACCCCTATCGGCAGATGCTCGATGTCCTCTCGGGCAATCGGGTCCTGCTGATGGAAAAGGGGGATAAGCTAGACGCGCGGGACGTGGACGCGAGCCTCTGCGTCATGCTGCTGATGCTGCAATCGGCCAATCGGCAGACCAACGACACCTTGCGGATGTTCAAGGACCGGGGGGACGTGCGCGGGTTCTTCCCGGACGAGGGCGACCAGGAGGCGCAACTGCGGGTGCTCAAGGAGACCCCGAACCTGGACGCCTACGCCGCGTCCGCGACCAACGGTTCATTCTGGCCCATGGTCAAGGACTCGCTCGGCAATGCGCTGCGGTTGATCCGTCCCGTGGTGGTTATGGACGAGGGCCACAAGGCGACCCCGGAACTGGCCTTCAAGACGCTCTACGGCTTCAATCCCTGCTTCGTGTTGGAGCTGACCGCGACCCCGAAGGACGTGCTTGCCCGCGGCGGGAAGAACCCGAGACCGGCCCGCCCGGCCAATGTGCTGGTGGAGATCACGGGCCTGGATGTGGACCGGGAGGGCATGATCAAGATGCCGCTCAACCTGGACACGCGCGGGGGCAGCGAGTGGCGCGAAACCCTGCGTAACGCCCTGGAGCGGCTGAATACCCTGGATGCCGAGGCGCGGCGGTTCCAGGGGGAGACCGGGCGTTACATCCGGCCCATCCTGCTGGTGCAGGCGGAGCGCACCGGCGCCGAGCAGCGGGACGGCGGTTTCATCCATGCCCTGGACGTGAAGGAGTGGCTGGTCACGGCCGGGCTGGACGAGCCCGAGATTGCCATCAAGACCGCGGACACCAATGACCTGGCCGCGCCCGAGAACCTTGACCTGTTGGCCCCCACGAACCGGGTGCGGGCCATCATCACCAAGCAGGCGTTACAGGAGGGCTGGGACTGCCCCTTCGCCTATGTGCTGTGTTCGCTGTCGGCGAGCCATAACGCAGCCGCCCTGACCCAACTGGTTGGGCGTATCCTGCGGCAACCCCACGCGCAGAAGACGGGCGTCGCGGCCCTGGACGAGTGCTATGTGGTCACCCACCACGCCGATACGGCGGCCGTGGTGGCGGCCATCAAGAGCGGCCTGGAGGAGGACGGGCTGGCCGACCTGGTGCAGGAGATTCGCATTGCGGACCCGGAGGGGGGCGCGGACGGGAAAGGCCCGCGAGCGATCAAGCGGCGCCCAGCTTTCGCCAAGACCGAAATCTACCTGCCCGAGGTACTGCGAGTCGAAGACGACTCGGTGCGGAAACTCGACTACGAGCAGGACATCCTGTTTGCACTGGACTGGAGCGGGCTCGACCCGACGCCCTTGATCGCGAAGATTCCGGACAACTTCCAGAGTCCGGAGCAACAACTGCGGCGCATCCGCCTGGTGGACTCCGGCGAGGAGCGGATCGTCTCGGAAGTGACCGGCAACACCGGGGAGCGCCTGGCCTTCGACCCCGCCTATGCCGTGCGCATGGTGTCGGATATCGTGCCGAACGCCTGGATTGCGCGCGAGATCGTCGGCGCGCTGGTCGCTGGACTGCAACGCCGGGGCTTTGCGGATGAAACGCTCGGCAAGCTCCACGGGCTGCTGATCGAGCAACTGCGCCGTTGGCTTACCGGCGAGCGGGATCGGATGGCCGAGGCCCATTTCCGCAAGGAGGTCGCGGCGGGGCGCATCCAGTTCCGGCTGCGCACCGACCGACACAATTGGGCGATGCCCGCGGACTCGGTGACCTACGAACCCGTTGGGGCGGACCAGATGCTCGGGACCGACGGCGGACCCCTGCAACGCAGCCTGTTCTCGCCGATCTACAAGAACGACTTGGGCAAAATAGATGAGCGCGAGGTTGCTGTCTACCTGGACGCGGAAAAGTCCCTCCTTTGGTGGCATCGCAACGTCGCACGGCACCAGTATGTGCTTGCCGGCTGGCGGCGCGAGCGCATCTATCCGGACTTCATCTTTGCCGTGCAGCCCGGCAACCAGTACGGCAAGGGCAAACGGCTGGTGGTCATGGAGACCAAGGGCGACCATCTGAAGGGCAACACGGACACCGAGTACAAACAGGCCGTGCTGGACCTGATGACCGAGGCATTCCAGATCGACCAGACCCAAAGGGTGGGGGAACTGTCGATAGTGAACCCGGACGGGAGCACGGTGGAGTGTGACCTGGTGCTGATGAGCGAGTGGAAGACCAAGCTGCCGGAGAAGTTTCCGCACTGAGTGGCGAAGGAACGGTTCAAGAAAAACCTGCACAGGTTGCACGCCAAAGTCGGGTTACGCTGCGCTGACCCAACCTACGAGTATACCGCATATTCATCGTCGCCGGACTGGCCTGGTACCTCATTACACCAGCTCCGCCAGTGTGACTGTCCTTGCTTGAGGTCAGCGGTGCGATCCCGCCCCGGGCAGTCAAATGGGGATGGGGTGGCGGGACCGACGGCTTATGTACGTCAGCGCACCGACCCGCCAAGCGACCCAGCCTATAACAGGAGGGTCCCGGAAGGACTTGAGTGTCGGGGCCAGGCGTCTGAGGCAGCCCTGAGTTCTGTCACGCCCTCGCCCCACGTCACCGGGCCCTCGTCGGGTTCTGCCATCTCGGCCAGCCTCAGTATTGCCAGTCGTGGTCGCGCCGCGGTGCCGGACGGCAAGCCAACCGAACTTTTTTTCACAGAGAGTCATGATGAACCACAAGACCCAGATGCTTGTCCTTAGCCTGGCGATCACCGCCGCTTGCGCGGTCCAGCCCGCGCTTGCCGAGTCCGAAAACGTCATCGTCGGCGGTCCCTTGCCGTTCACCGCCTACGACCGGGACGGCAACGGCAGTATCAGCGCGCAAGAGTTCAACCGTGTTCAGGAGCAGCAGACCAGTGAGCGTGCGGCGGCCGGCGCGCCCATGGGCGGCGTCGCCAACACGACAACCTTCGCGGTCTTTGACCGCAATAGCGATGGCCAGGTGACGGCCGCCGAATTCACCACGGTTCAGCCGCCCGCGCCGGCGAGTGGTCCCGGGACCCTGGGCGCCGGTCCGCAGATGGGGCTCAGTGATGGTGGTGGGGTCGCCATGCCCGGGGCACTGCCCACCTTTACCGATCTCGATGAGAACCACGACGGCAGCCTCAGTGCGTCCGAGTTCAATGACGCCCGGGCCAACCGCGCCGTGGAGAAGTCACAGCAGGGTCAGCCGATCGGGAGCCTGCGCAATGCCCCAACCTTCGAGGCCATCGATCTCAATAGCGACGGACGGATCAGCGCCGAGGAATTCGCCACGGTACAGGCCCAGCATTCGCCGCCGCAGCCCCAGCGCTGAAACCAGGGGCCAGTGAGGATTAACAGGATGAATAGGTGCAACTTGCATCGACAGAAAATCCGGTAAATCCTGTTAATCCTGTCTATTTCTCCAGCCCAGGATTATCCTCGAATGGTGGGGCGGCGCCCACGCGGGCCTGTCGCGCCGCGGCGCCCGCCAGGTGGCCGAACAAGGCCTGATAGAGGGCGCAGTGCGGGTCCTTCTCGAATAGGGTTCCATGCACCGAGAAGGCCCGTACCGGGCAGCCGCCGTGGCACAGGGCCAGGTAGTCACAGGCGATACAGTCACGCGCGACCAGTGCCATGGGGCGTTGGTGAAAGCGCTCTACGACCGCGCTGGCGGCGAGCAGCTCGCTCAGGCTTGCGCACTCGAAGATGTTGCCGAAGCGGTAGTCCGGATAGCTCGTGACCCAACAGTCGCACTGGGCAACGTGACCGCGGGCGTCGATGCAAAGAATGTGGTTGGCACAGTCGTCGGTCCAGATGCAGGGCAGTACCGTCGGCATGCCGCTGAAATAAGCCAATAGCTCGTCGAAGGGGCCGACCCGGACCCCGTCGCGTTCGCCGCGCGCCAGCCACACCTCGGCCAAGTCAATATAGAAGCCGATGAGCGCCGCGCTGCCCGTCGGCAACAGCCCCTTGGCCTGGTTGGACTCGCCCCCGGGGAACGGCGTATTGACCTGGAAGCTGCGAATACCGAGGTCATCGACGAAATGGCTGTAGAAGCGCTCGGCGCCGAGTTCCAGGGTCGCCGCGTTGGGCACCGCGATGACCCCGACCTCGATGCCCGCGGCGCGTGCGAGGCGCACATTGCGCGCCCAGACCGCGTTGTAGTCGGCGGCGTCCTGCCCCCGGCGGCGCCGGTAGAGGTTGGGATAGTCCAGTGAGGTGCTGACGCTGTTGTCGAACATCTCGCGGATGACCGGATTCCACTGCGGGCTGTAACCAATCATGTTGGTCTGCAATCCGTGGGTCACGGTGCGCCCGCGCGCCGCGGCGGCGGCCGCGATCAGGGCCTGGGCACGGGTGAACCAGGACGGCGGCAGGGTCATGGCCTCCCCGCCCTGCCAGTGGATCATGAGCCCGGCGATGTCCTGTTCGACCAGATGATCCAATACCTTGTCGATCAGTTCCTGCAGGCGTCCCAGGGACAGCCGGTCGTTGGTCTTCACCTCGAAGCAGTAGTCACAGTCGGCATTGCACTGGAGCGTCGGGAGCAGGATCAGTGAAAAGACCTTGGTGCTCATGGTGCGGTCAACCCCGCGACGCGGCAAAGGCGGCGAGCCCCGCACGCAGTTCGGCCGCCGCCGCGTGCAGTTCGGCGAACAGCGACTTCACACCGGTGCAGTCGGCGTCGGGCCGGGGCCATTTGAAATAGGCGCCGCAGGGGGCAAGCCAGGGGCAGTCGCGACACTCGGCCGCGGCGGCGACCAGCCCCTCGCGCCACGCCGTCACGCACGCGGGGCCCTGGTCGGGCGCCGCCTGGCCTTGGTCATCCAGGATCAGAACCTCGGCCTGGTCGCGCTCCAGCAATGACCAGAGGTCGACCGGGGTGTCGTGCAGGAAGGCCAGCAACAGGCCGTGAAAGGGCTCCACCGGCTGGGCGACGGTGGGATTGTGGAGGTATCCCGCGAGTGCCTCCCGCAGCTCCGCAACCACCGCGGGGGACGCCTGATGCCCCGCCAGGCGGACCGCAAAACCGAGTGAGACCGCCAGCTTGACGGCCCGCGCCACCCCCGGGAGCAGCGCGATCGTCACGCGCACCGGATGGCGGTCGAGCAACCCGGTGCACCGGTAGAGCAAGGGAAGCTCGGTCGCCGGGGCGGCCATCAGCAGGTCGATGGCCAGCCCCTCACCCCAGTGGAGCAGGGGCCCCAGGTCCGCCGTCAGGTCCGTAACCTGCAGGAACAACACCCTAGACGGCACGGCGGGCCCGAGCAGGGTCCGGGCCGCCGCGGGATCGGCGGTGCGCAGGATCACCGCACGGTCGGGATAGGCCTGAAACAGGGCCGCGGGAACGCTGAAAACGGTCTGATCCGGATGATCCCCGGGCGGGATCGGTGTCTGGTGTGACACGGCGGCCTGCTCCCCGCGGCGTCGGGGCGCCGCCTCAATGACTGGCCGGCCCCGACGCCATCGCCCCGGGGCCGGGTGACAACCGGGCCTCGCTCAGCGCCGGTTGATCCAACTGCCGCCGCGGCCGCCGCCGTTACGGTTGACCCAACCGCCGCCGCCGCGGCGGTTGACCCAGCCGCCGCCGCGGCGGTTGATCCAGCCGCCGCCCCCGTAGCGGCGATTGAGCCAGCCCGCCTCGGCCTCCGACTGCGGTACCGCCAGGCCGCCGAAGAGGGCGGCGCCGATCACGATCTTCGACCAGCGGCCCATGCCGATCAGGAAACCCCGACGGCTTTGCAGTTCGTCGTCGGTCAGTTCGGCCAGCTCGGGACCGGATTCAGTCACGGATTTGTCGCTCATAGTGTTCCTCTTTACGTGTATTATCGAAGGGCCTCATCGCTCGTCTTGTGGTTCTGCGGCACCTCCACCCGGGCCATCGGCCGGGGGGATAAAGAACGGTTCACTAATAGGTAAACAGGTCCATTAGAGAATGCCTTTAGCGTCGTTGTCGTTGTCGTTGTCGTTGTCGTAATCGAGGTTATCCTATGCGCCCCGGATTCTCTCGCACCCCAAATTGCATCGCTGCTCCGATTACGACAACGACAACGACAACGACCGTGTTGGTGTTTAACTTGTTCTTGACTCGTTACTAAGCACTCACTGACGGCGCAGCGCCGCCCCTCAGCCCGGACGCCGGTGGACCCCGTCCAGCCAGCGGCGCAGATCCCCCGCCCAGCCGTCGAAGGCCTGGCGCGCATAGGCCCAGGTGGAATAAGACTTCACATAGTCCCCGACCCCGGTCGTGACGGCGCCGGTGAGACCCCCGCTGGTATCGACCACATACTTTCGCCCGACCCGGTTGTCCGCGTACTCCGCGACCACCTGCTGGTTTTGGGCGTCGATCAGCATCCCGGCGATGCCGGTGCGACCCAGGTAGGCGGTGGAACCCGCGGGGCGGCCGGCCACCGGACCGGACGCCAGATCGGCGACCGTGGCATAGGGGACCACCAGTGCGGCCACACTATAGGCGGGCTTGGTCGGTACCAGGTCGGTGATGGCAATACGCAGCTTCAGCACCCCGGGGCCGGGTCTGCTGACTACCTGGTAGGTGGGGCCCAGGGCCTTGGTGATCGCCTGCTGCAGGTAGTCCGCCAGGGCCTTCAACTCAGCGGGATCGACCGTCTTGTAGGCGGCGTCGTCCGCCAGCCGGACCTGGATGGGCTCGATCAGGAACCGCTGGTAGCGCGCCAACTCCGCCCCGGGGTCGATCCACACCAGGGCCCCGCTCGCGTTGGGTGCGGGGCGCAGCCGCTCCGGCTGGCTCAGAAAGTCCGCGTAGGCCGCCCGCTTGCCGCCGCCGTGGGGGGTCGCGCAACCCCCCGTCAGGAGCAGGGCGGCCAGCGCGATCGGGGTCAGCAAGGTCTTCAAGGGCATGTTCCGCTCGAGGTTCCGGGACGCCGCGGACCGCGGCAGTGCCGCCTCTGGCGTGGTCGGCGCACGCACGAGGCACGCCGATCATTTTACGCCAGTTTGCCGCCGGACCGGGGCTTGGATGTCGCCGCCCGCGGCAGCGGC
>NZ_CAIKKU010000829.1 GCF_903828115.1 uncultured Thiodictyon sp. | reverse complement strand
CAGGCCGCGACGGGTTGCCGCAAGCGCGCGTGGCCGCACTTAATCAAGCCCCATCGACGCCCTAAGGGCGAACCAAGACTGATTGTCAAGTCGCTGATTTGTCTCCGTTATCTTGGCTGCTGGGGCGCCGCTGCTGGTTGTGGAGTTATTTGCGTCGATTTGCGTTCATTTGCGGCTGATCTTTTCTTTTCGTATTAATGGACGTGCGCCACCGCCCGCACCGCGCCCGGATAGAGCCGCTGGATCAGTTCGCCATCGACCGCGGCCGTGTCGTGTGCAATCAGGGTGCGATTGAGGCAGACCACCCGGTCCACATAGGCGGAGATGAAGGCGATGTCGTGTGAGACCACCAGGATGGTTAGGCGTGTCTTCAGCCGCGCGAGCAGGTCGAAGATGTCGCCTTCCATGCGTTGATCGATGTTCGCCGTCGGTTCGTCCAGGATCAGGATCTGCGGGTCGCTCACCAGGGCGCGCGCCAGCAGGACCCGCTGCAACTGGCCGCCGGAGAGGGTGCCGATCCGCCGGGCAGCAAGGTCCAGGGCCTCGACCTCGGCCAGGGCGAGCCGCGCCGCCGCCCGGTCCGCCGCCCGGTACCAGCCCAATTGTGGGCCCAGTCCGCGGCCGAAACCCAGGCGGCCCATCAGCACCACCTGCTCGACCGAGATGGGAAAATCACGGGCAAAGGTCGGGTACTGGGGCACATAGCCCAGGCGGCCGCGCGCCTCCCGTGGCGGCAAGCCCAGCACGCGGATGCGCCCCGTCTGGGGGGCCAGCAGCCCGAGGATCAGTTTCAGCAGCGTGCTCTTGCCGCCGGCATTGGGTCCGACCAACCCGACGAACTCGCGCGCGGCGATCGTCAGATCGATGTCCGAGAGCACCGGCGCGTCGCCGAATGAAAAGCCCACCCCGCGAAGCTCGATGACCGGCGCGCTCACGGGGTCTGACCCCCGGCGATCACCCCGGTCACCCGCCGCAGGGCCCCGAAATAGTCGGCCGACAGGGGGTCCACCGACTCCACCCGCCCACCGATCGCCGCCGCCACCTGCTGCGCCGCCCGCGGGCTGAACTGGGGCTGGGTCAGCACGGCCCGCACCCCGGCGGCGCGGGCCGCGTCGATCAGGCCGGCCAGGGCGCGCGGACCTGGCTCCTTGCCCTCGAACTCGATGGCCACCTGGGTCAGTCCATAGGTGTCCGCGTAATAGCCCCAGGCCGGGTGAAAGACCAGGAAGCGGCGCACCTGCAAGGGCTTGAGCCGGTCGCGGATCTCGGCATCCAGGGCGTCCAGGTCGGCGGCGAAGCGTGCATCGTTCGCTGCAAAAAGCGCCGCCTGCCCCGGGCGCAGGTCGCTCAGGGCGGCGCGGATCGCGGCCCCCATGGACTTCACCAGCGGCGGACTGGTCCAGACGTGGGTGTCCAGGGCGCCATGGTCGTGTCCGTGCTCGTCATCGTGGTCGCCGTGCCCATCCCCATGGTCAGCGTCACCCTCAGGCCCCGGGGCGGGTTGTACTTGGTCATTGGGCCGCAGCGCCAGGCCGTCGCGGACATCCAGGACCCGCAATCCCGGGTTGGTCGCGCGGATGCGCGGCAGCCAGGCGTCCTCCAGCGGCACGCCCACCCGCACATAGAGCACGGCGCCGGCCAGGTCCGCTACTTGCTTGGGCGTCGGCTCGTAGGTGTGCGGGTTCTGACCGGGCGCAACCATAGACCGCACCCGGACCTGATCGCCGCCGATCCGCTCCACGAAGGTCTGCAACGGCACCACGCTGACGAAGACCGGCAGCGGCTCGGCACCCGGCGCGCCGTCCGCGGCACCGCCCGGGCCGCACCACCAGAGCAGGGCGAGGGCCAGGGCCGGGGCGAGGGCGCGCACCGCGCACCGTGCCCGCGGAGGGCGGAGATTGCAGAGTGGAGCGAGCGACATGGGCAACGTCCGGTCAGGAGTGGGGTTGGATGGAATGATATCTTATAACAGCGTTGACCGGGGCCGCGCTGCACGAAGCCGCGCCGTCGCGTCCGCCGCTGGCCACCTGAGCCAAAGCACCGGCGGCGCTGTTGGAGAAGAGCTACCACGAGACGGTACACATCGGCGGGCCTTACCGTGAAAGTCCCGCAGCGACGCTGTGGGAGCGGCTTCAGCCGCGACGGGGCGTCGCAGCTTACCGCGGCCTCTCGCATCGCGGCTGCAAGCCGCTCCCACGCGGACAGGGATTGGGCTTGACCCCGACCGCGGGGACTAGGTTCTGCCTCGCTGACGCTTGCGCCGCCAAGGCGCCGCGATTAATCTCTGATGCCATGGACGACATCGCCACCCCCCACGACACCTACTTCCGCGAGAGCTTCGGCCGCCGTGAGATCGCCGTGGACTTCCTGCGCCACCACCTGCCGGCCGAACTGCTGGCCGAGATCGACCTCGAAACCCTGGAAATCTCCAAGGATACCTACGTCTCGGCCGATCTGCGCTCGGCTTATTCGGATCTGGTCTATCGCGTTCGCCATCGCGATGGACTCCTGACGATCTACGTCCTGTTCGAGCACAAGAGCAGCCCGGAATACTGGACGCTGCTGTAATTGCTGCGCTACCTCGCGGCGGAGGGCGATGCGTACCGCAAGCAACACCCGAAGGCCCGGCGGCTCCCGCCGATTTATCCCTTGGTGATCTATCACGGCAAGGGACGCTGGCGGGCACCCCGCAACTTCCATGACCTGATCGCCCCCTTGCCGACGGTGCTGGCGCCCTTCGTGCCGCGGTTCACCTACGCGCTACACGACATCTCCGCCCGCACCAACGCCGAGATCAAGGGCGCGGTGCTGACCCGTCTGGTCCAGTTGGCGATGCGCTGGATCTTCAGCAAAGAGCCCCTCGCGCGGTTGGGCAATCTACTGACGCTGATCGAGCAGGTCGAGGACCGGACCACCGCGCTGGAGATCCTGGAATCCCTGCTGCGCTACTATGTCCAAGGCACCGGGCGCGTCGAAGAACGCGACGTCCGCGCCCTGTTGGAACAGAACCCCACGGGAGACCCAATCATGAAAACCTTCATCGACCGCTACATCGAGCAAGGCAAACAGGCGGGCAGACAGGAGGGCCGACAGGAGGGTGGGGCAGCTATCCTGCTGCGGCTGATCGACCGGAAGTTCGGCCCCCCGAGCGAGACGGTGCGCGCACGCATCAGCAGCGCGGACCCCGACACCCTGCTGCGCTGGTCGGACCGCATCCTCACCGCGGACAGTCTGGACGCTGTGCTGCATTGATCTGCACTGGCGACGGCTTGCGCAAGATCTCAACGATATTAGCGCGTTGCGCGATAACCCAGCCCCGGCTTTCTTGAGAATCAGCGACCGCCCGCCCGATTCTTCCAGGCTCCGCTTGGTACTGGAGCGTTTCGGGCAGCAGGCTGGCCGCGCCGCAAGACACTGTTCTCATGAGGTCTCGTGCGTAACTTAGCGCCATTCGAGCCTGGCCCGTTTTCCCGTTTTCCCCTGTTTGGGTCGCCGACCTGCTCAGCGGCTTGGCCCACGAGGACTGGGCCGATCGTGTCTTGGTCGGGCCGCGACTCGCTGACGCTTGCGCCGCCAAGGCGCCGCGTTTAATCTCCGATGCCATGGACGACATCGCCACCCCCCACGACACCTACTTCCGCGAGAGCTTCGGCCGCCGGGAGATCGCCGTCGACTTCCTGCGGCACCACCTGCCGCCTGAATTGCTGGCCGACATCGACCTCGAAACCTTGGAAATCTCCAAGGATACCTATGTCTCGGCCGATCTGCGCTCGGCCTACTCGGATCTGGTCTATCGCGTTCGCCATCGCGATGGACCCCTAACGATCTACGTGCTATTCGAGCACAAGAGCAGCCCCGAGTATTGGACGCTGCTGCAATTGCTGCGCTATCTCGCGGCCGAGGGCGATGCGTACCGCAAGCAACACCCGCAGGCCCGCCGGCTCCCGCCGATCTATCCGCTGGTGATTTACCACGGCAAAGGACGCTGGCGCGCACCCCGCAACTTCCATGACCTGATCGCCCCGCTACCGACGGTGCTGGCACCCTTCGTACCGCGGTTCACCTACGCGCTGCACGACATCTCCGCCCGCACCAACGCCGAGATCAAGGGCGCCGCGCTGACCCGTCTGGTCCAGTTGGCGATGCGCTGGATCTTCAGCAAAGAGCCCCTCGCGCGGTTGGGTGACCTACTGACGCTGATCGAGCAGGTCGAGGACCGGACCACCGCCTTGGAGATCCTGGAATCCCTGCTGCGCTACTATGTCCAAGGCACCGGGCGCGTGGAAGAGCGCGACGTCCGCGCCCTGTTGGAACAGAACCCCACGGGAGACCCCATCATGCAAACTTTCATCGACCGCTACATCGAGCAAGGCAGACGGGAGGGCAGAAAGGAGGGCAGAAAGGAGGGTGAGGCAGCGATCCTGCTGCGTCAGATCGACCGGAAATTCGGTCCCCCGAGCGAGACGGTGCGCGCACGCATCAGCAGCGCGGACCCCGACAGCCTGCTGCGCTGGTCGGACCGCATCCTCACCGCGGACAGTCTGGACGCGGTGCTGCATTGATCTGCACT
>NZ_CAIKKU010000828.1 GCF_903828115.1 uncultured Thiodictyon sp. | reverse complement strand
TGCATGTAACTTTTTTGATGACTATACTGTTTGATGTGACGAGACAACAGGAGATTTGCGTTGGCAACCATTCCCGTGAACGCCCGCGTTCAGAAGCACCGCGACGCCTTGCGTATGGCGGGACTGCGCCCGGTGCAAATCTGGGTACCTGATACGCGCCGGCCACACTTTGCGGAGGAATGCCGCCGCCAGTCCCTGATTGCCGCTCAGGCGGATCTGGCCGACACGGATATGCATCAATTCATGGATGAAGCCTTGGCGGATGTGAACGGCTGGACGGCATGATGCGGGGCGACTTTGTAACCATCGCCATGCAAGGCGACTTCGGCAAGCCAAGACCCGCCTTAGTGATTCAGGCAGACCAATTCGGCGAGCACGCCACCGTCACCGTGCTGCCGACAACAAGCACGCTGGTTGCCGCGCCGCTGTTTCGCATCACTGTTCAGCCGAACGCCGGGAACGGATTGCAAAAGCCGTCACAAGTGATGGTTGATAAGGCGATGACCGTGAAGCGTGACAAAGTCGGGCAAGCCTTCGGGCGCATTGATGCGGATGCAATGATAGAGGTTGAGCGTTGTTTGGCCGTTTTCTTGGGCATTGCAAAGTAATCCTGGAGGACGAATGTGTGCTATGCAGAGTCAGAGCGAAGTTGGTGCAAGCACTGACGGCCCGCCGGGTGCGGGTCGTCCCGCGCACCGAATGGGAAGCTGTGTAACCGTTTAGCCGCAACAACTGCCAAGCAGCGGCGCAGGGGACCGTGATCAACCTCCTCCCTGGATAATCCGGCCTACCGGCCTCTTGCGAAGATCTGCACATGCCCGCGCAAGAACTCCAGGAAGGTGGCGGCCACCACCGAGCGCTGTTTGCCCTTGGGCCGCACCACGTACCAGGCGCGCACGATGGGAAAGCCCTCCACGTCCAGTTCGGCCAGCCCGGTCTGGCTGGGACCGAGGTCGAGCGTGCTGCGCGAGAGCATGGCCAGACCCAGACCGCCCGCCACGGCCTGCTTGATGGCCTCGTTGCTGCCCAGCTCCATCTTGATCCGTAGCGGCGTGCCGCGCTCCTGGAACACCCGTTCCATGGTCATGCGGGTGCCCGAGCCTTGCTCGCGCACCAGGAAGCGCTCGGCCGCCAGCTCGGCGAACGGGATCCTCTGGCGCCCCGCCAGCGGATGGGCGATCGGTGCCAGCACGATCAGCGGGTTGTCCATGAACGACTCGCTTTCGGTAGCGAGACCCTCCGGCGGCACGCCCATGATGTAGAGGTCGTCCTGGTTGCGGGTCAGGCGGTCGAGCAGCCGGTCGCGGTTCACCACCTCCAGGGCGATGTCGATGCCGGGGTAGCGGGCGCAGAAGGGGCCCAGGATACGCGGCATGAAGTACTTGGCGGTGGTGACCGCGGCGATCCGCAGGTGCCCCTGCTTGAGGCCCTTGAGATTGTCGATGGTCTGCTCGAAGCGGCCCCAGGTGTCCAGCCAGTCGGCGCAGGTGGCGAAGAGCTCCTGGCCGGCCTCGGTGAGGAAGACCTTCTTGCCCAACTGCTCCAGCAGGGGCAGACCCACCTGCTCGTGCAGCAGACGGATCTGCTTGGACACCGTGGGCTGGGTGACGTGCATCTCCTCGGCCGCCCGGGAGAAGCTGCGCAACCGGGCAACGGCCTCGAAGGTCCGTAACTGGCGTAGGGTGACATGCATCATGGCCGGTCTCTCACTCGGAAAACGATAGCCTTAAGGTTATCGTTTCCATGATGACAATTCATTATTTTTTCTGGATCGGGCTCCCTAGACTCCTCTGCCATGGGCGGTGCAGATCCCTGCGGCCGCCACTGTTTTCAGCCACAGAGGAGCCCCAGGATGAGCCATTCCACCATCCCGCCATACCCGCGGGCGGCCGGGCCAGGCGGCGCCCGGCCGTCGTCTGCGCTGGTCTGCACCGACCGGTCCGCGCGGGCGCTTCAGGCCGCCGAAGGAGGTTGCCATGTTGCCTGATGGCCCCACCCCCGGTCTGGTCCTGGCCGCACCGCTGCTCCTGCTGTCGGTCGGCCTGGTGCCGACCGCCTGGGCCAACGCCTGGCCGGGACTGATGGCACGCCTCTGCGGCGCCGCCGCCTGGCTGGCGTTCGTCAGCGCACTGCTGGCAGCAGCGGCCTACCCGTTCGAAGGCACCTATGCCTGGATTTTCTACCGGGTCGAGTTGCCCGGCGGCCTGGGGGCCTTGACGCTGGGCACCTATGTCAACAGCGTGACGGTGATCATGCTGATGCTGGTGGCCTTCATCGGTGCCATCGTCACCCGCTACGCGTACAACTATCTGGACGGGGACCCCAACCGGGGCCGCTTCAACAAGTGGCTGGCGCTGACCCTGGCGGCCATCCTGACCCTGATCGTCTCCGGCAATCTGCTGATGTTCGCCCTGGCCTGGATCGCGACCAGCCTGTGCCTGCACCAGCTTCTGATGTTCTATCCGGAGCGCCCGGCCGCTGTGCTGGCCGCCCACAAGAAGTTCGTCGCCAGCCGCGTCGGGGACCTGAGTCTGCTGGTCGCGGTCGTCCTCATCGGCCTCACGCTGCACACCCTGCAGTTCGACGAGCTGTTCCGCATCCTTGCGGCCATGGAGGGGCCGGTGCCGATTGCGCTCGAGATCGCGGCCCTGCTGATCGTGATCGCCGCGGGGCTGAAGTCTGCCCAGTTCCCGTTCCACGGCTGGCTGCTCCAGGTCATGGAGGCCCCGACCCCGGTGTCTGCCCTGCTGCACGCGGGGATCGTCAACGCCGGTGCCTTCCTGGTGATTCGCATGAGCCCGGTCATGTCCCACTCCCAACTCGCCATGGGCGCCCTGGCGGTGATGGGCCTGTTCACCCTGGCGCTGGCCTCCCTGGTCATGCTCACCCAGACCAATATCAAGGTCTCGCTGGCCTGGTCGACCACGGCGCAGATGGGCTTCATGCTCCTGGAGTGCGGCCTGGGTCTCTATAGCCTGGCCATGCTGCACCTGGTGGCCCACTCGCTCTACAAGGCCCATGCCTTTCTCGCCTCCGGCAGCGGGGTGGACGCCTTTCGGGCGCCGACACTCCCCCATGCATCCCCGGGCGTTGGGCCCTTGCGGCTGCTGCTGGCCCTGGCCGGCGGCGGACTCATCGTGCTGGCGGTGGGCGCCGCCTTCGGCGTCACCGCGGGGCACCAGCCGGCGCACCTGGCGGTCGGTACGGTGGTGGTCATCGCCGTGACTCAACTGCTGTTGCAGATGGCTGGCGTGATGCGCGGCGAGGACTTCCTGCGCCGCGGTCTGGGACTGAGTGCGGTGGTCGCGGTGGCCTACTTCACCCTGCACGCACTGTTCGATGCGGCCCTGGAGGGGAGTGTCCTGCCGGTGCAGGATGCGGATGGGCCCTTCCAGGTCTGGCTGGCCCAGGCCTTCGTGGGCGTGTTCCTGGTCCTGCTGGTCTTCCAGCAGGTGCTCAAACAGGCCCCGGCGTTCCTGGGCGACGGGATCTACATGCACCTCTACAACGGCCTCTACATCGACGTGTACATCACCCGACTGATCGAGCGCATCTGGCCGGGCCCGCTGCCCGCCTCCGTGACGCCGCCTGCCCCCTTCGCTCCAGTCACCTCCCCCGGAGCCTGATCATGACCCTGAACGACGCCACCACACCGACGAAATCCGCAGTCCCGGCGGCGAGCGCGCCGGCCAACGCCGACCAGCCGGCGGCGCCCACCCCGATCATCGACGCCGCCGAGCTGGATCGGCGTATCGCTGCCGCCTGCGAGCGCATTGCCCCCCTGTGGCCGCTGAAGAATTTTGTCGCCGTGAACCCCTTCTTCGGGCTTCGGGATCTCAGCTTTCAGGACGCCTCCGACGCCCTGGCGCGGATCACCGGCACCGGGCTCTACATGTCGTGGGGCTATTACCGCGACCAGTTGGCCGGCGGGCGCATCGGCCGGGATGACCTCCAGGCCGCGATCGAGCGCTGCGGCAGCCGCCTGGATGCGGACACCGTGGAGGGTACGCTGGCAACGCCGGCGCCCGAGCCGCGGCTCGGGATGGCCCCGGTGAGCGAGGTGCTGGAGCGGGTGGAGGGCGGCCTCTGGTCGAGTTTCGTCGCCGAGCGCATCAGCCTGCACTGCGCCGCCCATTTCGACCTGGGCCAGGCGCTCGTCGCCATGCCCTGGCGTCAGCTCCCGCTCTACCCATCCTGGCGCAAGGCCGCCGGCATCGACCGCAGCCCGGCGCTGATGGGGTTGCGCGACTTTCGCCGCGCCGTGGCCCGTCTGCCGACGGAGCCCCGCGGCGCCATCGCACTGGCCATCGAGCGGCTCGGCATCCCCGATGCGGCGGTGGAGCGCTACCTGCACGCCTCGCTGATGAGCGTCGGCGGCTGGGCGGCCTGGACCCGGTATCTGCGCTGGCAGGCCGAGCTGGTCGGCAGCCGCGACGACTCCATCGTCGATCTCCTGGCCATCCGCCTGATGTGGGACATGCTGCTCTTCGAGGAGAAACGCTCGCCCGCGCTGGCGGCCCGCTGGCAGGAGATGCTCGCGGCGAGCATGCGTCCGCCGTCCGCCAAACGCCAGGCCTCCGCTGAGATCGACCGCATCCTGCTCGTGGCGATGGAGATCGGCGTGCAGCGCCGCGTGATCGCCGGTTTGGCCCGCGTGCCGGACCGGCCCGCGGCCCGCCCGGCGGTTCAGGCGGCGTTCTGCATCGATGTGCGCTCCGAGGTCTTCCGCCGCGCGCTCGAGACCGTGGCGCCCGGGGTCCAGACCATCGGCTTCGCCGGCTTCTTCGGCATCTTCATCGAGCACGTACCCCTGGGCTCCGCGGTTGCCCGCAGCCATGTGCCGGTGATCTTCAACCCCGCCTACCGCATCGGCGAGCGGGTCAAGGCCGGGGACCGCGAGGGCGTGCAGGCGCAGCGGCGGCTGCGCCTCGGTCTGTTCAAGGCGTGGAAGGGCTTCAAGCTCTCCGCCGCCTCCTGCTTCTCGTTCGTCGAGTCGGCCGGGCTGATGTACGCCCCCAAGCTGGTCACCGACAGCTTCGGCTGGAGCCGCCCGGTCCCCGACCCGCACAGTCAGGGTCTCGACCCGGAGACCCTGACACGCACCGGGCCGACCCTGGAGGCCGTCCCGCCGGGACAGTGCGAGACCGGGCACATAAGCGGGCACGCAAGCGGGCACGGGGCCTCGGGGATCCCCGAGTCGGAGCGGCTCGACCATGCCGAGCGCATCCTGCGCGCCATGGCGATGACCGCGGGCTTCGCCCCCCTGGTGCTGCTGGCCGGACATGGCAGCACCACGGTGAACAACCCCCACGCCACCGGCCTCGACTGCGGCGCCTGCGCCGGCCAGACCGGCGAGGCCAGCGCCCGGGTGGTGGCCGCCCTGCTCAACGACCGCGCCGTGCGGCAGGGCTTGGCGGAGCGGGGTATCGCGATCCCCGAGGACACCTGGTTCCTGGCGGGCCTGCACGACACCACGACCGACATCCTGCGGCTCTTCGACACCGACGAGGTCCCCGACGCCCTGGCCCCGGACCTGGAACGACTGCGCCAATGGCTGGAGCAGGCCGGCGACCTCACCCGCATGGAGCGCGCCGCGCTGCTCGGCATCGGCGGCCGGCCGGACCGCGCGGTGGAGGCCGAGGTGCGCCGACGCAGCCGCGACTGGTCCCATGTGCGCCAGGAATGGGCCCTGGCCAACAACGCCGCCTTCATCGCCGCGCCGCGTGCGCGCACCATTGGCCTGGACTTGGGCGGACGCGCCTTTCTGCACGAGTACGTCTGGCAGCAGGACGAGGGCTTCAAGATCCTGGAGCTGATCATGACCGCCCCGATGGTGGTGGCCAACTGGATCAACATGCAGTACTACGGCTCGGTGGTGGACAACCGCCGCTTCGGCAGCGGTAACAAGCTGCTGCACAACGTGGTGGGCGGCGCCATCGGGGTGCTGGAAGGCAACAGCGGCGAGCTGCGCGTCGGGCTGCCCCTGCAATCCCTGCACGACGGCCGGCGCTGGGTGCACGAGCCGCTGCGCCTCAGCGTCTTCATCGAGGCCCCGGAGCCGGCCATCGACGCGATCATCGAGCGCCATGCGCTGGTGCGCCAACTGGTGGACAACGGCTGGCTGCACCTGTTGCGCATCGATGAGGACGCTGGGGTCCATTGGCGCCTGCGCGGCGGAGGGTGGGAGCGCTGCGCTACCGCGCAGGGGGCCACCCCATGACGGCATTGGTGGTCGCTCGGGTAAGACGGGGTCACCTTACGAAACGGAAAAATCGTGCGCGAAGGCTCTAAGTGGCTCGATCTGCTTGGTTCCGCAAATCGATCTTGACCCGGCGCCCGCCGGGAACGGTCTGCGGTCGCGGCTGATCGAACGGGCAATGCAGCAGCGCCCTGACTGATCCTTCGACATGATCCTCGCCCGTTGGAGACATCGGCCTCGACCTGCATCGCAAACCTCGCATCCTTGGCCCCTCATCCTATGTTCCGGGTTCATACTTGAGCCTGGCCCTTTTTCCTCTATGAGTGTGCGCGTACATAGTCCCTCAAGACAGCATCCAGGCGCGTCTGCCAGCCGGGGCCGCCCGCTTTGAAGAACGCGACGACTTCGGGGTCAAGTCGGATCGAGACGGCTTGTTTCGTGACCAACGACTTGGGCCTACCCAGCGGGCGCAATTGGGCCATCTCCGCGGCGGACAGCTCGCGGGTGTCCGGGTCGGCGGCGATACCCTCGCGGATGCGTGCGTCTTCTTCCTCGCTGTTCAAGAGAAAGGCACGGCCGGACTTAGAGGTGATGGATGTAAGTGCGTTTTTCACTGTTCGTCGTTCCGCGCAAGCTGATAATGCGATAGCAGTCATTCTCTTCGGTGAACACCACGCAATAGATCAGCTGGCCGATGGGCGCGAAGCCGACCCAGCGTTGTTCACCGTAGGCCTCCCGGGCGTCCTCGCTCGCCAAGAGCAGATCCCATTCCAGGTCCGCCGCCAGCGCGAGCGAGACGCCATGGTTGGCGATGTTCAGGCGGTCTTTGGCGGGATCAAAGGCGATGTCCACGCTCGTTATTGTATATACATAAACAGCGAAAGGCAAGTCGAAACCTTGACCCCCGCCGCGGGGCTAGGCTGTCTTTGCCGCTGGGGTCCCGGTGGTCGGGATTGGTGTCCCGGAGTAACGGCGGACCGACCGCCACCAAGACGGCATTTTGTTGTTGCCGCTATGCGCCATCCCATCGATCCCAAGGTTGACTGCGTCTCCAAGGCCCTGCTGGGGGCCGAGTCGAATCGGAATTACGGTGACAGTTTACCAAATACAGTAATTACGGGTTGCGTTCAACGCCCATCCGCATTCAGTGCATTTAGTAAACTGTCACCGTAACTCTAGTAAACTGTCACCGTAACTCTAGGAGTTCTTGGGCCATGGCACGGGGTTCAACCTTGGTGGAACCGACGGCCGCCAGTTGGTCAGCGCGGCAGCGTATTGCTGCGGTGGCCCGCGCCGGGGCGTCGCGAGGTCACGCCGGCAGTACCTGGTACCTGGCCTCGGCGGGGCATCGACGGGGCGAATTTGAACGGATGGTCATCACGCCCTAGGGCGGGGCCGCGGGGCTGGCGACTCAGCCCCGGCGGCACCCGATGGCGCCGACCATAGAGCCTACCTCTATTACGACGCCGCGCGTTAATATACCTAGCCCTTCACCGCAACACGTCACGATATAGAGCCATGACTCATGGATGAGTCTGCGTATATTGCATTCTCCCAAGGGGGATATGTTTCGCCATATAAATGGTCGCCGCGCAAATCTCCGGAAGCACGCTGTTTACATCACCGGTCTGATAGGCGATTCGGCCGATGCACCCTCCAGCACAATACTTTCCGATCGGACATTTCGAGCATTTCGGAAGAGACTCCAATCGATGACTCTGCAAATGCGCGATCTTCTCATTGTCATACGCGATGATCTTCTTTTCCGCATCCCATTCGCCGTAAATAAACGGCTTAAGCTCGTCCTTGGTGTCGCGATACATCGCCATGTCGCAGGACGATACCGAACCGTCGGGGTTCAGTTGTGGCATAGGAAGACAACTGCGACAACTGACGTTCGTTGGCTCATCGAAGTTAAACGACATTGAGTTCGTGAACTCCATGCCATAATCTTCTGCCATCTTAAAGGCTCGACAGAAGCCCTTTGCGAAGCGCATTTGACTGCTCGCGTTGACAGAGATAAGCCCTTGCTCCCCACGTTTTACAGGACGAATAACAGGATTAAGGGCGAGAAATTTCACGCCGAGGCGATGATAATACTCGACCAATGCCTCTTGGTTGTCTAAGAACTCATCGGTGACGGTAACCCGCACCCCTACTTTCGTTCTGGACTGCACAATGCCCAAGTAACGCTCAATATCGGCCGTTCTTCCTTTTCCGAACGCATCCGGCCTATTGCGGTCGTTAGTGCTTGCCGGGCCATCGAGAGAGAACCAGACCACGCTGATGTTTTCAGCGATCCATTTTGCATTATCATCATTCTCGAAAAGCCCGTTTGTTTGCAATTCCACTATGCAGCCAGGTCGGATTTGGCGAGCATAGTCGACGCACTGACGAATGACACTCATATCTTGAGTGGGCTCACCCGGAGCAAAGAAACGAAGCATCTCAGCTTTGATTCCGGAAGGAATACCTTCCAAGGCGTCCCGAATGCCACTCAGTGCAAAATCAAGGGGAATCGAGTAAGCCTTGTCCTGCTCATCGCCAGCACACGCCATGCAGTAAACACAGCGTAGATTGCAGCGATTCGTCACATTAACGGTAACAGCTTTCTTGTCGCAGTGTTTCATGGTTATCACCTTAGGGTTGATCGATGCCTCTATCCGTCACCTACACTCCGCGTCATCCTTGTCGCCAGGTAACATTACCTCAGATACATGATTTATCAGCCTGGCTTGTACTCATGCCTACCAGAAATAAGTATGGCGATAAAAAACGGGGTTGCCGTGGGATCATCGAGTTGTCTTTCCGATACGGATATTTCGGATATTAGATCTCTTAATCTATCAGAAAGCCTTTCCTGCGAAGCCGCTGAAATTGCAACAATCGTAGAATAATCGAATGTCGCATTAACATCGAACTTTTCTGGGGCGCGCTTTTTCTCGAAAGATTTAATAAGCTCTGACGTAGTGAATCGATCTTTAAAAGCAAGTCCTTTGATGTTTCGCGGCACACGAAAAATCGGCTTGCTGCGAACATAGCGCTTTTCTCCATTATCCGATATTGCCTGAACTCCGATCGCCGCGAAGAATCTATCTATCTCTTCTCCTGTTGCTGAGATATCATTCTTATTGCATACATCCCTAATCTCTTGCTCTGATGCGCAATCAACCATATGAATATAGTGAAGGAGCGGCATCAGATCAAAAGCCTCCGAGATGTATGCAATCTCATCATCCGAGCTTAGATGAGATTCCGCGAATCTTGCTATCGCCGCCGCTTCGCGATGCATTCTTAGGTCATACTCCAGAAGTTCCCTTGAGTCCTTGATCCTTTCAAAAGAAGTATCCACCCTCGGCATGAGAACATTCTTTTGCACGTCTTCCGGCAGGATCTCCTTTAGGTAATGCCAGAAGAACTCGTAGCGATCATCGCTCTCTCCAAAAGGCATCGCCTGAAAGAGCTCGATAGCCTTGTCCATGGTAGGAAGTTTACGCCCCGCCTCAACATCGCGATAATAGTTATCCGACATCGGAACCTTACAGGCATCCAAAAACTCACTTGTGCTTTCAAAGCCATGCCGTATACGAAAGGAAAACAGATAGCGACTGAAATGCTGGTAGTTTGCCATTGATGATTAACGACTCTTAAATAGCAACAACACCTAAACTTTATAGTGGGGCGGGCATCCTGCCCGTCATATCCCCGCTGAATTATGCCGCCAACTCAAACGTCATCGTGGTGTTCCCCTTCTTGCTGCTCAGTGTCGCCTTGAAGTTTCCGACTTCATTTGTGTTCGCGGGATGCACGCCGCCGCAAGGGATTCGCCATGAATCACATTCCCACCAGCGATACCAGTTTGGGAATTCCGGATCGTCATTCGCGTAAATCTTTATCGGATGATCGCCTGCCATCCAGGTATTCAGGCTCGCGACCGCATCCTGAAACTGATCCTCGTTTACCAGGTTTGGAAGCGGGTACCGGTTAATACCCTGCGCCTCCTTAAGCTCTGAATAGCTGGGAAATGCCAGTTCCTTGCCGAGAGATTTTTCAATAAAACAATGCAGCAAATGCGCAATGGTGTGGAGTCGCATTTGGGTGTAACGAAACTCCCAGTTGAGCGCGGCGTCAAATTTCTGGGCACCGACAAGGTGCTCTTCGATAAGTTGCAAGTCCACGCCGGGCTCAACGAAATGATGTATGAAATCGTCGACTTTATGAGTATCCAGAATAACCAGTTCCGTTGGAAGACCGCTCGCCTGGCTTATCTCAAGTGGGATGTGAAGTATTCCCCGGTCACCTTTCTGACCGCCGCCATGAGGATAGAAAGAGGTATTACTGAAAATCAGGTAAGGAGTGTTGTTGGAGCTTTGTCCGTAATCGTCTACCCATACACTCGAAGTGCGCTGATAGCGGTCCTGATAGAACTCTTTAACGGTCGGTTCGTTGGGGCGCATGGCAAGGTCTTTCATGAGAACACCTCTGATGGAAGAAAAATTCTGCTGCTGGCAGAGAAGATACTAGACCACCTCTGGCGATCTTGCAACACTCTTAGAAGAAAAATTCTTCCCGGCGCGTTCGCGCTGGCCGGGCAGGATCTCGACTGCGGCGGACAGCGTCAAATCGTCACGCGGTGACGCCGGTAGAGCCTCGGGGAACATTCGCCATCTGAGCAACGACGGCCGTCCAGGGCCTTGAAAAGGCGAGCCGTCGCCACGCGCTCCGGTGAGACCGCGTACACGAAAATTGCGGAGAATCCCCGTGTGGTAGACGGTGAATACTGGCGCCCACTGGTCAGCGCTAGGGCATCGCGGCACGGGGCGGCGTGCGCTAAGAGTTATGTAAAGACGTGGCTTTCATAAGCATTTGCCTTTCTTGTATTCATGACTTTACAGAAATGGGGTTATCGACCGCAGAAAATGGACGCCAGCGGGCGCTCATCCGGCCGCCCGCGGCGCGGCGCCAGGCCCGCCGGCGGACACCGGCAGGCTTCCGATCGTACCAACCGTAGCAGCCTCAATGACTTAGCGTCGAAGCGCGTTCCTACGCCAAATCTGAAGCCCTGACCCAACGCGAGAGCCGCAGATTTCGCGTAGGACCACCGAAAACGATCAATGGCTGACCGCTTTTTGGGCACGGCTCCGAAAGTCCGACAGCCTGGTAGCGGCCTGGCGCCCGCTGGCGCGCAATCCACGCTGGCCCAGACCTGACGTGTTCAGGCCGTGGCGGGCCGCCCGCCGGCCCCCGCGGCGGCGCTCAGCGGCGCGGGTCCGGCATAGGCTTCGACCCGGGCCTTGAGCTTCTGGCCGAACTTCAACAGGACCGCTACGCCGATCTTGCCCCGGTCCGTGCGGTTGCCAAGGAGCGGCTGCTCGGAAGCGAACAGCGTCGAGTGCTCGATCAGTTGCTGCTCGTCCCAGCAGCGTTTCATCTGGCGGGCACCTGTCTGACGGCGGAGGTTGCCATCCTACCGAACCGCCCGCGCCAGCGTGATGCATCAGAGAATGCTTATGTGGCACCTGGTGGCAGCTTCGCTCTTATTGGGCCAGGTAGGCTTTAGAGCCCGGGCGTGCCGCCGCCGTGGCGCAGGGGCAAGAGTCCCGGGGAGCCGCGTAGGCGGTATACAAGGATCTCCGACACGCCGTCGAGCCGTTCGCCGAAGGGCCGGAGTGCAGGCCGACCGCACTTACGGGGGCAGGTCGTACCGAAGCGAGGGCCCAGAACGGGGCGCACGGAGGCTGTCGCGCTGTCCGAGTCCGCCCAGCGGCAGGGTGCATCTGGGCGGATACACGAGGCGCGCGACTCTCCGGGTACCAGAGCCGAGAGGATCGGTTGACATATCAGCAAGATGCTGTATATTTCATTTTTTAGTTGACACGCTTTAAGCCCCTTGCTTTTTTATTTGATTTGGTATTGTGCAATGACTCCAAAAGAAGCAAAGCAAAACGCACAAAATATGCTCGACTATAAGCGAAAAATAACAGCTTCCCCGGAAGCTGCTGTCGAGGCGTTAAAAAAGGCCGGAATTCTGACGAGTTCCGGGAAAGTAGCTGATCCTTACAAAAGAGCTTTCGTTAGACAAACGTCAAAGTAATTTCCACCCACTATGCAATTGCAGGGTTCCTTGATTGTATAAAATTACGGTGACAGTTTACTAAATACAGTAATTACGGTTGCGTTCAACGCCCATTCGCATTCGGTGCATTTAGTAAACTGTCACCGTAACTTTTAGTAAACTGTCACCGTAACTTTGTCAAACTGTCACCGTAACTTTGTCACCGTAACTTTCCGGAGCGATCTCCTTCGCCGGTCAGGCCCGCGGCCGGACCACCGTCACCGCGCAGGGGGCATAGGCGATGACCCGCCGGGCGACCGAGCCGATCAGCCAGCGCTCGAACAGGCTGTGCCCGCGGTGCCCGACCACGATGTGGTCGATGCTATGGCCCTCGGCGTAGATCACGAGATTCAAACCTGTTCCTAAAATTCTGAGCAAAGTTGCTCAGTGATGAAGTTAGGATTTATCCGCACTTGGTTGATAGGCGTTGCGGCCTGCAACTCAAGCCTCTTGACGCTCAGTTGCGCCGGAGAACGTGACAGCAGCACCC
>NZ_CAIKKU010000827.1 GCF_903828115.1 uncultured Thiodictyon sp. | reverse complement strand
TGGACTCCGGGCGGCCTGCGGCCGTCACGCACACGGTTCGATCAGCACGACGGCCGGTCGCGGTCCGCGCAGCGGACCCGACGGCGGGGCAGGGTCAGCAGCCCGCCCGCTCGGGGTAAGGCTTGCGGGGGAGCGGCTGGCAGGCGCGCGGCGAGGCCGCGGTAACCGGCGACGTGGCGGGCGTTTGCGAGGCCTGGTCGCGGCTGAAGCCGCTCCCACCGCGTCGCTGCGCGACGTTTACGGTAAGCGCTGAATCACCCGCATCACCGAATAACCAAAGTCGCTCGCCGCGCGCGTCGGGTAGCGCCGAGCGCCAGCAAGCCCAGTGCCATCAGCAGGCCAGTCGCGGGTAGCGGGACGTCGGCGACTTGTCCGGGGCGCACGGCCCAACCGTAGTACTGGTAGTCCTTGCCACCGCCGTAGTCCTGGAGCCCGTCGCCGGTGGAGAAGTACCACGCGCGGCCGAGACCCGGCGCTAACTCCGTACCCGTCCAGTAACTTGACGACTGCATAGTGGTGAAATGTTGATTGAGCGCAGCACTGGCCGCGATGCTTTGGCCCGGATTCAGAAGGCCCTCGGCGTAGAACAGGTGCCCGAGGTCGCTACCGGTGCAGCTATAGCCGTTACCTTGGAGTGGAAAGCCGCCGCCAGCATTGAACTGAGAATCGCAGGTGGCATCCGGCTGCAACGTGGCAGGCAGCCGCCAGTCGCTGGCCCCGCCATAACCGATGCTGCCGAGCCACTGGGTCCAGGCCATGGCGCCCCACCAGTTCATGACCCCGCTGTTGGTGACGAAGTCGCCCGCCACCACCGTGTGCGGTCCGTAATAGCTGTCGGGCACCGTCGGAACCGCGGCAATGATTTTGCTGACCGTGGTGTTGTCAGCGGTGTATTGGGTCTGGAACAGGTTGGCGTCCGCCGCCCAGGTCAAGTTGCGGTCCTGGTCGTAAACCAGATTGACGCCGCCCGCCGTGTAGTTCACCAGCGTCGCTTGCGCGGCACCGCCGCCCAGCAGCAGCGCCCCCGCCAGCAGCCCCGCGCCCGTCATTGTCGTCTTCATCGCTCCCCTCCGGCCGATCGTTTGAACAAAGGATTCGGCAACGCGCAACCCGGTGGTTTCTTTGCGGCGCGGGCGACGCGTGCTGCCGACGGCGATATTACCTTAGCAGGGGGGGGGAGAAGGACAAAAGACCTGATCCGACCGACGGTAGCAGTCCGGTGGGTAGGACGCGCGGCGGTTGCGCCAGAGCGACGGGCCAAGGCCCGTCTGTGGGGTCAGGGATAGGCCCCGGCACAGCGCGACCGGAGAGGTCAGGCCCGGCCGTCGCTTCGTAACAATGCGGGTCGAGAGCGCCATGACTTGTTTTCCCCGCTGGCGGGTCTATACTGCAATGCGCTGATATAGTTTAGTAATGTTAGGTACACTGCGATAAAACACCCAAGGTTCCTTGGCGGCCCGGTGGCTGCTGCCATACTTGCGCTGTCGTCGGCTTCGGCGGCCCAACCGTCGGCGACCTCCGCCGTGTATGCGGCGGACGGCAGTCCGCCGCAGATCGCGCTGGCGGCCTATCGCGCCCTGTCGGAGCGCCAGTCGCGCAACTATGACCGGGCGCAGGACGTGTCACCCCGTCAACTGCTCATCCTGCTGGACGTCGCCGAGCGCGCCCAGGCCAGTCTGGGGCAGGCCCTGGCCACCGGGGAGATGGAAAGCGCCTATACCTGGAACGACCACGTCCGCCCCACCCTCAAGAACGGCAGTCTGGGGTCGGCGACCGGGGTCTGGCAGTTCCTGCCGGCGACCTTCCACGGCATTATCAAGAAATTCGGGGCGCAACTGCTGGCCGCGAGCGAGGCCGATGCGCTGACGGGCCGTGAACGCCTGGACCTGGGGGATGGTCCCTTCGCGGATGCACAGGTGCGCGGCATCATCGCGGACACGGCGGACGGCAAGCGGGGGGCGGAGGATGAGGAACTCCAACTCCTGCGCCACAACTTCGCCGTGCTGGCCTTTGCCAAACACTATCTGAGCCTCGACACCGGCGCGACCACCCCGGAAGAGGACTATCTCTACCACTTTCTCGGCGCCGGACAGGGCCGACGGGTGCTGGCACTGGCCCGGGGAGAGGCGCGCGATACCCTGTGTGTCAAGCCGGTCGAGGTGCCGACTCCCACCCTGGAGGAAAACCCGGAATTGTCGGCGCCGGACGACCTGTTGGCAACGATGAGGGCCGAGGCCGCACGACTGACCCTGCCCCCGGCGGCCGCGGAACCCACGTTTGGGTCCCGGACTGCGCCTTCGGCACCGCGGCCGGCCGTGTCGACCAGGACCCGCGCGGTCCTCATCCCTGGGCGCGCGGGCGTCTCGCCCGCGGGTTCCCGGATGGGCGGGCGGGACGCCCGCACCCCCAGGGGGCCGGCCGATCCAACCCGTGCCCCCAGGATATTGGCCGACCCGATGATCAGAGTCGACCCCTTGACCTGGAGTCAAACCAGGCCGGACCCGGCGGCAAGCGACAGCGCGGCGGCCATGATGAGGGCCGAGGCGGCCCTGCGGGCCATGCGTGCCTTCGCCGCCGAACCCGCACCGGCGTTCCCGCAACTGCCGCCGGCACCGCCGCCGGTCTCGTCGCAGTGGGGCCTGCCCGCCAACTCTGCGACGGTGACGGGTAACCTGGGGATGTTCTATCGTGACGGCAAAGGGCAGGCCCAGCCCTATACCTGGGCCGGGTTCCTGGAGAATCTGGCACGGCGCGTTCGCGCCAAGGACCAGCCCGCGCTGGTGCGGGCCAAGTATGGGGTCGGGTTCGGGCTCAAGGGGGGCGATCTGCCGGAGCGGGCCTTCAATCCGCAGCAGGTGTCGGAGCCGACGGAGTTTCGCCATGACAACGGCCGGACCGTCGTGCTACCCGAGGCGCTGGTTACGGGTCCACTGGGCCCCGACGAAACACGGCAGTATCGGCAGCGCCTCGCCGCCCTGGTGAGCCAGGGTGAGGACCAACCGCTGGCTACGCTACCGCCCGCGGCGCGCGCGGCGCTGCAGCACCTGCGGGTCTTGCCCCCGAACCTGCCGGAGGTCAGCACCAGCCACCCCCAGGTGCAGAAGGCCCTGCGCGATTTCCGCAAGCAGGTCGGCAAGGCCGAGCCCGATGATCCGGCGCATCGGAACCTGCTGCTGCCGGCCGAGCGGATTGCGCTGGAGATCTATGATCAGCGACTCACCCACTATGACCAATTGCAGTCCGGCCAGTTGACGTCCCGCGCCGCGGCCCCTGACCTTACCCGCATCCGCAAGATGCCGGCCGGGCCGCAGCGGTGGGCGGCGCCCCAGATCGCCGCGGTGCAGACCGCGCTGGCCGCGCAGGGGTTACTGACGGCGCCGACACAGAAATCGGTCTGGCGGGACAAGAAACGCCGGACCCATGTCGACTACAAGACCGTCGCCTTCGCCGGCAAGCCGGACAAGACGACGGTCGCGGCGCTCAATAGCTTCCAATTGCGCAGCGGCCTGCGCAAGACCGATGGTGTCCTGGATGCCGTGACACTGAACCTGCTGGGCCTGCCGCCGCTGGGGCCGGAGATCTTTCTGCCCCTGTCCGGCCCCCACTGTGCGTTCAACGGGTGGACCGAGGCTGCTTCGCCGTGCGAGACCCTCAGCGCCGGGCAAGCGGGTGATGACGGCCCCCAGATCCCCCGGCGGGTGAGCCGCCCCACGCCGCTTGTGTACTGAAAACCCCCAACCGCACCGGCAAACGGGTGCGGGACCGGCTATCGGCCAATGCCAAGACCGGACGCGGAGCGCCCGCACTGCATTCCCCTGCTTGCGCGTGAAAACGAGCGACGAGAGAAGGCCACTCCCGGCCCGGCGTTCCACCGCTCCGCCGGGGGCGCGGGGGCGGGACGCCCCCGCTCCTAAAGATCAGCCGCCGAAGATCTCCCGCGCCTTGGCCAGCAACTCGTCGATCTCGCGCTCGGCGTCGGCCCAGTCCTGGGCGTCGTTCCCGCCGGTGAAGTCGCGCTTCTCGGCCTTGTAATAGGCGGCCTCCCGAACCATCTCCTGGCGCTGCTCCGGCGTCACCTTGGCCAGGTGCTGGAGACTCACCGGTTTTTCTTCGAGCGGCGGCTGCGGATTGGACTTGGCGGCGGCGGCCTGCGCGGGCCCGGCCGTCTTCGCAACCTCCTTCTTGGCGGCCTTCACCGGTGCCGACGCCGCGACCGGGTGGGTTGCGGCCGTCGTGGCCTTGGCGGCAGCAGCAGCGGCGGCGGCGGCTTTGGTCATCGGCGGCGCGGGCGGATGGGCACTCGGGTGCGCGGACACCGAGGGGGCCGATGGGGCCGGACTCGCGGACTCCGCGACCGCCTTTTTTGCCACAGTCTTCTTGGTGACAGGGGCGGCGGGTCTTGGATCGGGAGGGGCGGACGGCTTGACCGCCGTCTTCTTGGTTACACTCTTGTTGTCAGCCATGTCGCTCGCCTCTTTGAAGTTGCTTGGCGTGACCGCCGGTGGTGGCCGATCAAGACCCCTGCGGGGCGAGATCGGTAGGGATTGATTCAAGGTATTCGCCGCCAGGTCCGTAGAATATACAAAGTTTTGGCCTAAAGGCCAATCTCCTGTCGTTTTGGTCGGAACTGACGGGCGACCCCCGCGGGACCAGGCGGGGCGAGTCCGGTCGGCTTTTCCTGTGTGTCGCCCGCCCGCTTTGCTATCCTTGCGGCCCAACTCAAGCCTCCCGGGGTCCTTCGATGATTGCCCACCACGCGCTCGTGCTCAATCTCCACCAGCCGCCCGGTAACCTCCAGCACCTGCTGACGCACCAGCACTGGGAGGCCAAGGAGATCCTGTTCGCCATGGACCGCATACCGCGCGTGCTGTGGGGCCATGAGGCGCTGGCCCGGGTCCATCTGTCACTCTCCGGCACCCTGCTGGAGACCCTCTCGGACGCCGCCTTCCAGGAACAGGTCTACGGCATCGTGGACTGCGGGGCGCTCCTCTGGCACTTCCAGAACCAGGACCTGTTCGAGGTCCTGGGGACCGGCTATTACCACCCGGTCTTACCCCTGATCCCGGAGGCGGACCGCAAGGAACACCTGCAACGCTGGCTCGGGATTGCCCACCACCTCCTGTGGCGCCCGCGCTTCCAGGGATTCTGGCCCCCCGAGATGGGCTTCTCGATGGAGTTGATCCCGCTCTTGCGCGCCTGCGGCTACCGCTATGTACTGGTGGACAGCGAACACGTCGAGCCGGTAACCGATATGAGCTGGCAGGAGTTGCGTTACCGCCCGCACCTGGCGCGCTGTGGGGACGACAGCATCACCGTCATCGTGCGCGACCGCGACCTCTCGGACGCCCAGGAGTCCGGCATGGAACTGGACTGGTTCCTCGCCGAGGTGGCCGAGCGGACCAAGTGGTGCGACTTCCCGCCGCTCGTGACCACCTGTACCGACGGCGAGAACGGGGGCTGGTTCCGCAACGTGACCGAAGGGGCCAACTTCTGGAGCGCCTTCTATTTGCCGTTGCTCGCGCGGGTGCGGGCCGGCACCGCCGGCATCTCCCCCACCTTCATCTCCGATTACCTCAACGTCCACGGCGTCCACGGTGAGGTCAGGGTCCGCACCGGGGCCTGGAACACCGGCTGGCACCACGGCCGGGACTTCACCCAGTGGACCGGCTCCCAGGCGCAGAAGGACACACTCGCCGCCTACGCGCGCACCAGCAAGGTAATCCACGACGCCCGCTGGTTCAACGGGGAACAGGGGATCACCGAAGGCCCGCGGGTGGCGGCCCTCGATGAGGCCCTGTGGCACCTGCTGCGCGCCGAGACCAGTTGCAACCTTTACTGGGGCGAGGACTGGGTGCCGCGGGCCGACGAGGACCTCGCGGCCGTCCGGGACACCCTGGCGCGGATCGACCTCGAGGTGCCGCCGGCCGCAGCGGCGGGCGCCGCTGAGCGCGCGGCGGACGCGGCGCCGGACGATGCTCCAGTGCCGCCTGACGCAACCCCCGCGCCGACTGCCGAACCCGGGACGGCGGAGGAAATCGCCGTCGCTGAGTCAGGTTCAGTCGCGGTCGCAGAGGCCGCACCAGAGCCCCAGGCAACGTTGCGACAGACTGACGATAAATAGAGTCGTTGTCGTTGTCGTTGTCGTTGTCGTTGTCGTAATCGAGGTTATCGTAGCGCCTCGGATTCTCTCGC
>NZ_CAIKKU010000826.1 GCF_903828115.1 uncultured Thiodictyon sp. | reverse complement strand
CTGGCCCTCTTCCAGGTTCTTCAGGAGCTGGTCACGCTCGGCGCTGTATTCCTCTTCCACGACCGCGCGGCGGGAGACCACCACGTTGTTGCGCTTGCGGTCCAGCTTGATGACCTTGAATTCCTGCTCCTTGCCTTCCAGGTAGGTGGTGTCGCGCACCGGGCGCACGTCCACCAGGGAGCCGGGAAGGAAGGCGCGCACGGTACCCAATTCGACCGTGAAGCCGCCCTTGACCTTGCCGTTGATCAGGCCCTTGACCGTATCGCCGGCCTCGAACGCCTTCTCCAGATAGTCCCAGGCGGCGAAGCGCTTGGCCTTCTCGCGCGACAGCCGGGTGACCCCGAAGCCGTCCTCCACCGCATCGAGCGCGACCTGCACCTCATCGCCGACGGCCACCTCCAGTTGACCATCGGGGCCGATGAACTGGCTCTTGGGGATCACGCCCTCGGATTTCAGTCCGGCATTGATCACCACGCTGTCGCTGGTGATCTCCACCACGGTGCCGATGACGATGGTCCCGGGCTGGAGTTGGGTGGCACTCAGACTTTGTTCGAATAAATCAGCAAAACTTTCGGTCATGGGAAACTGTTTACCTGGGGGAGGCACGCTGTCCCGTCCCTTCCGGGGCGGGGGGGAAGTGGGTTGAACTCAAGGCCGGCGCACACCGCGCCGGTCCTTACCGATGGTGCGCCGGGATTAACCGGGCACCGCTGCCAGGCCGCCGCCGATTCAATCGGCGGCCACCTGATGGAACTGATCCGGAAAGACGCGCCTCACCTCTTCCAGGACCCGTTCAAATACGTCATCGGCGGACAGCGCGGTGGAATCGACCAGCACCGCCCCCGCCGCCGCCCGCAGCGGCGCCACCGGCCGGTCGCGATCACGCGCGTCCCGTTGGCGGACAGCCTCCACGAGGTCGGAAAGGTTAGCATCCAACCCCTTTCCCATCAACTGTTTATATCGACGCTCGGCGCGCTCTTGGGCACTGGCATCGAGAAAGACCTTGAGCCCTGCCCGCGGGAACACCAGGGTCCCCATATCACGGCCATCCGCCACCAGGCCCGGGGGGCGCGCCTGACGCCGCTGCCAGTCCAACAACGCCGCGCGCACCAGCGGATGGACGGCCACCCGCGACGCGGCAAGGCCGGCGGTCTCGGTGCGGATCAGGTCGCCCAAGTCCTCGCCCTCGAGCAGGACCCGGCCCGCGGCGAAGCCGATCCCCAGGTTGGCGGCGAGCCCGGCCAGGGCCGCCTCATCGTCCAGGTCGATCCCGCGCCGCCCGGCGGCCAGACCCAGCACACGATACAGTGCCCCGCTGTCCAGGCAGTGCCACCCCAGGTGCGCCGCCAGGTGCGCCGCCAGGGTACCCTTGCCGGTCCCCGAGGGGCCGTCGATCGTGATCACCGGGACCGCCGGGTCCCCGCCCGGCGCCTCACCGCCCCCAAGGCCGGGCTGGGCATCCGCACTGTCGCCGGCCGTCATCCCTCAAGCTCCTCGATCCCCAACCCCACCGAGCCCGCCAACCGCGCAAAGCCCGGAAAGGACGTCTCCACATTGGCACAGTCGCGGATCTCGATCGGTCCACTCGCGCGCAGCCCGGCGATGGCAAAGGACATGGCGATGCGGTGATCGCCATGGGCCGCGACCGTGCCGGACCCGAGCGACCCGCCGACGATGCGGATGCCGTCCGGTCGCGGCTCGGCCTCGATCCCCAGGGCGGTCAGGCCGGCGGCCATCACGGCAATGCGGTCACTCTCCTTGACCCGCAGTTCTTCGGCCCCCGTCAGCACCGTCTCGCCCGTCGCGCAGGCGGCCGCGATGAAGATCGCCGGGAACTCATCGATGGCCAGCGGCACCAGTTCCACCGGGATGCGGATACCCTTGAGCGGCGCCGCGCGCACCCGCAGATCCGCCACCGGCTCGGCCCCGGCCAGGCGCTCGTCGAGCACCGCGATATCCGCCCCCATGGCGCGCAGGATGTCGATCACGCCCAGGCGCGTCGGGTTGATGCCGACCCCCGTAAGGGTCAGGTCCGAACCCGTGGCGATGCTCGCCCCGACCAGGAAAAAGGCGGCCGATGAGAGGTCCGCCGGCACCTGGAGCCGGCCGCCGGTCAACTGGCCGCCGCCGGACCCTGCTCCGGTGAGGCACACGCGCGGGCCGGTGCGCCGCACCGGGTAGCCCAGGGCGGTCAGCATCCGCTCGGTATGGTCGCGGGTCGGCGCCGGCTCGGTCACGCAGGTCTCGCCCGCGGCGCAGAGCCCGGCCAGGAGCAGGCTCGACTTGACCTGGGCGCTCGCCACCGGCATCCGATAATCGATCCCCTGCAGGCCGGCCGTCGGCAGTATGTGCAGCGGTGCGGTGCCGGCCGCGTTGGTCTCGATCCGCGCCCCCATCAGTGCCAGTGGTTCGGTGACGCGGCGCATCGGGCGCCGGGACAGCGATTCATCGCCGATGAGTGTCGTCGCGAACGACTGTCCGGCGAGGAGCCCCGCCAGCAGGCGCATCGAGGTCCCCGAGTTGCCCATGTCGAGCGGCCCGTCGGGGGCCCTGAGGCCGGAGAGCCCGACCCCCTGCACCAGCACCAGGCCCGCGTCCGGCCCGGTGATCGCGACCCCCAGGCGCCGGAAGGCGCGCAGCGTCGCCAGCGCGTCGGCGCCCTCCAGGAAGCCCTCGATCCGCGTCTCACCCGTCGCGATCGCCGCCAGCATGATGGCGCGGTGCGAGATGGACTTGTCCCCCGGGACCCGCAGCCGCCCGCGCAGGCCGACCCCGGCGGCAGCGGGGGTAACCAGAAATCGAAGGTCAGGCTGGGGATCCAAGAATGCTCCGGGGGCGCCGCGGTTGGATGGGGGAAAGCGGGGCATTCTAGCCCCCCGGCACCGCTGGGTAAACCGCGACTTGCCCGGCTCCACTCCGATCACACAAGGGGTTAGGGGCCAGGCACCGCTGACGCCCGGCCCGTGGGAGCGGCTTCAGCCGCGACGCGACGCCGCGGTAACCTGCAAGGCCGCGGCGGCGCCCCCAGGCCCGTCGCGGCGCAAGCCGCTCCCACAGCGCCGCGGCGCGACCTTCGGAGTAAGTTCGGCCCTGGGTTTAGGCGCTAGAATGACCGGCGGCGACCGCACCACACCCCAACGACCCCCGGAACGACAGACCATGGCGAACCACCCACCCATCACCAACAAGCAGCGCCGCTGGCTCAAGGGCGAGGCCCATCCACTCAAACCCGTGGTCATGGTCGGCCAGGCCGGGCTCACGGAGGCCGTGCTGGCCGAATTGGACCTGGCACTCGACCACCACGAACTGCTGAAGGTCAAGGTCAGCGCCGGGGACCGTGAACTGCGCGACGCGCTCATCGCGCCGCTGGTCGAGCGGACCGGGGCGACGCTCGTCACCCGCATCGGCAACATCGCCGTCCTCTACCGCGCCAATCCCAAGAAGCCCACCCCGCTCGCCGTCCCGGCCTAGGGGGAAAGCCGACCCAGCAGCGCCGCGGCCTGATCCTTCTCGGGGAAGGGCTGCCATGGATTCGAGGTCCTGCGGGTGTCGGTCCAGCCACTCCTTGACCGTGCGCGTCGCCGCAACCAGGTCCCCCTGCGCGAGCTGGCCCTGCACCAGCGCATGGTAGGCGCCTTGATGTTGCGGGGAGGAGCGATGGAGGTCCGCGAGCCGCTGCAGCGCTTGCGCCTGATCACCGGCAGCGGCCAGTGACCGGGCCTCGACCAGTGCCAGGTCGACATCGTGCGGGACCACCGCCTTGAGCCGCGCCATGAACGCCGCCTGCGCCTCGTCTAGCGCCTCCTGCGCCTTGCCGTCGGCCAGATAGGCGTCGATCAGAAGCAACTTGAGTTCCAGCGACTCCGACTCACCGGCCAGGTTCCGGCGCAAGAGGTCCTGCGCCGACCCCTAATCGCCTGCTTCCAGCAGGGTACGGGCAAGCCGCTGGACCGACCGTGCATCCCCCGGGAGCCGCGCGGCCGCATGCAGTTGGGCGAGCCCGGCCGCGCGCTGCCCCAGACCGATCAGGGCGCGCGCAGGCAACTCGAGCACCTCCTGGTCCTTGGGGTAGTCCTGAGCCTGGAAGGCGATCAGGCCCGCGATGAAGCCGAGCTCCGCGCTGTAGGGGTTGAGCGCGCGCGGACTCCAGGTCCGCCCGCGCGCCGTCCGGGTTGCCGCCGTCCAGGCGCGCCTCGGCGCGCCGCAGATAGGCCTGCCAGCGGTCCGTGGCGTGCTCGGCCGCCCGCGTGTAGGCGGCCTCGGCCGGCGCCGGATCGCCGCGGCCCAGATAGGCGTCCCCGCGCAGGGCAAGCCACTCGGCACGCGGTGCGGCCGGCTGCTCCGCGTCCAGATAGACCCGGGCCAACAGCACCCGTGCCTCGCCCGCCGCGCTCGATGACGAAGGATCACCATGGGGATCACTCTATCGGGGGTGGCTGTCGTTGGGCGCAGCGCGGGTGGGCGGGCAAAGCCCCGGCGCACCAAAGTTGACGGGCGCGGGGATGCCCGAAAGGCCAGCCTTAGCCCCTGACGCGCGAGCGGTTTGCCGCGCGCCCCCGCATGGCGCAGGCGGCGGCACGTTAGCCCGGGCCGACCCCGCTGTAAAGCCGCCCCGCGGCGCGAGCCCACGCGACAGCGCCCAGGCGCAAGGCCATCCGGCCGATGGGCCCCGTTGGCGAGGGCAGGCGCCGGACGCTGGGCCCGGGTTCCGTGCCGCGGACCCAACGACAGGCGTCAGAAAATTTTACACTTCAAAAAGTGGCTTTATGTTAAGTAATTATTTACCTGAGGTATTATGTTTTGGCATGATTCGTGTAGTAATTCAGGACGCTAGATACCGCACCCAGTTCTTCACGATTATCAGCTCGTCAACCGGAGAAATTCATGAAAAAGTTCCTCGCCGCGCTGGCCCTTGGCACCAGTGCCCTCCTTTCCCTCGACGCGTCCGCCGCCTTCGACCCCAACGCGGGCTTCGCCGCCGTCGTCGGCGGCACCGTTACGATCGTCGGCACCAACCTGAATAACGCCACCTCGATCACCTTCGGGAACGGGCTATGGCAGACGACCTCCGTACCGCCGACTTACAATCCCGGCACCGGTGCTGCGGCTAACGACTTTTTCACCAACACCGAGATGAACGATACATTTGGATCTCAGACGCTCGGCAACATCTTGGGGACGCCCCTCACGATCACCCCCTTGCCCAATGTCGCCAACTTCATGAACTGGGTTGGCGGGAACGGCGCCGCGTTCCAATTCAGCCTGACCTCCCTGGTTCGCAATCCCACCCAGCCGGGCGCCATGGATCTCTATGGCACCGGCACCTTTACGCAAACCGCTCTCGGTACTGCGCTTCCGTTCAGCGACCAAGCCAATCCCTCGCTCGCATCGTGGCGCATGACCGCGCAGGAGATTGGTGGGAACATCTCCGCCTCTTTCTCTTGGGGTACCCCGGCCTTCTCGAACGCCCCGGTTCCGGGCATCCTGTCGCTCATGGGCATCGGCCTGCTGGGCCTGGGCGCCGTGCGTCGGCGGGTCCGCGTGTAAGTCAATCGTCTCCTGATGCGCGGAGCCCCGCCCCGGCGGGGTTTTTTTTCGGCTGGAAGTTCCGTAGGCGCGAAGCCAGGCATCGCTGCACCCGCGCCGGACGGGGGAGGTGCCCCCGCTGCCGTTAAGTTAAGCCCGGCTCGGCTGGGAGCGCCGCACCCCAGTGCGGCGCGATCTCGCGGATAACCCCGACGGTACGGGTTGAGCAGGGGCCGCGCCGCACCGTGGGGTGCAGCGCCCCTGGGAGGGCGGCCTGGACGACGATCAGGCCCGGGGGCCGGGCGGCGCACCATCATCAGCCCCGGCACTGGGGCGACATGGCGAGCAGCGCGCCCGCCTGGGTACGGCAGGCGGCGGCAACCTTGGGGTCCAGGGTCGCGAGCCAGCGCCGCGGTATCTGCTCGACACCATAGAGGGCGCCGGCGATCATGCCGAGGATGGCCCCGGTGGTGTCCGCATCCCCACCGCGGTTGACTACGTCGATGAGGGCCCCCTCGAAACAGTCGGTGGCGAACAGCGACTGGAAGACGGCCCTCAGGGTCTCCACCAGAAAGCCGCCCGGGTTCTCCATGCGCCGTCGATCATAGCGGTAGGCCGGCGCCTGCGCCACCAGGGCGTCGGCCAGGTCCTTCAGGTGATCGCGCCGGGCGCCCTGCAGGGCGGCTTGGACCATGCGCAGCACGGTCAGGGTCCCCGCGTCCCCCAGGGCGGTGTGGTGGGTGGTGTGTGACTGGATCCGGTTGGCCGCCGCGACCTCTTCGAGATCGGCGCCCAGGGTGACGAGCGCGATGGGGAGCGCGCGCATGCAGGCGCCATTGCCGGCGTCATAGTCGCTCTCCGGCACCTGGGTCTCACCGGTCTGACGGTAGTGGGCGATGCCGCGCCGCACCGTGTTGCCGATATCGACCGGCTTGCGCCTCATCCAGTCGCTGAAGGCGGCGGCGATAGGTCCCGCCGCCACGCCACCGGCGCTGAGGATGGCCTGACCCAGGGCCAGGCTCATCTCGGTATCGTCGGTCACCTGGCCCTTGCGCAGTTTGAGCCAGCCGCCGCCCAAGAGTTCCCGATGGACCCCGTATTGCTCGAGGATCTCCCGGGGGATCAGGAACTCGACCGTGGCACCCAAGGCATCCCCCACGGCGAGCCCCAGATAGGCGCCCGCCGCCCGCGCCTGCAGCCGGTCGGCGGGCACGGCGGCACCGGTCAGTTCAGTGGTCAGGTCCAAGACGAGCATTGAGGCTCGACCGCTGCCGGGCCTGACTCAATACTGCACCAGGATGTCTTCATCGCGCACGATCATCTGGCAGGCCAGGCGCCACTCGGAGGGCAGGTCATCCACCGCCATCCGATCGATATCCTCCGGGGTGATCTTTCCCAGTTGGCGCAGGACCACCTTCTCCTTCTCGGTCAGCAGGCCGCCCATGCGCTGGTTCTTGCTGTCCACGCTGGTGACGCGCACCACGCAGTTGCCGCACTCACCGTCCTGGCAGTCGTGGTGCACCGGGACCTTGTTCTCTTTGGCGAGCTTCAGCAGGGTCTCGGTGTGGCTCCCGGCCACGGCGTAAACCGTCTTGTCCTTGTATTCGGGGCTTGAAAAGGTAACGAGTGCCATGGTTTTACTCCGGCAGTGTGTGCGTAGTGAGAGTGACGCCGGCCATCAGGCCGGCTTGACCTTGCAGTCGCCCAGGACCTGCGCCTGACAGGCGAGGCGGTCATGACGGTTGGCCATGTTCTCGCGCAGGACCTTCTCCTCCAGCACCGAGGGCTCGGTCAGATTGTTCCAGCCCTCGATCACATGCATCATGCAGGTGCCGCAATCGCCCTCCCGGCAGCCATAGATGATCCCGGCCCCGATCTTCTCCGAGATCTCGATGACCCGGGTGCCGGCCGGCACATTGACCGTCTGGTTGATATCCTCGAAAGTGACCTTCGCTTTTGCCATGTGTCAGACTCCGGTAGTTAGTGGTGAGTGGTGAGTGGTTAGTACGAGTCAAGAACAAGTTGAACCCAACACAATCGTTGTCGTTGTCGTTGTCGTAATCGTAATCGTAATCGTAGTCGTAATCGGAGAAGCGATGCGATTGCGCGTGCGGGCGAATCCGGGGCGCTACGATAACCTCGATTAGGACAACGACAACGACAACGACGCGACAAGCATCCCCCAATGGACTTGTTTAACTGATTCGTGAACCGTTCCTTAGTGGAGCGTGGTTGCTGGTCACGGGCAACTATTCACTGACCACTGACCACTACCCAAGCTCCGAGAAATCGATGACCCGCCCCTGCTCGCCCCCCACCAGGGCATTGGCAAGCTTGCGGCCGAACTCGCGGCACTCGATCAATTCATCATCGGTCGGGATCAGCTTGAGCCGCAGCCCCGGCACCGGCACGCGCATCTTCAGCCCCCGCATCCGGTCCTCGATCATGCGCACCGCCTCCCCGCTCCAGCCGTAGGAGCCGAAGGCGGCACCGAGCTTGCCCTTGAGGTTGATCACCGCCAGCGACGACAGCAGGTCCCACACCGGCTTGACCGCATCGCCATTGATGGTGGGCGAGCCGAAGGCGAGTGCATCGGCCTCCTCGATCAGGTCCACGAAGGGCGCCGTCTCGCCGCCCTCCAGGTCATAGAGCGAGACCCGCACGCCGGCCTCCTCCTCGGCCCCGGTGCGGATCGCCTCCGCCATGCGCGCGGTGCTGCCGTAGGCGCTCATATAGAAGACCACAAGCGAGCGCTCCTCATTGCCGATCTGGTCCACCAGACTGGAGGTGGACAGCTCCCGGTAGTGGGTCACATAGCGGCGCGGGCGGTCGCGCAGGATCGGGCCATGGGTGGGTGCCACGATCTTGAGCGCCAGCGGCTCGATGAGCTTCAGGGCCTCGACGACATGGGCCTTGAAGGGCCTCATGATGTGCGCGTAATAATAATCGAAGGAGAAGCGAAAATCACCGACCCGATCGTTGAAGAGCCGGTTGTCGCAATAGTGGCAGCCGAAGATATCCCCGGAGAACAGCACCCCCTCCTCCACCAGATAGGTGCACTGGGTGTCGGGCCAGTGCAGGAAGGGGGTATGCAGAAAACGCAGGGTGCGGTTGCCGAGCGACACCTCGTCACCGGTGCCGACCGTCTCGTACTCGAAGGGCCGCGCCTCCTCCTTGGGTTTCAGGAGCGCCTTGAGCATGGAGGTGGCGCGACTCGAGATATAGAGTCGCGCCTGGGGTGCGCGGCGCATCAGCTCCGGGAGCGCACCGCTGTGGTCCGGCTCCAGGTGGTTGAGGACGATTACCCGGATCTCGGCATAGTCCGCCACCGACTCCAGGCGCCGGAAAAACTCGTCGGCAAATTCCAGCTTCACCGTATCCACCACCGCGACGCCTTCATCGCCGCGGACGAGGAATGAGTTATAGGTAGTCCCGTTGGCGGTGCGCAGGATGATGTCGAAGGTGCGCAGCGTCGGGTCCAGGGCCCCGATCCAATGCACACCGGGGGCGATCTGGACCGCGCCCTGGCCGGCGGCCGGGGCCGTGGCGACGCCGTTGCCGAGGCTCACAGGCGCACCCCCGCGGCGCTGCCGGCCGAACTCAACTGCGAGGTGGAGACCTCCGGGCAGGTCGGCGCCTCCCCGCCCCGCGAGCAGGATTGCAGGTCCTCACCCGCCTCCAGTTCGACGCCCAGGGCGGCGAGCACCGGGCCGGGCTCGAAACCGCAGTCGCAGAGCCCCGCGGTCTCGATCAGGGGCCGGCGGATCAGCAGCGGATCGGTAACCATCAGGGCCAGGGCCTGCGCCTCGGACAGCGCCTCGGGGTGGATTTCGCCCTTGCGTACCCGCGGTGCCGAGGTGTTGAACCACTCCGCCACCGGCCGGGCGCCGAAGAAGGGCCGCAGACGCTCCGCCGTCCAGCCCTCGGCGAGCAGGTTGCGGACCTCCAGACAGTGCCCCACCGCCACCAGTCGGGCCTTCTGGCGGGCATTGGAGAGACAGCCGGGCTTCTCGTAGAAGACCAGTTCAGCGGGTGCGGTCAGGGCGAAGGTGGCCATGATCAGCGCGCCCTGATTTCGGCCATGGCCGCGGTGAGAAGCCCCGGGGGGATCCCGGTCAGCGACCCCGGCGGGTTCAGCGGCACCCCGAGCGCATCGAGAATGACCCCCTCGACCGGGCAGATGCCGGCGCACTGGGGCTCGGCGTGGTCGCCCTCGCACTCGGTGCACTTGGCCGCATCGATCAGAAAATGGGGCTTGGCCGCGAAGATGGCCTGGCTCGGGCACAGGGGCTCGCAGGCCCAGCAGTTCACACAGCCTTCAACGATCTGGAATGCCATCGGTCATATCTCCGGTGCCGGCGCGGCCGGGGGTCGGGTTCATTTGCGGACCGTTTCTCTTCCGGGCGTCACCTCGCCTCAGGCGCGCATCCGCTCCGCGACGGGTGTCGGCTGCTCCAGGCGCCCGGCGGCGGCCAATTCCTGATAGAGCGCGGCGACCGCCTCCTCAATGGGCTCCAGGGCGCGCTCGCCGTTGGGCGCGATCCCCGCCGCCTCCAGTTGCCCCCAGGGTTCAAAGCCGATCTTGGAACACAGCACCGCCTCGCAGCCGGACAGGGTGCGGATGGTCTTCGCCAGCGCCGTCTGCGCATCCCCGCAGGAATCCCCGCCGGCACAATAGAGATCGACCTTGCGCACGCCGATGAAGCGCACATCGGCCGCGCTCGCCTCGTAGATCAGGAACTCCCGGGCGTGACCGAAGTGCTGATTGATCACCCCGCCCCCGGTGGTCGCCACCGCCATCAGGACCGGGCGCGTCGCCTTTCTGGTCCGCTTGATCGACGTCGGCGAGATGAAGGTCTCACCGCTCTTCTTGCGCTGCGCCTCCCGATTGGCCTCGATGGCGGCATGGACCTGGCGCCGCCGCTCCATGGCCTGGCCGTAATCGATCTCCATGGTCTCGATCTTATCGAGCGTGAACTCGTGACCGCGATCCTCCCCGAGCATCCCCACCGCGTCCGCCCGGCACTGACGGCAGTGGCGCATCATATTCATATCCCCGGCGCAGGCGTCCTGGAGCGCTTGCAACTCCTCATGGGTCGGCCCGCGTTGGCCCATGACGCCATAGAAGGTCCCGTGCTCCGGCTCCGCGATCAGCGGCATCACATTGTGCAGGAAGGCCCCCTTGGCCTTGACCACGCGGCTGACCTCTTTTAAGTGTTCATCGTTGACCCCGGGGATCAGGACCGAGTTGACCTTCACCAGCACCCCGCGGGCAACCAGCATCTCAAGCCCCTTCTGCTGCTGTTCGATCAGGATCGCCACCCCCTTGTGGCCCTTTACCCGACGCCCCTTCCAGAAGATCCAGGGATAGATCTTGACCCCCACGTCGGGGTCCACGCAGTTGATGGTGATGGTCACATGGTCGATGTTGTGCGCGCACAGTTCATCCACCGTCTCGGGGAGCGCCAGCCCGTTGGTCGAGACGCACAGCTTGATGTCCGGGGCCTTCTCCGATAATTGCCGGAAGGTATCCAGGGTGCGCCCGGGGTTGGCCAGTGGATCGCCGGGTCCGGCGATGCCGAGCACCGTCATCTGCGGAATATTGGCCGCCACCGCCATGACCTTCTTCACCGCCTGGTCCGGGGTCAGCACCTCGGAGACCACCCCCGGGCGCGACTCGTTGGCGCAGTCGTACTTGCGGTTGCAGTAGTGACACTGGATATTGCAGGCGGGGGCCACCGCCACATGCATCCGGGCATAGTGATGGTGAGCATCCTCAGAGTAACAGGGGTGGTTGTGGACCTTGGCCCGGATATGTTCCGGCAGGTGCGCGAGCGCATCCGAACTGCCACCGCAACCGCTCGACGCGCAGCCACCCGTGGCGGGTGCGCCTGCACCTGGACCTATGACCTTCAACGCCATCGCATGTCTCCAGAAGTCCCGGGCGCCCGGCCCGTGGGTATCAAACTGACTCTGGAGTGACTACAGCAAGCCCCGTGCCGAGTCTGCCGGCAGCGACGAAGCCCCTGTTTGTTTTGCAGTTGCCGCACGGGCGCCCGGAGGGTTGTCGACAATCCGACAGGTGCGCGGCGGCGGCGTTGTTGGGATGGGGACAGACGCCGCCCCAGCGATCGGCCGGATATCCCCGGATGGGTTGAGCGCAGCGAAACCCATCATCCCCGCTTCCAAACTGGCTTTATCGCCAGTACACTCACCCCTTCGTCGGCGCCGCTCGCGGCAGTTCGCCGCGCGCCGCCTCAACGCATCGGGAGCCCGGCACCGTGATCGAGATCGAATACGTCGTCAGAGACCAGAAGGGGATCGAGAGATTGCGCACCACCGACAAAAAGGCCGCGGACGCCTACGACCGGGCCCTGGAGACGGCCGAGCGCCTGGCCGACCTCCTGCGCCACGACCGCGTCCTGCCGGACCTCGCCGAGCACGACCTGGAGGAACTGACCATCTACCTGGCCCGCAATGCCCGCAGCATCGAGCGCATCTTGAAGGGCAAGGGGCCGGAGTTTGAAACCGCCCCGGGACCGGAGGTCGTGGAGACCAAGGACAAGGTGACCAAGTTGCGGGCGGCGGGTTAGCGCCCGCGTCCCGCTCGGACGGCGTGATCTGTCCCCATCGCTCGAAGAAAGAGGTTCTCTCACAAAGACACGGAGGAACAAAGAAAGATCGTAGGATGGGCAGAGCGCCGCGATGCCCATCAGCCCGCAGCGACCCCGAGATGATGGGCATCGCTGCCGCTCTGCCCATTCAGGAGGACAGGGGATCATCAGGTCTCGCCTTTTGCCTGACAGGAGGAAAACGGCAAGACCTGACACCCCCTCCCTCATGGCCGCTGCCACAGCGCCACCCAGCGCCGCAGCCGCCACTTGACCGCACGGCCGGTGCGCCAGGCCCAGGACGCGCGCACTGATGCCAAGAGCGCCTCCTTCCAGGCGTACCAGCGTCGGTAGCAGCAGCACCGTGAGCGCGGCACCCGGCGGCAGTCCTGTGATCGCGGCCTCGGTCCGGCGCATCACCCGCAATCGGCGAAGCCGGATCAGCCCCCGATGCAGCGGCTCCCAACCCCATTCCTCGAATAGAAGCAGCAGCGCCAGCGAGCCGACCGCCAAGCGGCCCAGCCCGCGGCCGACGGCACGCGGCACACGCAACAAGGGATCGGTCAACATGGGCGCCAGCTCCGGTGCGGGGGATGACGGACAGCAACTCGACGGGGCGCCCCAGAACGCCAAGCGGCTGCAGGCGGGAATCAAACCCATGGTCGTCTCGCTACCCTCAGTCTGTCAGGCCATGCCCCAGGGTTGGTTCCTTCACTTTCCGGGAGCCGTCGGCAGCGCCTGGGCCGGCGGACTCATCATCCGCTGACTTGTTCTTTGTTCATGAGCGTCTCCTATCAGTGCACTGAGCCATGAGGAAGCTGGTCATAACCCGGGCGTGGAACCGGTGTTGCCATCGCTACCGCGGCACCCTACACCGAAGACCGAACAGGCTCGGTGCGATACCGAACGGAAAGGCGATGCTCTGCGGTGCACCATGCACGTCGATCCGTAACCCAAAGCCGAACTGCTGGACCTTGTTGCAGCAGGTCGCCGTGAACTGGAAGAACTGCTATGCAAGGCTATGTCAAAGACCTCGAAGGCGTCGCTGTCGAAAATGAAGATTTCCGCCGGGTGCTCTACACGGCGAAGAACTGTCAACTCGTTGTCATGGCCTTGAAACCAAAGGAGGATATCGGCATGGAGGTGCACCAGTTGGATCAATTCTTTCACGTAAGAGAAGGGTCCGGCGTGGCCCTTGTCGATGGCGTCTCCACGGCTATCCGCCCGGGCTTCGCGGTGCTCGTCCCCGCCGGGACCCAGCACAACATTATCAATACCGGCACCGTTCCACTAAAGCTCTATACCCTCTATGCACCGCCGAATCATCGCGACGGCGTCATCCATCATACCCGCGCCGACGCGCAGGCGGACCAGGAACACTTCAACGGTCAGACGACGGAATCATAGGCCGATCATGGATAAGTGAGGACAGGGGGTCAAGGACAGAGGGACAGCTCGTGCCTTTCGCCTGACCGGAGGCAAAGGGCCGACCTGACCCCATCCCCATCCCCTTCCCCTTCCTATTGTCCTTTAGCCCTTCTTACCAGATAAGTCGCAGAGACATGGGCAATAGAACATTCAAGATCAGACCTAAGGCGGCGAATGATCTCTCTTTTTCTCGCTCATTAAGGTCAGCTAAGCCTAAGCCGCTTCCTGCCAGAAGAATAAATGCTGTGCCACTAGGGTTATTGCGCGATGGTCGGGTGCTCGCAGGTGACGAAGAACAGGCACGCGCGTGGGCGGCCTGACGCGGCGCGGCGCAGTGCGATCACCCGACGGCAAGTCGTGGCGGGCCGCGCGGTCGCGCCCGGCCAGAGGGTCGAGCAACCCGGACATTGTCCTCGCGGCGGCCGGGGGTTGGGGACTGGGGCGCGAAGGGCTACCATGCTGCCCCGGCGGGCAGTCGCTCCGCTGACCCCCAACCCGGGTCCTCCCCCGTCCAATCAGGCAAGCAGCACTATGAGCAAGATCCATTTCGTCGGCGGCGAGAAGGGCGGGGTCGGCAAGTCCGTCCTGGCGCGGCTGCTGGCACAGTATCACATCGACCACCAACTCCCCTTCACCGCCTTCGACACCGACCGGTCGCACGGCGCGCTCCTGCGCTTCTACGCGCACTACAGTCGGCCCATCGTGCTGGATGAGTTCGAGAGCGCCGACCAGCTGATGGAGGCGGCACTGGCGACGAACCAGGACATCCTCGTGGACCTGGCCGCCCAAACGTCGCTGCCGCTGCACCGCTGGATCGAGCAGAACGATCTACTCAACCTGGCCGGTGAGGAGCAGATTCCGGTCGTCTTCTGGCATGTGCTGGACGATGGCGCCGACGGCATCGCCCTGCTCGCCGCCCTATGCGAGCGCTACCTGGACCAGGCCGTCTATGTCGCGGTCAGGAACTACGGTCGCGGCCGGGACTTCTCCGCATTCGACGCGTCGCCGGTGCGCGCGCGTGCCCAGCAGCTCGGGGCCCTAGTCTTGGACCTGCCCGAACTGCACGCGGGCACCATGCGCAAGATCGACCACCAGGGCATCAGCCTTTGGGCCGGTGCCCACAACAAAGACTCCGGCCTGGGTCTGATGGACCGTCAGCGCGTCAAGGTCTGGCTGCGCCGGGTCTACCAGCAACTCGACCAGGTCGGCTCGACCCTCTTCACCCCCTCTTCGGCGCCCGTTTCCTGATACTGTGTAGGCACTTGTACTTGTACAGACCGAGCACAGCGGCCACCGCACGCGCCCTTGCCCAGCCCCGGCGGGCTATAACGAATCGGTCCCGTCGTTTGGGTCGTCGGGCATTGTAATGCACCTGCCGACGGTTGTTGGATTTGGGGCGACGCCTGAACGGGCGACGGCTTCGACGGCGGCAACGGCCGCCGCCGCAGCGGTTGCGCCGGACGGCGGGAGGATACCCACTGGTGCGGTCGCCGCCGGCGGCGCAATGTCTGCATCCCTCTTGGCCGACAGCGGCATTGGGCTACCGGGAGCGACAAGATTTGCCGGCCCCCCGCCGACCCCCGGTCGGCGGCCGGTTGGTACAGCCAGCCCCCGCCCCCAACCAAGATGGCACCGGCTAGTGCCATCCCGACCCAGGCCCAGACTCCGGGGCGCGGCCACGCCTTGGGCTCGACCGGCCACTGCTCGCCAACGCAGGGCGCGGGCGTAGTCCGCTGCGCGTGGCGTAGCGACGGAAATTCAACCCCGGCTAAACGCACCGCCGCGGCCGCCGACGGTCCGGCCGTCACCGCACTGCTACCGACCGCGACGACGGTGCGCGCACTCGCACCGCCGCTGCGTACCAACTCCAGACAGTGCGCCAGTTCCGCGATACTCTGCTGGCGCTTCTGGAGGTTCAGCTCCAACGCCTGGACAATCGCGGCATCCAGCAGTGGGGGGATCTCGGGCAACCACCGGGACGGCGGTTCGAGGACGGTCCCGGTGCTGCGTTCCTGCGCCGCGGGCGGGAGCTGCCCGGTGAGCGTGCAATAGAGAGATGAATGATGGGTGGGTCCTGAGAGTGAAGATAGAGCAGCGCGGCACAGACCTGCTCGATCCAGGGCAGCAGCAATAGGAGCGGGATACGCCCGCCGTGGCGTTCCATCTCGATCCGCAAGGTCCGACTGCCGCCGAATTGCAAGACCAAGTACACCATGCCGTCCGCCTCGAAGCGATCGATGATGTCCGGAATGGTGGGATGATTGAGGCGCCCGAGCAGGCGAGTTTCGTACTCGTCGGACAGCAGCCCCGGGATTTCCTTGAGCGCGCATCGCTTTCCCGCGAGGTGGAGGTCGTCCGCGAGACAGGTAACGCCGAATCCACCCTTACCGAGTACATCGACGACCTGGTAGCGCTCGCGGACCAGGGTGCCTGGGCTCAGCAGCCAACCGAAGATCCCACGCACAACGCCATTAGCCGCCAGGTCGAGATGCGCCAACTCCAGACCGCAACCGGCACACCGATACTCGCGCCGCTCCAGCGCGGCCGGGTCGTTGGCTGTTCGGCACTTCGGGCAGACCCGGCCGTCCGCACCAGGCACGGCGAGCGGGGTGATAACGCAGAGGGATTGTGCAGGCATGGATCTTGAGCAGTCTAGACTTTCTGCTCCCGCAGTTGGAGCCCGATGGCCACCATCACCAGTCCGAGGCCGCATTTGACCCCTACTTTAGCGGCGCGAAGGACTGAAGGCAGGCCGGTTTCCGGCGCAGGGGCGAACCTGCGGACACCTGCGCGGAGGGCTGGGTCGCGCCCGAGGCGGTGGTGCGGGGCACCCTGGAGGTGCGGGGCACCCTGGAAGAGGTTGGCTTTCGCGCCGCGGGGCGCCGGATGCGGTTCGGCCTGCTGCGCGACCAAGCGGTCATGCATCCGGCCCCCGCCGCCGGGCGCTACGGCCCGGCTTGCGGCCGGTCGGCGTTGACCCCATAATCGCGCGGCCGTGCGGACCAGAATCGCCCGAGCGCTGGGTCGTCGGCGCCCACTCATGGGCGCTTGGTCAGTGGGCGACGTTGTGTGATAAGGGGAGAAGCGAATGGGCGAAGATTCACTGCTGAGCGAGGTCGGCCGCCTCATCGTCGAGACGCTGCAGCTGCAAGACTTGAGGCCCGAGGAGATCGATCCCGACGCGCCGCTGTTCGGTCAGGGACTGGGGCTCGATTCGATCGACGCCTTGGAGTTGGCGCTCGCCGTTTCGCAGCGATACGGTGTCACCTTGAGCTCCGAGGACCCGGCGCTGCGGGCGGTCTTCGCCTCGCTGCGCAGCCTGACCGAGCACATTCGCGCCAACCGCTGAACCGGCACGCGGTCCAGTCGGCGTCAGCCGGTAGAGAGCCCGATGCCAGACACCATGGCCCAGATTGCACTGATGCCCGGTTTGCGGCCCGCCACCGCGGCGTCTTCGCCGCTGATCCGCCGGCCGGGCCAGGTCCTGTCGCAGGCAGACCTGTTGGCGCAGGCCGTCCGGCTCGCCGCGGCACTGCCGCCGGCCCCCTTTGTGATCAATCTGTGCGAGGACCGCGGTCTCTTCATCCTGGCGCTGTGCGCGGCCCTGGTGCGCGGGGTCCAGACCCTGCTGCCCCCCAACCGCCTGCCTCACAGCATTGAGGAGATCGTCGCGGCCTACCCCGGCGCGCTGTGCCTGAGCGACGCGCCGGTGGCGGGACTGCGTACCCCCGCATGGCTGGTGGCAGCGCCCGCCGATCCGGCCGCGGCGCGGCCCCTGATCCAGCCCCCGGCCCCGGTCATCGCCGCCGCCTGGGAGGCGATCCTGGTTTTCACCTCGGGCAGTACCGGCAAGCCCCAGCCCCACCCCAAGCGTTGGGGCGACGTCATGGCCTGCGCCGCGGTAGCGGCGCGGCGCTTCGGCATCGGACCCGCGACCACGGTGGTGGCCACGGTGCCACCCCAGCACATGTACGGCCTGGAACTGTCGGTAGCGGTCCCGCTGGCGGTCGGCGCCGCGGTGGACGCGGGCCGGCCCTTCTTCCCGGAGGACCTGCGACTCGCCCTCGCCCGGGTCCCGGCCCCGCGCGTACTGGTGACGACCCCCATCCACCTGGCGGCCTGCGTCGATGCGATGGGCGACTGGCCCGAGGTCGCGCTGGTGATCTCCGCCACGGCGCCCCTGAGTGGGGAGTTGGCGGGGCTGGTGGAGGAGCGCCTGGGTACCCGGGTGTGCGAGATCTACGGCTGCACCGAGGCCGGCTCCATCGCCAGTCGGCGGACGCTCGATGGCCCGCACTGGCAGTGGTATGACAGCGCGAGCGCGGCGGCCCAGGGCGAGCGTTGTGCGGTCACGGCGGACTTCCTGCCCGCGCCGGTCCCCCTGAGCGATATCCTTAAACTGCATGACGACGGGACTTTCCAACTGCTCGGACGCGGCAGCGACATGGTCAAGATCGCGGGCAAGCGGGCCTCGCTCGCGGATCTGAACCTGCGCCTGAACGCCATCCCGGGGGTCACCGATGGGGTCTTCGTGATCCCCGCGGGAGAGGCGCCCGAGGTCCGGCGCCTGGCCGTGGTCGCCGTTGCCCCCGGACTCGACCGGGCGGCTTTGCTGGCGGCCCTGCGCGAGCGGATCGACCCCTGTTTCCTGCCGCGCACCCTGGTGCTGGTGGACCGGCTACCGCGCAACGAAACCGGCAAGTGCCCGCGCGAGCGGCTATTGGAATTGGTACAGGCCCGCGGGGGCGGCGCGCGATGAGCGGTGCCGACGGCTTCGTCATCCCGGGCGGGCATCCGGCCCTCGCCGGCCATTTCCCCGACCTGCCGGTGGTGCCGGGCTCGCTGATCCTGGAGCAGGTCCTCGCGGCCTGGGACGGTCCCTTCTACACGCTCGCGTTCGCCAAGTTCCACGCCCCCTTGGGCCCGAATGAGCCGGTGCAGGTCCGCTTCGAGCCCCCCGCCGGGGGCGCGGCGCGGGCGGATGGGCTGGTGGCCTTCCGTTGTCTGCGTGCGAATGAGTTGATCTGCTCCGGTCTGATCCGCGTCGCACCGGCGCAATGAGCGCCGGTTGGGCGGAGCAGCGCGAGCGTGGGAATCGTCTGGCCGTCGCTATCATCCGGTGGGTCGCCCTCCACCTGGGCCGACCGGCGGCACGCCTCCTGCTTTATCCCATCACCCTGTATTTTCTCGTCAGGGCTGGTCCGCAGCGGGCCGCGTCACGCCGCTTCCTGGCGCAGATCAGTGGCCGCCCGGCGGGTCTGGCCCAGGTCGCGCGGCATATCCATTGCTTCGCCGCCACCATCCTGGACCGGGTCTTCCTGATCGCCGGGCGCCAGTCGTTGCTCGCGGTCCGGCTGCATGGGGAAGGGTGGGTGACCGAACTGGTCGCGTCCGGCCAGGGGTTCCTGCTCCTGGGCTCGCACCTGGGGAGCTTCGAGGTCCTGCGCGCCCTGGGCGTGGAGCGCGAGCGGCTCCCGCTCAAGATCCTGATGCAGCCCGAACATAATGAGATCATCACCACGGTGCTGGCGGCCTTGAACCCCGGGATTGCGCAGACGGTAATCCCGCTGGGTGCACCCAATACCTTGCTGGCGGTCAAAGAGGCCTTGGACGCGGGTGGCGTGGTCGGGCTTCTGGGCGACCGCAACGCCCCGGGGGAGCCCAGGATTGCCTGCCGTTTCTTTGGCCGCACCGCCTCCTTTCCCTTGGGCCCACTGGCCCTGGCGGCGGTCACCCGGGTGCCGGTCCTGTTGTTCTTCGGGCTCTACCGCGGCGGCAACCGATACGACGTGTATTTCGAGCGCTTCACGGACCGGCTCGATGCCCCGCGTCCCCGGCGGCGCGAGATCCTGGCCGACTGGGTCCAGCGCTACGCCGCCCGCCTGGAGCACCACACGCGCATGGCCCCCTACAACTGGTTTAATTTCTACGACTTCTGGGACGACGGCGAAGGCTCGTAAGACGCTGATAGACATCCGGCTGATGGCTGACGGCTGACGGCTGAGCGCGCCTTCTTGGGTGACCAGCCCCGCCCAAGACCCACCAAGAGCCCAGGCCGCCGACAATCCCCCCTTGCCTTTTGCGCGCTGATTTGCGTTCATTCGCGTACCGCTTGTTTCTTGATCCGATGCGCTTCGACCCGACCGCCGGAACCGGATGTCCCCATGCCCCCCATCCCAGCCAGTATCACCGCCTACACCCTGACGAGCGCGCTCGGCGCCGGGTGTGCCGCCACCCTCGCCGCCCTGTGCGGGGAAGGCCCCGGGCTGCGCCGCTGCACGCTCCCCGGCCTCGACCTGGACACCTGGGTAGGCCAGGTCGAGGGGCTGGAGACGGCGCCCCTGACCGGCGCACTCGCCGACTATGACTGCCGCAATCACCGTCTGGCCGCCCTGGCCCTGGGGCAGGACGGCTTCCGGGAGCGGGTCGCCGAGGCCGCCCGGCGCCATGGGGCAGGGCGCATCGGGGTCTTCCTCGGCACCAGCACCGCCGGGCTCAACCACACGGAGCAGTGCTACCGGCGGTATTTTGAGCAGGGTCGCGACGCGCTTGGGGCGGACCTGCGTTACGCCCATACCCATACCAATTTTGCGCTCGCCGCCTGTTGCCGACGCCTCCTGGGGCTCGCGGGTCCCGCCCTGGTCATCTCCACCGCCTGCTCCTCCGGGGCCAAGGCCATCGCCGCCGGCGACCGCTACCTGCGGGCCGGGTTGTGCGACGCGGCGGTGGTGGGCGGGGTCGATACCCTGTGCGCGACCACCCTCTACGGCTTCCAATCATTGGAACTGCTCTCCCCCCGGCCGGCCAGCCCCTGGGGCCTGGGGCGGACCGGCATCAGCATCGGGGAGGGCGCGGGCTTTCTGCTGCTGGAGCGCGCCGCGTCCGCGCCCGGCCAGTCGGCCCTCCTGGGCACCGGGGAGAGCAGCGACGCCCACCACATCTCCTCGCCCCACCCGGACGGCGACGGCGCCGTGCTGGCGATGACGGCGGCGCTCGCACGGGCCGGGCTGGCCCCCGCCGCCATCGATTACGTCAACCTCCACGGGACCGGCACGCCGGTGAACGATCGCGCGGAGGATCGGGCCATGGCCCGGGTCTTCGGGCCGGGGGTCGCCGCCGGCTCCACCAAGGGCGCGACCGGTCACACCCTGGGGGCGGCCGGGGCCGTCGAGGCCGCCCTGTGCCTGGTCTGCATGGCGGGCGGGCTGCTCCCCGGTACCCAGGGGACCAAGGTCCAGGACCCGGATCTCGCCCTGCGGGTGCTTACGCACCCCCGCCCGGGGGCACCCCGGCGGGTCATGAGCAATTCATTCGGCTTCGGCGGCAGCAATTGCTGCCTGATCCTGGGGCAGCCATGACCCCACTGCACCTGATCGGGGTGGGCCTGGTCGCCCCGGGCCTGCCGGACTGGGAGAGCACGGGCGCCGTCCTGACCGGTCGGCGGCCCTATGTGGCGGCGCCCATTCCCCCCCTGGCACCCGCCGCACTGCCGTCCAACGAGCGGCGCCGCGCCACCCTCGGGACCCGGCTGGCCCTGGCCGCGGCGGAGCAGGCATGTGCTGGTCTCGCGCTGGACCCGCGCGAACTGTCGAGCGTGTTCACCGCGTCCGAGTCGGATCTGGGCATCATCGATCGGCTCTGCACCGACATCTTCGGTCGCCACATCCCGGTCTCACCCACCGTCTTCCACAACTCGGTCCACAACGCGGTGGCTGGCTACTGGTCCATCGCCCACGGCTGCCGCCAGGCGTCCACCAGCCTCTCCGCCTGGGACGGCAGTCTGGCCGCAGGTCTCTTGGAGTGCGCCGCCCAGCTCGCCGATACCGACCGACCCGTGCTCTTGGTGGCCTATGACCTGCCCGGCCCCGCGCTGCTCGATTCCCATCGCCACCTGGAGGGCCCCTTCGCCTGCGCCCTGGTGCTGAGCGCGGCGGCGCTCGGCGCGGCGCAGCCGGTGGCCACCCTCGCCTTGGACCTGACCACCCCGGGCGTGCCGGACCCGTTACCCCCGGGCCTGGACCCGGCGCTCGAGGTCCTGCGTGTCGGCAATCCCGCGGCCCGGGTCCTGCCGCTGCTCTACCGCATTGCGGCCGGGGGCGAGGGGACGGTCCGGCTGCCCTATCTCGAGGACCTGGACCTGCTGGTCCGGGTAGGCCGGCAATGACCGATCGCAATGAACTGTGCGCCCTGCTGCCGCACGCCGCCCCCATGTGCCTGCTCGATGCGTTGGTGTCCTGGGACCCGGAGTCCCTGGTCTGTACCGCGGTGTCCCATGGGGACCCGCACCATCCGCTGCGCCGCAATGGGCGCCTCGCCGCTGTCCATGCCATCGAATATGCCTGCCAGGCGACCGCCCTCCACGCGGCCCTGGCAGCGCGCGCGGCCCCCGGCGCGGCGCAGCGGTCACTGCTGGCGGCGGTGAAGGAGATTGCGCTGTCCCAGGATTACCTGGACCAGATCGAGGCCCCGCTGCGGATCTCGGTCTGGCGCGAACTGGCCCTGGGCCCGAGTGCCATCTACCGGTTTCTGGTCGAGGGCGGGGGGTTGCCCGTCGCCAGCGGCCGTTTGACCGTCGTCGGGGGGCTTGGGGGGTGTGATCAGAACTGATGGGGTGACCGAGATCGCGGGTACGCTGTCGTTGTCGTTGTCGTAATCGAATAATCCGACAACGACAACG
>NZ_CAIKKU010000825.1 GCF_903828115.1 uncultured Thiodictyon sp. | reverse complement strand
CTGCACCGTTAAGTCACGCCCTTTCAGGGCAGAGTCGATTAATCGCCACTACCCCAGGGCGATGCCCTGGGCTGGTATGTCACGCCCCCTTCGGGGCTTGGGGAGTCGCGGAGTAATCCCATGCGCCGGACGTGGCATTCGCCCCGTCCGAAACGCTTTCTCCGGACCTACAAGTTCGTACCACCGGTCGGCGACGGAATAAACGTTCGGGACGGGGCGAATGCCCCGTCCCGCCGCGGGCCCCTTTGCGCAAGCGCCTCGGCCAAGCCCCGGGCCGCGCAGCGGCGGGTCAGTCGGCCTTCTCGATCAGGTAGATCTCCATCCGGCGGTCGCGGCGGTTGGCGGTCCCGGCGGGGGCCGCGCCGAGGGGCATGGTCTCGCCGAGCCCGATCGCCTGGACGCGCGCCGCGGCGACGCCGCGTGCGATCAGTGCCTGCCTGAGCGCATCGGCGCGGGCCTGGGAGACGACGAGGTTGGCCTCGGCGCGTCCGCCGGCATCGGTGTGACCCTCGATCCGCAGGTCAAGGCCGGGGTGCTGCACCAGCAGTGCGGCGAGGCCGTCGAGGACCTTCAATTCGCCGGGGGGGAGCTCGGCCTTGCCGGTCGGGAACTTCAGTTCGTCATTGGACAGGATGAGTCCGAGTCCCCGCGGGATCTCGCGGCCACCCAGCGCGACGAACCGGTCGAGCAGTCCGGGCGGGCGTGCCGGCGCATCGACCGGGGCCTGCGGGTCGGGCGGCGCGGCCGGCGCGGCCGGTTGGCGCGGCCCGCGCCCGGGGTCGAGGATCGCCTCCAGGGTCGCGATGCGCGCCTTGGCGGCGGCGATCTCCCGCTCCAGTGCGGCCCTCTCCGGCGCCCCCAGGACGGCCGCCGCGGGGTCCGCAGCGCTGCCGACGGCGGGCCGCGGCACGGCGTCGCGCCGAGGGGGAACCGCCGCCGCGGCCTGGTCGCCGGCGGCTGGGCGGGCGCCCGGGGGCGCGCTCGGCCTGGCCGCGTACCAGCCGTAGAGCAGGATCGGGATCGCCACCAGGGCCAGGGCCCAGGCCAGGACCTTGAAGGAGGTGTTGCGCCGTCCGGCGTCGCCGGGGTCGTCTGCCGATTGGCGCCCCGCACCGACCCCGGCGCCGACCCCGGCCCCGCCCATCCAGCCCGCCCAGACCGTGCGGACGCGCGGGCTCAGGGCCAGCTTGCGCAGCTCGTCGAGCAACAGCACGCTGGAGGCCACACTCAGGGCCAGTCCCCAGTCCGCCAGGCTCAGGTCGGTGGTCCGGAAGACGGCCTGCGCCGGGCCCCAGTGGACCACCAGCACCTGCAGGACCAGCACGGTCGCCAGGGCCAGCCACAGCCAGCGGTTGCGCAGGAAGCCGGGGTTGAAGGCGCTGCCGTGCTCGGTACGCGCATTGAACACGTTGAAGAACTGGAACAGGACGAAGGTCGTGAAGGCCAGGGTGAGCGCGTAATCCTGGCCCTGGGGCTGCGCGTACCGGAACAGGGCCAGGGTGCCCACCGCCATGATGGTGCCATAAAACACCAGGAGACCCAGCCGATTGGCGGTGAGGATGCGGGCGTCGGTCGGGCGCGGCGGACGGTCCATCGCCCGCGGATCGGCCGGCTCCAGCCCCAGGGTCATGGCCGGCGGGCCGTCCATGATGATGTTGATCCACAGGATCTGGACCGCGGTAAAGGGCGTGGCCCACCCGAGCAGGCTCGCCCCCAGGACGGTCTGGATGGCACCCATGTTGGTGGACAACTGGAACCGGACGAACTTGACCAGGTTGTCGTAGATGGTCCGCCCCTCACGCACGGCGCCGACGATGGTGGAGAAGTTGTCGTCGGTGAGGATCAGCGTGGCGGCCTCCTTGGTCACCTCGGTGCCGGTGATGCCCATGGCCACGCCGATGTCGGCGGTCTTGAGGGCGGGGGCATCGTTGACCCCGTCGCCGGTCATGGCCACCACGTGGCCGTGGGCCTTGAGTTGCCGGACGATCCGCACCTTGTGTTCGGGTGCGACCCGGGCGAACACGGCGACCTGGTCGATGCGCGCGTCCAGGGCCGCCTCCGACAGCCCGTCGAGGTCGCGGCCATCCAGCACCTCGCCCGCGAGGCCCAGGTCCCGGGCGATGGCGGCGGCCGTGAGGCGGTGATCGCCGGTGATCATCTTGACCTGGATGCCGGCCCGGCGGCACAGCGCAATGGCGTCCCTGGCCTCGGGCCGCGGCGGGTCGAGAATGCCCACCAGTCCATGCAACACTAGGCCGTCGCACCGGGCCATCAGGTCACCGGCGGGGTCGAATCCCGCCGCCGGGAGGTCCTTGCCGGCCACCGCCAGGACCCGCATCGCCTGCGCGGCGAGCGACTCGTTCTCGGCCGTCAGCCGCGCGCGGGCCGCCTGGTCGAGGTCCAGCGGACCCTGCGGGCCCAACCAGGCCGTCGCGCGGCCGAGCAGGACATCGGGGGCACCCTTGACATAGACCCGCACCAGGTCCCCATCGCGGTGAAAGGTCGCCATGAACTTGTGCGCCGAGTCGAACGGCACCTCGGCGATGCGCGGCCGCTGCCCGGCCAGGGCCCCGGCATCGACGCCACCCTTGGCGGCCAGGGCCAGCAGTGCCCCTTCGGTCGGATCGCCGATCAGGACCCCGTCGCGGATGCGGCTCTCGTTGCACAGTGCGGCGGGTATGAGGAGGTCCGCCAGGTCATCGGCGGGCTCCCCGTCCGGCGTCGTGATGGTCCCCAGTGCCGTATAGCCCTCGCCGCTGACCGCCAGGCGCCGGCCACGGTAGTAGGCGGCGCGGGCGGTCATCTGATTCAGTGTCAGGGTCCCGGTCTTGTCCGAACAGATCACGCTGGTGCACCCCAGGGTTTCCACCGCGGCCAGGCGCTTGACGATCGCCCGCTGTCCGGCCATGCGCTGCATCCCCAGGGCCAGGGTCACCGTGACCACGGCCGGCAACCCCTCCGGGATGGCGGCCACCGCCAGTGCGATGGAGGTAAGCAGGGTATCCATCCAGGGCTGGCCGCGCAGCAGCCCCAGGATCAATATCAACGCGACCACGACCCCGGCGATCAGCGCCAGGCGGCGACCCAGGCCGTCGAGCTGGACCTGTAACGGTGTCGGACCCGGCTCGACCTCCAGCATACCGGTCAGGCGGCCCATCTCGGTCGCCATGCCGGTGGCGGTGACCAGGAGCTCCAGCCGCCCGCGGGTGACGACCGTGTTCATATAGGCCATGTTGAGCCGCTCGGCGAGCGGCCCCACGGCCTGGACCCTGGCCTGGGCGTCCTTGGCCACCGGCTGGGACTCCCCGGTCAGCGTCGACTCGTCGATCTCCCCGTTGTGGGCGACGAGCAGTCGTCCGTCGGCGGGTATCCGGTCGCCGGCCTCCAGCAGGACCAGGTCCCCGGGGACCAGGGTGGCGGCAGCCACCTCATGAACGCCGCCGTCGCGCCGGACCCGGGCACTGGGGGCGAGCATCTTTTTCAGCGCCGCCAGGGTGGCCTCGGCCCGGTGCTCCTGCCAGAACCCGAGCAGGGCGTTCAGGACCACGACCACCAGGATCACCACCGCATCCTTGAGGTCGCCGACGGACCCGGCCAGCACCGCGGCGCCCAGGAGCACCAGGATCAGGAGACCTTTGAACTGGTCGGCGAGCAGCAGCCACTTGGACCGCGGCGGCCGTTCCGCCAGCCGGTTCTCCCCGTGGCGGGCGAGTCGCTCGCCGACCTGGGCCCCGGTCAGGCCGGTGGCCGGGTCGACCCCCAGGGTGCGCGCGACCTCGGCGCCGTCCCGGGTGTGCCAGGCGTTGTCGTCCGGGCCCATCGGCCGTTCCCCGCTCATCGAGGTTCCTGCGACTCGCGCGCGGTCTGCTGCTTGGTGCCCCCGGCGATGCGGTCCATGATGGCGAACGGCAGACGGTTCTCGAGATGCATAAGCCGGGGCTCCCAACGATGGTTGCGGACCAGCCGCCCCATCCGGCGGTTGCTCGGGCAACCGCCGATCCGGTACCAGCGGCTCGGTCTACGCGCGAAGAAAGTGGGGGCTGGACCCGGGCGACTCAATCCGGGACCGGTCGGCGACGGGGCGAATGCCCCGTCCCGCCGCGGTCTCAGCGTCGTTGTCGTTGTCGTTGTCGTTGTCGTTGTCGTAATCGAGCTTATCCTAGCGCCCTGGATTCTCTCGCAAGCCG
>NZ_CAIKKU010000824.1 GCF_903828115.1 uncultured Thiodictyon sp. | reverse complement strand
CGTAATCGTGGTCGGATTATTCGATTACGACAACGACAACGACAACGACAGCGTACCCGGGAGCTCGGCCACCACATCAGTTCTGATCGCACCCGGCGCGCGCCGCGGCCTTGGCCTTGTGCTAGATTCATCTGCACCCGACCCGACGTTCAGATCCGCAATCCATCGATGTTGACCAGTGGCGCTTCGCTTCTCGTGCTTTCCCTGGGGGCCTGTCAGGCGCCGAGTGGGTGCCCGGCGCCCCCGCCAGCCCCGGCGGTCCTGGCGGCCGTGGCCGCGTCGGCGGCCGAGGCGGCCGAGCAGGCGCGCCGCCAGACCGGCGGGCGGGTGCTGTCGGTGGAGCGGGGCAGTGGGGGCTGGCAGGTCAAGGTGCTGACCCCGGCGGGGGAGGTCCGTGTCGTCGTCATCCCCGCGGCCGGCGGCTGAGCCGGTCGGCCGCACCGATGCGCCTGCTGGTGATCGAGGACGAGCCCGCCCTGCGCGCCCAACTGGTCGCGCGGCTCGAGCGCGAGGGGTTCCGGGTGGACCAGAGCGGGGATGGGGACGAGGGACTGTATCTGGCGAGCGAGTACCCCTTCGACGCGCTGGTGCTGGATCTCGGCCTGACCGGGACCCCGGGACCCCGGGACCCCGGGACCCCGGGACTGGCGATCCTGCGGCGCCTGCGCGCGGCCGGGAACCGCCTCCCGGTACCGGTGCTCACCGCCCGCGGCCGGTGGCAGGACAAGGTCGAGGGGCTGGAGGCGGGTGCGGACGACTACCTGGCCAAGCCCTTCGAGATCGAGGAACTGCTGGCCCGGCTGCGCCGGGCGGCCGGGGCGGCAGAGCAGGTGCTGGCGCTCGGGCCGGTGCGTCTGGACCGCGCCGGGCAGCGGGTGTGGGTACAGGGCGCCCCGGTGGAGCTGACGGCCTTCGAGTTCCGGCTCCTGGAGCGGCTGATGTCCCAGCCGGGCCGGGTCCTGTCCAAACGTGAACTGGCCGACTATCTCTATCCCCACGACGAGGACCGCGACAGCAATGTGCTGGAGGTCCTGGTCGGGCGGCTGCGCCGCAAGCTGGACCCGGACGGCACCTGGGGTCCGATCGAGACGCTGCGCGGGCGCGGCTACCGCTTCGTCCACGCCGACGCGTCGGTGTGAAATCGCTCCAGACGCGGGTGACGCTGGTCGCCGCCCTGGTGCTGCTGGTCTTCGTGATACTCACGAGCCTGGCCCTGGAGCGCGCCTTCCAGGCCGCCGCCCGCTCCGCCCGGGAGGAGCGTCTGCTCGGCCAGGTCTATCTGCTGATGGCCGCGGCGGACGCGCAGGGGGATGGCTTGACCTTGCCGCCGGGCCTGGCCGAGGCGCGCCTGAGCCTGCCCGGGTCCGGGCTCTATGCTCAGGTGAGCGACACCGCCGGGACCCCGATCTGGCGCTCGGCCTCGGCCTTGGGTCAGGCCGTGCCCTTCGGCACCGGGCTCGCGCCCGGCGAGCGCCGCTTCCGCGAGGCGCACGACGACACCGGTCGCGCCTATTTCGTGGAGGACTACGGGGTCACCTGGACCATCGGCCCGGTGCCCCGCGGCTACACCTTCAGCGTGGCGGAGGACCTGACCGACCGCGCTCCTCGCTCACGAGTCCGCGCGCCAGACCCGTCTCGGCCACGCCCTGGCCGACCTGGCCCACAGCCTCAAGACCCCGCTGGCGGTGCTGCGCGGGGCCCTCGCGCAGGCGCGCACCCCGGGGCCGGGCGCGGCGCCGTCCGGTGCCGAGACCTGGTCGGAACAGGCGGCCGAGCAGGTGCGGCGCATGGAGGAGATCGTCGCCTATCAACTGGAGCGTGCCCGCCCCCGCCCGGTCGCCACCCTGGCCCCGCCGGTCCCGGTCGCCCAGGCGGTGGAGCGGCTGCGCGCCTCGCTCGCCAAGCTGCACGCCGGGCGCGCGGTGCAAGTCACCCTGGACCTGGAGCCGGGCCTGACCTTCCGCGGGGTCGAGGGCGACCTGCTGGAGGTCCTGGGCAACCTGCTGGACAACGCCTACAAGTGGTGCCGCACCCGGGTGGGTGTCGGCGGTCGGCGCGACGGAACCTACCTGGTACTCTGGGTCGAGGACGACGGCCCCGGCATCCCCGCGGCACGCGCCCGCGAGGTGCTGGGGCGCGGCGCCCGGGCGGACCTGGCGACCCCCGGTCACGGTATCGGACTGGCCGTGGTGACCGAGATCTGCCGCGCCTATGGCGGGGACCTGGAGATCGCCGCGAGCCTTCTGGGTGGTGCTTTGATCCGGGTGCGACTGCCGCTCTGAATGCGCGCGAAGGCGGATCACACTTGATCGGCAATCCGTGGCGGTTGACCAGGGTGTCGGCAGTCCTGATACTCTGTCCCGCAAGGTCGCAGGTGCCGCAGTCTGCTGTAGGTCTGCGGTGAATCCGAGATCAGGGGTCGGCGATGTCCTGTGCGCCGGGTGCAGTTCTGACTACGTGGGAGAAGGAATGACTGAGCAATACGATGTTGCTGCCGCACGCCATCATCGCGTGGCTGAGCATTTGGAGATGAACGGCGAAATCGATGACGCGGCCTACCATTACGGTTTGGTGGGTGAGAATGCATTGAAGTATGCCCTTTGCAAGTCTGGCGTGGCCGGTGTTTGGAATGGGGCCCGGATGAAGCCAAGAAACACGCCGATGGGAAAGCACTTACCGTCGCTGACCTCTGCGATTCAAGGATTCATCACCGACATACAATTGCACGCTGTCGGTCGAGTCGGCGCTGAGCTCCAGGCGGTTGTAGGGGACCCCGCCTTTGTGTCTAGGTTTCAGGGTTGGTCGCTCGACATCCGCTATGCGGACCACACCTGCACCCCTGTCAGTCTCGTCGACTGTCAGCGCTGGTCATTGGACGCGGACCTCGTTCTACGTCGCCTCGTCTTGATGATCTGAGGATACTCTTGTGACAATACGATTCCATGAAAGTCTGGGGCGCTTGGTGGCCGAGGCCGAGGCGGCAGGGGTCCTGTTCGATGATGCCACGGTTGTCTTGCGCGGTGGGGAAGGGCGCCTGACTCTGGCGCGGAAGTCATTGCCCGACGTCAAGGGCCTCACTGCGACCCTTCAACGGACCCTTGGCGGCTACGCATCCAACCCCCCGGTTATCGATGGACGGATGGCGGCTGCGCTGGTCACGGACTCGGCGGCCGTTGCGGTTTCGGTTGCACTGCCCGATGGCCCGCGGACCGTTCGCCTGGTCGACCGCCGTTTCGTCGGTGCTGATTGGATGATGTCCCCAGCCCCGGTGCTCGAAACTGGCCCGCCGAGGTTGGTCTTCAGTTCTCTGAAGGGTGGCGTGGGGCGCTCCACTGCGCTTGCGGTCTTGGCTGCTGACTTGGCGCGTAATGGCCTGAAGGTTCTTGCCATCGATCTCGATCTGGAGGCCCCCGGTATCGGGTCCATGCTGCTCGATGCATCCGATGATCCGATGCAGGACCGCCGACCCGACTATGGTGTTCTCGACTATCTGGTGGAAAACGGCCTTGGGGGTATCGCAGAGGAAGACCTGTTCGACTTCATTGGGTTCAGCCCATTCGTGGAGGGGTCGGTCGAGGTCGTGCCGGTGGTCGGGCGGGTAACCGACGAACATCCGGAGACCATGCTGGCCAAGCTGTCCCGCGCGCATGTCGAGGATGCAGGCAGTAGCGGGCCGGTGTCGTTGGCCCGCCAGGTCAGCGAGATGGTGGACCGGTTCGCGGCACGTGCCAAATTCGACGCGGTGTTGATCGATGGGCGGGCCGGTCTGGCCGAATCCGCTGCGCCGGCCTTGTTGGCGCTGGGCGCCGAGATCCTGTTTTTCGGCACCGATCAGCCACAGACGTTCCGCGGCTATCGTTATCTCTTCGCTCATCTCCTGCATTGCTTCGGCGATGACCTCGGCGGCTACCGGGCCTGGCGCGAACACCTGTCTTTTGTTCAGGCCAAAGCGCCGTCATCGGCACAACAGCGGATCCCGTTCCGTGAGCGGCTGCATACCCTGTGTGCGGAATTTCTTTACGACAGCGAGAGTCTGGCGGCGGATGGCTCGGTGCAGGTTGCCGACTTCAATTTCGGCGTCGGCGATACCGGGCGTGGCATCCCGCACGACGCTTCCTATATCGCCTTCCATCCGGACTATGCTGCCTTTGATCCCGTCGCTGAGCGCACTGCCCTGGACCCTGATGTTTATCGCGGACCCTTCGGCGCCTTTCTGGAACGTGCCTGGGACCTGCTTGGACTCGATCGAGATGATCGGAAATGATTGATGTGACGCTACAAGACCTGGCCGCGATTCGTCGCGGGCTCGCAGCGCTGCCGGACCTCGCGCATCACGTGGCCGGGACCCCGGTTGCACCGGATCAGATCTTCTTTCCCCATAGTCATGCCGCGGCCCTCGATCCGGATGTGGCCTTGGTCGTGGGCAACCGGGGCGTCGGCAAGAGCTTCTGGGCCAGCGCGCTGGCCGGGGATGAGTCACGCGCCGCCATCGCGGATGCCTATCGGGGATACCGCAATCAGCAGCGGCTCGATGGTCTGCGGGTCAGATTCGGCTTTTCGGGTGCGGAGGGGGGAGGCGACGCCTTGATCAGCGGCGCGAATATCAGTCGCGTAGGGATAAAGACACCCGCTGTACTGCCATGGCGCGCGGCCGTTGTCCGCTCCCTGGCCCCGATCGTCGGGCAGGCGATACCGGCCAGGTTCAACGAACTCATCAACTGGATCAAGGACAATCCTGACGAACAACAGACACTGTTTCGGGACGCCGATCGGCTGCTCACGCAGCGGCGTGAGCGCGCCCTGATCCTCTTCGATCAGTTGGAGCAGATGGCCGACGATTGGAGTCGTATTAACGAATTGACCAAGGGCCTGTTGCAGACCGCGCTCGCGATGAAGAGCTACAAGTCGATTCGACTGAAGATTTTCATGCGGCCGGATCAGTTCGAGAATGCCGATTTGTTCCGCTTTCCCGATGGCTCGAAGATTCAGGGCGAAGCCGTGCGCCTTTGGTGGCGGGCCACTGACCTCTACGCCCTGCTGTACTTTGAGTTGCTGCGAAACGCCCTTTCCAGGGGGCCGATGCGGGCGATCTCTGGGCGTTTCGGTATTGTGCTTGGGGCCGACAGCGCGGTCCGACTATCCCAAGACCTGGTCACCAGTGCGCAGCAGCAGCGGAGGGTGTTCGAGATCATTGCGGGGGAATTCATGGGTAAGGGGAAGAACCGCGGTGCTCCCTATACCTGGATACCATTGCACCTGAGTGATTCGCGGGGTGAAGTGTCTCCCCGGAGTTTCTTGAGGGTGCTGAAGGCTGCCGCGGATTACGAGCCGGCTCCCAGTGATTCGGCGATCGGCTTCAAGGGCATCAATGATGGGGTGCGCACGACCTCCGAGCACCGTTTGTCAGAGCTACAAGAGGATTATCCCTGGGTGTCGCAGGCGTTGGAGCCGCTGCGTGGTGCCCTGGTGCCAGCACTCAAGGACGATGTCTTCGATCGCTGGCGTTCCGGCGAGGTGGTCAGTAAGATCGTTTCCCAGTACAAAGGTATTCGTGCGCCGATCGATCTCGTTGTGGCGATGTTGTCCTCGGAGGATGAACGGATGACCGCTTTACTCAATGCCCTTCAGGACATTGGCGTCATGGACGTACGTAAGAACGGAAAGATCGATGTCCCGGACATCTTCCGCGTCCGTGCGGGCATTTTGCGCAAGGGTGGGGTGCCGCCCCAACAACGCCCGCAGTAGACCCCTTCAGGTGCCTGTGCCGGGGGCTTGTGGACATCCCATCCCGATGGTGCCGATTCGGCTTGTGGGATTGAGCGGCGGCGGCTAGTTTATCTGCTTCGACCTCGCGGGCGCCGCGCCGACGCCCGGGGGGCGAGGTCCCTGAACCCAGTGAGGCACCGCCATGAGTGAAACACCCATCCTGAAACGCGAACCGATCTTCCAGGGGCGCGTGATCGACGTCGCCATCGAAACCGTGGAACTGCCCAACGGCAACCGGGTGGACCTGGAGATCATCCGCCACCCCGGCGGCGCCGCGGCGGTGGCGCTCGACGAGCAGCAGCGGGTCTGTCTGCTGCGCCAGTACCGTCATGCCGGGGGCGGCTGGTTGTGGGAACTGCCGGCGGGCAAGATCGACCCGGGTGAGGCCCCGCTGGCGACGGCCACCCGGGAGTTGGCGGAGGAGGCGGGGGTGAGCGCCGCGGACTGGATCGATCTGGGTTTCATGCACAGCTCACCCGGGGTCTTCACCGAGGTCATTTATCTGTGGCTGGCGCGGGACCTGGCGCTCCGGGACCACGCCCAGGAGCGCGACGAGGTGATGGAGATCCATTGGCTGCCCCTGGGTCAGGCCCTGGACTGGTGTAGCGATGGGACCATCACCGATGCCAAGACCCTGGTCGGGCTCTATCGGGCCGGCGCCCTGATCCGGGGCGCGCTGGAACTGACGCCCGAAGACCCGGGCTGCTGAGGTTATGGAACGCTTGTCGCGTCGTTGTCGTTGTCGTTGTCGTAATCGAGGTTATCGTAGCGCCTCGGATTCTCTTGCACGCCAAATTGCATCGCTTCTCGGATTACGATCACGACAACGACAACGACAACGATGGTGTCGTGTTTAACTTGTTCCTGATTCGTTACCTATCAAACAGTGCGTTACGAAAAACCAACTACGATGGGTATCGATCGCATGCGTATCCACTGTCTGCAGCACGTCCCCTTCGAGGGCCCCTACGGTATCGCCGACTGGGCCGCCGCCCGTGGTCACTCACTGACCATAACCCCGCTGTACGATGGTGCCGTGGCGCCGGAGCCGGCGGACTTCGATTGGCTGGTCATCATGGGCGGGCCCATGGGGGCGAACGACGAGTCGCGGTACCCCTGGCTGGCCGCGGAGAAGGCCCTCATCCGCCGCGCTATCGCGGCCGGCAAGACCCTGGTCGGGGTCTGTCTCGGGGCCCAGTTGATTGCCGCGGTGCTGGGCGCGCGGGTCTATCGCAACCGGGAGCCCGAGATCGGGTGGCTGCCGATCGAACTGACCGCGGCCGGGCAGGCCTCACCGCTCTGCGGCTTCCTGCCGGCCACACTTGCGGTGTTCCACTGGCACGGCGATACCTTCGACCTGCCCGCGGGCGCGCTCCACCTGGCCCGCAGCAGCGCCTGTGAGCAGCAGGCGTTCCTCTACGAGGGGCGCGTGCTCGGGCTCCAGTTCCACCTGGAGTCCACCGCGGAAAGCGTCGCGGGCATCTGCGCCCAGTGTGCCGACGAGCTGGTCCCCGGCACCTATGTTCAGAGCGCCGCGCGGATGCTGGCCGCGCTGCCCGCGGACTATGTGCAACTCAGGGCCGCCCTGTTCGGCATCCTGGACCGGCTGCCCCAATGAGCGATGGCGGCCTGATCCGCTGCGCCTGGTGCACGGCAGACCCGCTCTATGTGGATTATCACGACCGCGAATGGGGCGTCCCCAACCGCGACGAACGGCACCTGTTCGAGATGCTGACCCTGGAGGGCGCCCAGGCCGGCCTGTCCTGGCTCACCATCCTGCGCAAGCGTGAGGGCTATCGGCGGGCCTTCCTGGGCTTCGACCCGCAGGCCATTGCCCGTTTCGATGGGGCACGGGTCGCCGAACTGCTCGCCGATCCGGGGATCGTCCGCAACCGGCTCAAGGTGGAGTCCACGGTGGGCAACGCCCGCGCCGTCCTGGCCCTGCACGAACGCGGCGAGACCCTGTCGGACCTGCTCTGGGGGTTCGTGGATGGGGCGCCGCGGCAAAACGCCTGGCCCAGTCTGGCGCAGGTCCCGGCCCAAACGCCTGATTCGGATCGGCTGAGCCGGGAACTCAAGCGGCGCGGCTTCCGCTTCGTCGGCAGTACCATCTGCTATGCCCTGATGCAGGCAGTGGGGATGGTCAACGACCACACCCTGGACTGCTTCAGGCAGCAAGGGAGCGGGGGCGTCCCGCCCGCGATGGCCTAGTACCGCACGATGGAAATGCTCGGATCCTTAACCGCACCGCGACCGTAGGGTGCGCCGTGCGCACCATGGTGCCAACCGAAACCCTGGCCGCGGCGATCAACCGCAGCCTCTCAAGGTGCGCATGGCGCACCCTACGCCAATGGTCCGAGCAATTGTGTCAGATGGTATTAGTACCCGGTTTCAGCTTATCTTGCGTATCGACCCCAACGGGGTCGAACATACCAGCCCAGGGCAACGCCCTGGGTACGGGTTATCGCAGAACTTAGCCCTGAAAGGGCGTGACATAACGGCGTGACTCCTTATGGATGGAAACGCTGATTAAATTGCCCAGAGCCGATCTGATGATAATAAAATCAGTATTTTAGAGCGCCAACCTGGGTTTAATCAGCGTTTCCTTATGTCCCGCCCTTTCAGGGCTAGGCCGAATAAACAACGCTATCCCAGGGCGTTGCCCTGGGCTGGTATATCACGCCCCTTCGGGGCTTGATCATGCGCAGGAACGGGGTACTAGGGGTCGGGGCGGGGCGCCCCGACTCCTTAGTGACGAGTCAAGAACAAGTTAAACACAAACCCAATCGTTGTCGTTGTCGTAATCGGAGAAGCGATGCAACGTGGGTGCGAGAGAATCCGGGGAACGACGATAACCTCGATTGCGACAACGACAACGACAACGACAACGGCGCTAGAGGCATTCTCTAGTTCCTTAGGGCGCCTCGCCCTGATCCGCCGGGCCGGCCGGCGTCTCCCCCGGGATGAACCCCGTCTCCCCCTGACCGCCCATCCTCCCCTCCACCTCCGGCAGCGAATCGGCGAACTCGACCCCATAGATCTCCCAGATCGACACCAGCAGTGAGCCGATCACCGGGCCGATGAAGATCCCCGGGAAGCCGAACATGAAGAGGCCGCCCAAGGTGCTGAAAAAGATCATCAGCTCATGCATCTTGGTGTCCTTGCCCACCAGGATGGGGCGCAGCACATTGTCCAGGCTGCCCACCAGCAGGCCGCAGAAGCTGGCCAGGAGGACGCCCGTGAGCACCTGCCCCTGGATGATCAGGAGCACCACCGCCGGCACCCAGATCAGGGCCGAGCCCACATTGGGGATCATGGAGAGAATCGCCATCGCCGAGCCCCAGAAGACCGCGTTGGGGATGCCGGCCACGGCGAAGGCCATGCCGGCCAGGGTCCCTTGCAGCAGACCGATCAGCAGTGAGCCGCGCAGGGTCGCCCGGGTCACCGAGGTGAATTTGGCGAGCATCATGCGCTCGTCCGTGGTCTTGAGCGGGAGGTAATAGAGGAGCTTATCGATCAGTTGGCCCCCGTCCATCAGCAGGAAATAGAGGCTGTAGAGGAACACGAAGAGCATGAAGATGAAGTTCACGGTCCCCAGGGTGAGCGAGGACAGGCCCTCCACCGCGATCTTGCTCAAGGCCGCGGCCGCGTCGCCCGCCTGCTGCGCGATCTTGCCCCAGTGCGGGGCCAACTGGTCGTAAAAGGGCAGGCGGTGCAGGAGTCCGGTGAAGGCCTCGGGCTGGGTCAGGGTGTCGCGCACCCAGACACTCGCGACTTGGCTCACGTCCAGGGCCTGTGAGACCAGCACGCCCGCCAGCAGCACCAGCGGGATCAGCACCACCAGCGTCATGAGCGACACGCTCGCGAGCGACGCCAGGGCCCGGCGGCCCCCGAACAGGTGCGTGAGACGCAGGAACAGGGGTTGCGCCAGGGCGCTCGCGAGGCCCGCCAGAAAGAGCGCCATCAGGAAGGGCGCGATCATGGTCATAAAGAGCGCGGAGATCCCCAGTGCCAGGACCAGGACCACCGCCTTACTGATCGTATCTTGTTGCATTGATTCACCACGGAGCGAAAGGGGCCGCGGCACCGGGTGCCGTAACCGGGAACAGGGCGGCACTGTCGCCCCGATCCGGGCGGGGTGCAAGGTTTATCCTGAATCCGGCGATGGTTCTCACAAAGACACAAAGACACAAAGGAAGACGGATCATTGAAGGCGTGGCGCCGATCATCGCCCCAGGTGACCTCCGCGACCGGCATATCGCTTTGAAAATCTTTGTGATCTTTGTGTCTCTGTGAGAGAACTGCGCTTTCTGGGTTGCTCCCCTCTCCGCGGGGTCGCCGCCTGGGCCTCGATCATCATCCCGGCCCCGCCACGCCGCCCGCGCAACACCGCTCCCAGGCTCAAAGCAAGCCCCGATACTGGGAGCGCCGCACCCAGATCG
>NZ_CAIKKU010000823.1 GCF_903828115.1 uncultured Thiodictyon sp. | reverse complement strand
GTCAGCTTCGATCAGGTCTTCGATGCCGTGCAGAACGACCTGCTCTCCCAGGAGTACCTCGGCGCATCTGGCGTACGGGCCATCTACGAGTCGGACGAGCGCGTGCCCCATACGCCGGTGATGCCGGCTCGGGTGTTGAAGGTTCTCTGGCTACTCCAACGCGTGACCTGGGTCCCGCGGGTCCCGGAGACCCTCGCCAAGCTCCTGACCAGTGCTCTGACCACCGACCTCGCGCAGCTTCGCACGGATGCGGAGGCGACCCTCCTGGCGCTGCAGGAAGCCGGTTACGTCGCACGCGACGAGGCGACGGGCGAGTGGAAGTTCCTCAACGAACGCGAGCGTACCATCGAGCAGGCCATCCAGGAGATGGTCCGCCCGGGTGGTCCTAAGAGCATCAACCTCGCGACCGTGCGCAGGACCTCTCAGCAGATCTGCAAGGACGAACTGCTTACCCGCAAACGGCTGGGCAACTTCGCCGTCGCCCACGGCGTCACCAAGGTCACCTTCGCTTACGGTGTCCATCTCGACGGCGAAGCGGTCGATACCGGGCCGGAACTGGAGATTCGCTTCCTTTCACCCTTGGCGCCTGGCCGCAGTGTGGCGATCGAGGAGATCGGGCAGCAGAATCAGGCCGGCGGCGCGAAGGGCAGGATCGCCTGGTGGCTGGCAGACACGCCCCAAAGCCTTGAGGGGCGCTTGAAGCGCTACGAGTCCTTGGTGAAGGTCACGAGCGACAAACGCTTCACCGAAGATAGCTCCGCCGATACCCAGGATGCCCTCGCCGAGAAGCGCAAGGAGCGCGATGAGTTGAAAATCGCCCTGGTCAGGGACCTGGAGCGGGCCTTCTTGGGCGGCAGCCTGCGCTACGGCGGCCAAGAGGTCGATCTTGAAGGCGCCGCCGACCTGAAAGACCCCATCCGCACGGCCTTTCAAGCACTCATTCCGAACGTCTACCCGCGTTTCCACCTGGCTGACCGAGCCTTCGACTTCGCCAAGCAGATCAAGGCGCTGCTCAACCCCACGACCACGAATCTGCACCAGGTCGCGCCCGAACTGGACCTCTTCGACACGCAGGGGAGCCTGCAACGGGAATCGGCCCTGGTGGGTCAGGTCCTCGAAGTGCTCGCCGACCTCGCGGACGAGGGCCTGGAACCCGAGGGGGGGCGACTACTCGACGCCAAGGACGATAAGGGTTTCAAAGGTTTTCTCCGGCCGCCCTTCGGCTGGCCGGAGGAGTTGGTGCGTCTGGTACTCGCCGCTTGCTTCAGGGCCGGTGCTATTTACATCGAGAAGCAGACCCCCTTGGGGCCGTCCGCGCTCTACGACTACCAGGGCACCGAGGAGATCTTCTCGAAGATCACCACCTTCAGAAAAGCCACCTTCCGGGTCGCCGAGACCAGCCTGTCGGTGGATCAGATCAAGCACGCGAGTAAGGCCCTCATCGCGATGGGTCGCAGTGGTACGCCCGAATCGGGCAACGCCATCGCCGCCGCGGTGCGCGACCTGGGGCTTGCGCTGGGACTCGGAATACAGGAGGCCAAGAGCCGCCACGGGCAAGGGCTACCGATTCCCGATTCGGTACTCAAGGCCGAAGTCGCCCTGGCTGAGCCCACCACCGCCAAGGACCCAACGACCGTGGTGACCGCTTTCCTTGCCAAGGAAAAGGAGTGGAAGGCGCTCAAGAAGGGGCTGGACGCCTTGCGGGACTTCCTGGATGCGAACCGGCATCAGGACTTCGATGCCGCGCGGAAGTTGATCGGTCTGTCCGCGGATCATCCCATCCCGGACGAGCACCCCAAGCGCGCCGCATTCGTGCAGGCCGAGCAAGACCTGGCCGCCATCGCCGCAGAGAAGACGGTCATCGCACGTTGGAACGACTACCGTTCGGCCTTCGACACGGCCTTCGCCACCTACCGGGATGTCTACCTCCAGACCTACGACCAGGTCCGGAACGCGGCCGAGGCCCAGGCCGCGGAGATCATGGCCGGGGTTGCCTACCAGAATGCCCCGCCCGCCCGACGCGACGCGATCGTCGACAAGGTCTTCGGTGTCGGCAAGCTGGGCCACTACGCCCCACTCACCCTCGCCACCGTGGAGGCCCTGCTCACGGCCGCCGGCAAACGGAGCCTCTCTGCACTCGATCAGGCCCTCGTCGCCTTACCCGCCTACCGGGCACAGGTGGAGTCCGAACTGCGAACCCTGGTATTACCGCCGCCCGAACCCTTTGAGCGGGTCTTCGAGTGGCGTCCGGTGACGGTCCTGGCCGGCCGGCGATTCAAGACCGAGGACGAGGTGGATCAAGCCTTGGACGAGGTGGCGGATGATCTCAAGGCCCAGATCCGCGAAGGGTTCACGGTGGTGGTCAAGTGAAGAACATCCACCACCAAGACACGAAGACACCAAGGGGAATGATCGAAGCTATACCGGTATCGACAGATGACGTTGCGCGGCAGATTGTCGATGCGGCCTTCAAGGTACATTCGACGCTCGGGCCGGGGTTGCTCGAATCGGTTTACGAGGTCTGCCTCGCTTATGAGTTGACCAAACGTGGGCTCGAGGTCTCGCGACAGGTCGCCCTTCCGGTGATCTACGACGGAATGCAACTCGATGCTGGATTTCGTTTGGACCTGCTGGTCTGCAACTGCGTGATCGTGGAGTTGAAGGTAGTCGAGTTGCTATTGGCTATCCACAAGGCCCAGTTGTTGACCTACCTGAAACTCTCCGGCTACCGGCTCGGTTTCCTCATCAACTTCAACGTGCCGTTGATCAAAGACGGTATCGTCCGGTTGGCACTATGACAAGTCCATTCTTGGTGTCTTCGTGTCTTGGTGGTGAAATCAAGGAAGCCGTGCGCGCTTGGGTGCCCCGGGTCCGTCTGCTCATTGAGGACGAATTCTCGGCCCAGCTCAAACGCCTCGGGCTTCAGCCGAACGGCAAGCATAAGCCCCTCGACCAGATGCGCCTGCCCGATGAGTCTGTGGCGGTCCGCGGCCGGGTCGCGGCGCTCATCGCCCGGGACGCGATCGTCGAGGGCTCGGCCGAGCGCGGCTATGAGAACGTGAAGCGCGAGCTTGCCTACACCCTCCTCAACCGGCTCGTCGGTCTCAAGGCGATGGAAGTGAGGCAACTCCTCTACCTTCCGCCACCTTCCGTGAATTTTCACCACCAAGACACCAAGGCACCAAGAGCAGAGGAAGAGCGAAACAGTATCAACTTGGTGTCTTCGTGTCTTGGTGGTGAATCCGATTTCCACCACCAAGGCACCAAGACACCAAGAGCAGAGGAAGAACGAAACGGTATTAACTTGGTGTCTTCGTGTCTTGGTGGTGAATCTTGTCTCCCTGAGCAGACCGAGGTGATCACTCCCATTCCGGGCCAGGCACGCTCGCGCTACCTGCGCGACTACCGGGCCGCGGGCGGCAGCAAGTACAAGTACGACGATGACGCCGAGGAGCGACTGCTCCGCGACGGACTCACCACGGCGTTTCGACACATCACCCAGGACATCCGGGTCCTCTTCGATCCGGACCACGAATACGCCTGCCTCTGGCCAACCCATGCGTCCTTGGTGAACATCCTCAAGACGATCAATGAAGACCTGCCCGAGGACGCCTACCGTGCCCAGGACTTCCTCGGCTGGGTCTACCAGTTCTTCAACCGCGAGGAGAAGAAGCGCGTTCGCGATGAGAACAAGGGCACGCCGCGCTCCTCCTACGAGCTGGCGGTCATCAATCAGTTCTATACGCCATCCTGGGTGGTAAAGGTCCTGGTCGACAACACGCTCGGCCGGCTCTGGCTCCAGATGCACCCGGATTCGGCGCTCGCCGCCACCGCCCCACCGCCCTTGCCCGACGAGCGCACCTCCGATGTGCCGGTCGCCGACTACCTGGTCCCGCGCACCGGCGAGCGCATCCGCTACCAGCGGCTGACCGATGACGGACAGGTCGAGACCTTCAAGCGCGCCCGTGACATCGCCCTGCTCGATCCCGCCTGCGGGACCATGCACTTCGGCCAGTACGCCTTCGGCCTCTTCCACCGGATGTACCTGGATGAGATCGAGCACGCCGGCCAGCCGGGTTGGCCCGCCGAGCCCTCGGTGGGCGAGCCCCGCGACATCCCGGCCGCCATCATCGAGCACAACCTCTTCGGCGTCGATATCGACCCGCGGGCGATCCAGATCGCGTCCCTGTCGCTGCTCCTCACCGCCAAGGAGGCCGCACTCAAACACGGCTATTCGCCCTTGGATGTGCAGATCCACCGCAGTAACCTGGTGGTCGCCAACGCCGTGGACCTGGGTGCCGAACGGCTCAAGGGGCTCGTAGCCAGGATTTTTCACCACCAAGACACCAAGACACAAAGAAGAAGAGAGACGAATAACTTGGTGTCTTCGTGTCTTGGCGGTGAATCCAATTTTCACCACCAGGGCACCAAGACACCAAGAAAGGAACAAGCGAATAACTTGGTGTCTTCGTGTCTTGGTGGTGAATCCTCAGAGGTGCTGTCGGCGCGGTTGTTTAAGGTCATCTGGGGAAACCTCCAGTATGTCAGCGAACTCGGCAGCCTCGTGCAGGTCCGCGAGGGCGTCGAGCGCGTACTGGACGACTGGGTGGAAACCCGCGCCCGGGAGAAGGGACTCACCCGGGTCTTCGCCCCGGCAGAACCCCGGCAGCTTGAGCTGGGATCGATCCTTGCGGACCTGGGGCGGGAACAGGCCCGACAGTTCCAACTCGAACGGCGTCTCCTGGAAGCGGAGGCCCGCCAGCTCCAGCAGGAGCTGCTGGCAGCCATTGAAGACGAGGCCGCCCAAGTGGGTGGCGACCCCGCCGAGCGCCTCTTTGCGGAGGATACGGCCCGCGGCCTCAAGCTCCTCCAGATCCTCTCGCGGCACTACGACGTGGTGGTCATGAACCCGCCCTACGGTGCCTTCATTCCGAAGGTGAAGGACTTCGTAAAGGCGGCCTACCCGCTCACGGCGAATGACATCTACGCGGCCTTCATCGATCGGGCGACACAACTGACCGAGCCCGATGGCTATGTGGGGGCGCTGGTCTCCGCGACCTTTATTAACCTGACCTCGTTCGAGAAGCTGCGCACGGAGATTCTTCTCAAGCGTAACCCTCTCATCACGATGCTCGACCTCGGGTTTGGCATCCTTGATGACGCAACCGTGGAAGCAGCGGCCATTGTACTGCGCGGGGGGGTGCGATGATTATTCACCACCAAGACACAAAGACACCAAGAAAGACTATTTCTTTTCTTTGTGTCTTGGTGCCTTGGTGGTTTAATTCTGGAGACCCGTGATGACTCGCGTCCACTGGAGGTGGGAGGAGAAGGACTTTGGCTTCCGCTTCCTCAGCGGCACCGGCCGTAAGAAGGGCGAGTATTACCAGGCCGCGAGCACCGGCGAGTTCTATGTCATCCCGGCCAGCCAGCGGAAGCTCCCGAAAGATCGGCTCGATCAACTGGCAAAGCTCGCCGCAGTCCCCTCCTCACCGCGGGTGGTGCCACCCCCTTGGAGCGACTATGACCGCGACTGGGATTGGATCACCACCGCCGACGGCACCCTCCTCAACTTCGCCGGTTGCCTCGATCGCGAGGAGATCGATCGTCGAGAAGACGAGGGTGTGGCACGAGCCATGGAGTTCGTCGCCGGCCTCCTCGACAGACCCGAACCGGCGCCGCTGACCGTCAACCTCATCCGCCAGGTCCACCGCGAGCTCATGGGCGAGATCTATCCATTTGCAGGCGAGTGGCGCACCGTCGATCTGCACAAAGGCGATGGCCCGACCCGGTGGCGCTTGCCTCCGAGTGGGATTCAGCCACTCATGGAGGTACTGGAGCGGGACGTGCTAGCGCACTCACCGCTGTTATCCGACGACGATGCGACGGTGTTTGCCTACGTCGCTGAGGTCATGTGTGCGATATTGGCCCTGCATCCGTTCCGCGAGGGTAATGGTAGAACCGCATTCATCACGGGCAACCTGCTACTCATGCAGAATGACATGGTTCCTTTGGACGTGTATGATCGGAGGAACGATCAGACAGGTTACTTCGCCGCCTGCGACGCGGGTCGCATCCACAAAGACTATGCCCCGTTCGCAACACTGATTGCGGATTGGGAAGCGGCCGCCCTGGCACGTTGGGAGCCTCATCATGTCGCCTGACACCTGGGAGGACTGGCGCAACGTAGCCAATGAGCGCATGGTGGATGCGCGGAGCATGCTACCGACGCGCGCCAATTCAGTCGCGCCCGTCTACCTGGCGGGCTATGCCATCGAGTGTAGCCTCAAGGCCCTCCTACAACGGCGCGGCACCGGCTTCCCAACCCACGGGTCTGAAGGTCATAACCTCCGGGGGTTGTGGGCAAGCGTCGGCTTGACCCTGGGGGACATTCCCGGGGCCGGCGGGTCCGGTACCTACTACATCGAGTCCTGGTCTACTGATCTCAGATACGCTGTAACCGACCACTTTCCGGGGACCTGCGAGGAGATGCTCACCGGAGCGGTAACCCTGGTCAGCTTGATCCAGACCCGGCTGGCCCGCGCGCACAGCAGAAGGAGAAGAAGATGAAGGCCGACGCTATCCGCGACCAAGTATCGAAAAACATGGCACGCCATGGGTTCGTCGTCGCCGACCTGCGCGTACAGCCTGACCCCTTCAATGGCTGGCGACTCTGGCTGGAGTCGGAGGCCTTTCGCGGGATGTCGACGCAGGGGCGGCGGGACCTCGTGCTCGACGGCCTCGCCGACGAGCATTTCGAGTGGATCGATCTCATCACGCCCGAGGAAAAGAGTTGGGCGGGCGTTGCACCCCGGGACTCCGATTTGGAAGACCTGCCACTCTGGCCCGAGGCCCTGGCGCGCGCCCGGACGATCACGGCGCCGATCGATGCCCGGTTTCTCTCCGACCTGGATGAGGACCTGCCCCCTCCGCTGATCTGCACCTTCTATTCGCTCAAAGGCGGGGTCGGTCGCACCACTGCCCTTGGCTACACCGCCTTGATCCTGGCAAACCAGGGCTTCAAGGTGGTCTGCGTGGACATGGACCTGGAGGCACCGGGACTCACGTCGGTCTTCGGCCGCGAGCACGAGATTAAGGCAGACATGGGAGTGGTCCATATCCTCGCGTCACTCGATCGTGGTGAGGCGGTGGACCTGCGCGATCACCTGATCCGCGCCGATGACGACCTGGACCTCTATGTGGTCCCGGCGGGCCTGCCGGGGGCCGAATACGCGCGTCTGCTCCGTTTCACCGATCCGCTGTCCTGGTATCGTGAGGAAGTCAATCCGCTGCATCAGATGGTCGAGCAGTTGCGTCACCTGACGCTGAACCCGGACCTGATCCTGTTCGACGCCCGCACCGGGTTTGACGCACTCAACGCCCCCTTTCTGTTCGAGATCTCGGATCTGGCGGTGATCGCCTTCTTCCCCCACCCGCAGGCACGCCGGGGTACCGGGGAACTGGTTCGCGCACTGCTCGCCTCGACCACCCTGCGGCAGGCCGGGGGGCGCCGTCTTACTCCGATGCCGCGGTTCCTGGTGTCTCCCATTCCGGCAAGCAAGGCCCCCGAGGTCGTCAAGCGCTACCAGCATCGGGCACTGGAATGGGTCTCGGACTGGCTGTCGGTCTTGGGCGATGGTGGCCGCCTGGCCGAAGGGGACATCACCCACTTCGTGCCTTACCGCGAGGTGATCGCCACCGCGGACAGCCTGCTCAAGGGGGCCGAAAGCTGGACCGACTACCAGCAGATCGCCGAATGGCTCTTGGGCTTCCTCAAGCAACCCAGCGAGTCGGCACCGGCGCTCGGAACCGCCCAGCACAAGCCCGCCGTCCTGGCCTCCCTCCAGTTTCGGGGCGACACCGCGGAGCATCAGCAGCAGTTCCTGGAGACCTTTGTCGAGACCGCCGTGGTCGTCAAGGCCCTGGCCCCGGATGTGCCGCTGATCCTGGGGCGTAAGGGCACCGGGAAGACCGCGGTCTTTCGTCGCCTGGCCGAGGCGTCCGATCGCTCCGCGGTGGTGGCCCTGGCACCGGCACCGCTGCGCAAGGGCCGGCCTTGGGTCCTGGGCGCGGATGGCTTCAGTCAGGTCGACGAGATCCTGAAGCGGCACCATGCCGACTGGCGCCAGGTGTGGGCACTCTGTGCCGCGGTCGCCATCGACACCGAGGCCCGCATGGAGGGGGCAGCGCCGGATACTGACGCCCGGCTGGCCGCCGCCAATCTGGCGCCGCACACGGAGCTTGAGTTCGTCGATACCGTTGCCCAAGTCCTGTCCATCGCCGGGTCAGGTCTCTTGGTCGCCGACTGGCTGGATCGGCTGGACCGGGCGGTGCCCGCGCCGACCCTATTGCTCTTCGACGGTCTCGACACCGGCTTCGGGAACACCGAGGCGGACCGCGCCCGCCGACAGACCGCCATCCAGGGCCTGTTCTCCTTCCTGACCGATCGCGGCGAGCAGTTCAAGAACATCCGGCTCAAGGTCATGCTGCGCGAGGACATCTGGCAAGGCCTGCGGTTCGAGAACAAGAGCCACCTCTTTGGCCGTTCCGTCAGCCTCAAATGGAACGAGCAGGTCGACTTCCTGCGTGTCGTCCTCAAGCAGGCCATGCGCAGTCAGGAATTTGCCCGCTTCGTCATGCCGCAAGGAGCGGCCATGTACCGCAACACCCCCATCGACCAGTGGCCGACCGAGATCGTCTTCAAGGTCTGGAACCTCCTGGTGGGTGAGCGCATGAAGGGCGGCAATACCGCCTTCTCACGCAACTGGGTCTGGAACCGCTTGGCCGACGGCAACGGGGATCGCATCCCCCGCTATCTGATTCAACTCTTCGAGGAGGCCGTGGTCTGGGAGCGCGAGGAATCCAAGGCCAATGCCTATGATCGCAGCCTGATCCGCCCACGCGGACTCATCGAGGCCCTGCCCAAGGTCTCCCCGCGGACGCTCAGCGCCCTGAAGGACGAAGAGTTCCCCCAGTTGGAGACATTGTTCGAGCGGCTGCGCTCCCTGCGTTCGTCACCCGTGAATGCCCGCGACATCGCCGACCTGGGCGATCTGGTCACGCTCGCCCGCGAGGTCGGCGTGCTCTCGGTCTATGAGGGGACTGAGGATCAGGTGGAGCGTTACAAGGTGCCGGATATCTATCTGGCCGGGCTTGGTATGGCACGGAAGGGGCAGGCATGAATCGAATCGGATTGAACCACCAAGGCACGAAGACACCAAGAAGAAAACGCAGTTCTTGGTGTCTTCGTGTCTTGGTGGTAAATCAATAATCTATGTCGATGGAACCAAGTTGAATTAGACAGGTGATTCCACAATGACGCGTATCAACGTCAAGGCCATCCTCGCCGACGCCGATCTGCGGCGGAAGCTCATGGTGTCGACGATTCAGGCGACTCAGGCGCGGGAGGGGATCGCGACAACGACGGAGCAGGCGGATCGGGCGTATTACGTGGTGAGCGAGGGCGAGCGGGCGACGTTTTTCGATCTTGAGCGATTTAAGGGAGGGAAAGGCGAGCCCGACCGACGGCACGAGATGTTCGTGCGGACTCTTACTGATGGCACAGAGAGACTCCGTTATGACGTAGCCAGAAGGGATTTCGCTGCTATCGATGGCTGCCCGTTAGCTTTCAAGCGAATTGGTCTCGTCGCGCATATTTTCCGAGAATGCCCCTCACTTGAACCTACATGGGCTGATCTGCGGCAGGGGCTATCTACTGCCGATGATTTGCGCTTTGTCCGGCACAGATGGGAGCTTCCGATTAATCACATAGGCCAAGGAAAGCCATGGGTACCTTTCGCCAAGGGAGGCGATTTCTCTCGATTTTATCAGCCATTCGACTTGATCGTTTCTTGGGAGGACGATGGCACTGAGATCAAAGAGTACAACAGTCAGCTATACGGCGGAGGCCATTGGTCGCGGCAAGTTCGCAGCCCTGGTTATTATTTTCGGGCGGGCCTAACTTGGCCGCTGCGAACCCAGCGTGGATTCAACGTCCGAAAGATGCCGGCAGGATGCATCTTCGGGCACAAGGGACCTGGTATATTCCTCCGCGATCCGCGTGACGAGGACTTTGTGCTTGGAGTGATGAGTAGTGCGCTTGCTGAGTATATCTTGCGCGGGCTCATGTCGTTTGGTTCATGGGAAGTCGGAATCGTAAAGCGTCTGCCGATCCCTGAGCCTTCGGCAACACGGTATCGACAAATATCCGCACTTGTACGCGCAATCTACGACGCGAAGGCAGCATGGGATGCTGGAAATGAAATCTCTACCTCGTTTCGCAATCCTTGGCTCCTTAAGGAAGACGCGACATCCCCGAGTCCATCTTTGGCGGCGCTTCTCGACCTATTGAAGATTTGTGAAGTTCGCGAGGAAACCCACATTCGTAAGCTCTCCGACGATTTGAACGAAGAGATCTACCGTCTTTACGGAATTCCCGACATCACACGAGAAACCATAGAAGAAACCCTCGGTGACCGCCCTGCGGAGATCATCTGGCCTCAGATGGAGCGTAAGGCTAACGACCAGAAGCGCATGGAGCACGTCTGGCGCCTGCTCTCCTATGCAACCAAGCGGGTGCTGGAGGCGGACGACGACGGCATCGTCCCCTTCAACGCGGTGAACGGCGAGCCCCGACTCGTCGAGCG
>NZ_CAIKKU010000822.1 GCF_903828115.1 uncultured Thiodictyon sp. | reverse complement strand
CCCTACGGGCGCGGGGCCGTAGGGTCCGCTGTGCGGACCAAAGGCCCCCCCGTTGGATGATGGGCGGGATTATGATCGAGGCCCACGCCTGGGCTGGGGCACGGATGGCCGGGATCATGACCAAGGCCGCGCCGGCTCATTCCTCGGTCTCGACCACCACCCCGGCGCCGGTGCGGCCGCGGATCAGGACCAGTTTGCCCAGGGTCGGGTGGCGGGCGGTGATGACGGTGAAGTCGCCGGCGTCCTTTTCGGCCAGGACCTCGCTTTCGTCCTTGAGGTCACGCAGAACCGGTGGGTTGGCGTCGAACATGCGCATCGTTGGGCTCCGGGGGTTGGTCGTTATCGTCAAACGTCGTGCGGGACGGGGTTTGCAACCCCGGCCCGGCGGTTTGGGGTCCTCGCGGAGCCCTTGCTTTCGCGACAGCGTCGAAACGTTGCGGACGGGCGCATGCCCCGTCCGACGTGAAGGTGGTCGTTTGCGAGGCCGCGCCGCACTGGGGTGCGGCGCTCCCAGGGGGCGCGGGGTCAGCCGTAGTGCCGCTCGATGTATTCGTCCACCATGCGCTTGAACTGCCCGACCAGGTCGTCGCCCTTCAGCGTTGCGACCTTCTCGCCGTCCACATAGACGGGCGCGGCGGGGTGTTCGCCGCTCCCGGGCAGGCTGATGCCGATGTTGGCGTGCTTGCTCTCGCCGGGGCCGTTGACCACGCACCCCATGACGGCCACCTGCATGGTCTCGACCCCCGGGTAGCGGGTGCGCCAGGCGGGCATCTGCTCGCGCAGATAGGTCTGGATGTCCTGGGCGAAGTGCTGGAAGGTGTCGCTGGTGGTGCGCCCGCACCCGGGGCAGGCGGTGACCATGGGGGCGAAGGAGCGCATGCCCATGGTCTGGAGGACCTCTTGGGCGACCTGGACCTCGCGGGTGCGCGCCTCCCCCGGGGCGGGGGTGAGCGAGACGCGGATGGTGTCGCCGATGCCCTCCTGCAACAGGATGGCGAGGGCGGCGGTGGAGGCGACGATGCCCTTGGAGCCCATCCCGGCCTCGGTGAGCCCCAGGTGCAGGGCCTGGTCGGTGCGGCCGGCGAGCATCCGGTAGACGGTGATCAGGTCCTGCACCCCGCTCATTTTGCAGGACAGGACGATGTGGTCCTTGGGCAGGCCCAGTTCGACCGCGCGGGCGGCGCTGGCGACGGCGGACTCCACCATGGCCTCGTGCATCACCGCCGCGACCGGCCGCGGGCTGGGGCCGCGGGCGTTGGCGTCCATCATGCGCACGATCAGGTCCTGATCCAGACTGCCCCAGTTGACGCCGATGCGCACCGGGCGGTCGTAGCGGCAGGCGATCTCGATCATGGTCGCGAACTGGCTGTCGCGCTTCTCGCCGCTGCCCACGTTGCCCGGATTGATGCGGTACTTGGCCAGGGCCTGCGCGCATTCCGGATAGTCGGTCAGCAGGCGGTGGCCGTTGAAGTGGAAATCACCGATCAGGGGGACGGTGCAGCCGACGGCGTCGAGCTGGGCGCGGATGGGGGCGACGGCGCGGGCGGCGGACTCGGTGTTGACGGTGATGCGCACCAGCTCGGAGCCGGCCTGCGCCAGGTCCGCGACCTGGCGCACGGTGGCGGCCACGTCGGCGGTGTCGGTGTTGGTCATGGACTGGACCACGACCGGGGACTCGCCCCCGACGGTGACCGGGCCGATGCGCACCGGGAGCGTGGGGCGGCGCGGGAGCCGGGCGTTGGGGGGGGTGGAGACTCGATTCATGCTGACCTCGCCGCGGGGCGGCCTGGGGGACTCGAAAACCGTGCCACGATGAACCTTGCGCCGCCTCAGGGCAAGCAGGAGCGCAAGCCTTGGATGATCGGCAGATAATCCGGGTCTTCCTGATCGATACCGCCGTGGCGGACCAGGAAGTCGATCACCACCAGATTGCAGTTGAGTTTGAACTCATCGGTGTCGCGCACCAAGTGGGCCACGGCCGCCAGCGGCAGGCGGGTGAAGGACTCCACCTCCCCGTCGGTGCAGTGCGGTACGAAGTCGGCCGCAAGCTCCAGGTCGTAGCAGTACATCACGTCCGGCTTCAGCCCGTCGCGCGCCCCGCGGCAGTAGGTCACGGCGCCGACCGGCTCCGCCCGATCCGCCAGCGCGGGCTCGATGTCCGCCTCCTCCCGGCACTCCTTGCGCAGGTTGTCGCGCAGGGTGACGGCATGGGGCAGACCGCCGGCCACCAGGTTGTCCAGGTGCAGCGGATAGACCAGCCGATTCGCGGCGCGCCGGGCGACCCAGAGCTCGATTCCGCCCCCGGTGCGCACAAAACCGTTGAGGTGTTGTCCGAAGGCGCGGACGCCGAACCAGGGGGCGGCGGCGCGGTCGATCAGACAGCGCGCCTGATCGCGCCGCCCCGGGGTTACCGCATAGGACTCGCCGTGCTGGGGGTAGATCAGCCCCGTCTCGACCAGGGTCTGGACCACCTCCGCCAGGACCCGCGTGCGTGCCTGGAACCCGTCCGGGGCACCGGCCCAGTCGACCCGGTGGGCGTCCACGCGGAACTGCTCCGGCCAGCGCCGCAGTTCTTGCGCAAAGCCCGGCCGCACCGAGCCGATCCGCTCGCCCGCCAGGGTCCAGGGGATGAATTCCTCCGGGTCCCAGGCGTTACAGGCGCGAACTTTGTCGAGATAGCTCATGGCGGTTTGATCAGGGGATAGGGGATAGGGGATAGGGGATAGGGGATAGGGGATAGGGGATAGGTCACGAGTCAAGAACAAGTTAAACGCAGAGGCAATCGTTGTCGTTGTCGTTGTCGTTGTCGTTGTCGTTGTCGTTGTCGTATTCGTATTCCTATTCGGAGAGGCGATGCAATTCAGGGTGCGAGAAAATCCGTGGCACTACGATAACCTCGAAAACGAAAACGACAACGACAACGACAACGACAACGGCGCTAAGACGGATTCGACTTGGCCGCCTCCCACAACAACTCCATCTCCTCGCGCACCGCGGGTCCCGGTTGCAGACCGGCCCGGTCCAGGCCAGCCTCGACAGAGGCGAAACGGTGCTCGAAGCGATGGTTTGCGCTGCGCAGCGCCGTTTCCGCGTCGACTCCCAGATGACGGGCCAGATTGACGCAGGAAAACAGCAGATCACCGATCTCATGCACTCGCTCGGCCGAATCCACCGGCGCGGCCAGGGTCTCACGGCACTCGTCGAGTTCCTCGCGGACCTTGTCGAAGACCCCCGCGATGGCGTCCCAGTCGAAGCCGACCGTGGCCGCCCGCCGCTGCAGCTTCTGCGCCCGCACCAGGGCCGGGAGGGCCGCGGCCACGCCGTCCAGGGTCGCGGCCCCGGTGCCCCCCGGTGCCCGTGCCCGCTCGGCCGCCTTCTCCCGCTCCCAGTGAATGCGCACCGCCGCCGCGTCCGGCAGGTCCGCCTCGCCGAAGACGTGGGGGTGGCGCCGGACCAGCTTGTCGCAGATGGCGCGAACCACGTCCGAGAAGGCGAAGGCATCCTGTTCTTCGGCCATGCGGGCGTGGAAGACCACCTGCAACAGCAGGTCCCCCAGTTCATCGCGCAGGTCCTCCAGGGACCCGGACTCGATTGCCTCGGCGACCTCGTAGGCCTCTTCCAGGGTGTAGGGCAGGATGGTCCTGAAGGTCTGGGCCAGGTCCCAGGGACAGCCGCCCGCCGGGTCGCGCAGGCGCGCCATGATGGTCAGCAGCTCGTCGATGGTGGTCTGGTCGGGCATGGTCCGGGCGGCGTGCGCGGTGGGGTTGCCTACTTGTCCTTCTTGGTGACTTTGATCAGGCTGCTCGCCGCGATGTCGCTGTACTTGGCGCAGGCCCCCGCCGGGGAATTGAACCGGTTGAGGGTGTCCAGGGTGCAGCGTCCGGGGTCCGTCACCTCGAGCGCCAGGATCTGATCGCAGCGCACGCCCTGGAAGATCATCTCGCGGTATTGATCCTCGCTCGGACGCAGTTCGGAGAAACTCTTGGTCTGGCTGTCGAAGGGCACGCCGCCGCCGATGAGCGCGGTGAACCGGAAGGACAGGTCGGCGATTTTAAACGGCAGGTTGTTGGTCAGGGTGATGCCGTACTTACAGGCATTTTCATAGGACTTGCGCATGTGGACGCTCACCACGGCGGCGGCCCGCCCGGTGCTGGTGACCGGCGGGGTCCGGTCCTCCTTCGCCGGGGGCGCGGGCCGGGCCTTGGACCAGAGGCCGATATCGGTCGCCATGTCGGCGCAACCGGCGCTGAGCAGGAGCGTCGCCAGGGTCAGGCCGCCAACGAAGGCTGCATTCAAGGGGCGGGGTCGGGGAAAGGACATGGCGTCACCTCTCGCTCGCCCGGGTTTAAGTCCGGGCCTTAGAGTCCGCATGTTAGCGGAAGCCCTAACCCAAGGTCCACGCCGGACACCCGATCAGACCGCAGGAATGTTGCCCGATGTGCGGACGTTTCATCCAATGTTCAGACCCGCAGGACTACGCCGACTACTTCAGCCTGGAACTGGACCCCGAGTCGATGGGGCCGAGCCGTCCCCGCTATAACCTCGCCCCCAGCCAGGGCGTGCTCGCCGTGCGCCTCGGCCCGGACGGGCGGCGGCACCTCGGGCACCTGCGCTGGGGGCTGGTCCCCGCCTGGTCCCAGGGCCCGGACCACCGCTACACCATGATCAACGCCCGCGCCGAGACCCTCGCCGACCGGCCCGCCTACCGCTCCGCCCTGCGCGAGCGCCGCTGCCTGATCCCCGCCGAGGGCTTCTACGAATGGCAGACCCAACCCGGCGGCAAACAGCCCTATCTGATCCGCCGCGGCGGCGAACAAATCTTCGCCATGGCCGGGCTCTGGGAGCACTGGGCCGGCACCGCCGAGGCGGCGCCGATCAGCTCATGCACCATCATCGTCACCGCCGCCAACGCCGCGATTGCGCGCGTCCATGACCGGATGCCGGTGGTCCTCGACCCTGACCGCCAGGCCCAGTGGCTCGACCCCGCCAATCGCGACCCCGCGGCACTGCTCGCCCTCCTCCAGCCGGCCCCGCCCGCCGACTGGACCCTCACCCCCGTGAGTCGGCGCGTCAACAATGCCCGCACGGACGACCCCGGTCTCATCGAGCCGGCCGCGGGACCCTAAGCCGTCATGATCGATTGACAAGCGCGGGGGCGATCCGGATAATGCGCCGCTCGGTGAAGATCGCGCCCCGGCAACCTCCCTCTGGACATCGCCGCGCGGACCCACCCCCAGTCAATCGGTCGGCAGGCATGCGCGGCTGGATAATGTCTCCAAGGACGGGGTCCCTCAGCGCCCGTAGCTCAGCTGGATAGAGTACCTGGCTACGAACCAGGTGGTCGGGAGTTCGAATCTCTCCGGGCGCGCCAATAAAACAACGGCTTAGACTTATCGGGTCTAGGCTGTTTTCATTTGAGTCAGCACTGAGTCAGCACGTGGGGCCAAGTCGGCACCTTTTGCCGTTCGTCGGGTCGCTCAGCAGCAGGCCCCGAACTGCCCGGCCGGACCGCGCCGGCCGCCCCCTCGATGGCGATCCGCAACCGACTGCGCCGTGCAACTCGGCAAGACCAAAACAAGGCGCTACCGGCGCTACACACGCTACCCGATTGTTTTATAAAATAAATATCGGTAGAGCGCCGGTAGCGTCCCGCGCTACCCACGCTACCGGCTTGAGTTTCGAAGAAAAACCAGAAAGAGGTAGCGCCACGGCCTACCGGCGCTCGATCCTGCGAGGTTGCCGCCGGCTCGAAGACCAGGACCCGGCCGACGATCAGCACGAGGTAGTGGTGGGCCGCCGACAGGACCTCGAACACCCCGCTCGCGGCGCCCTCCACCAAGGCGCGACGAACCGTCGGCAGTGACGGCCGCCCCTTGGATGTCGACACTTCAGCCTGTTTTTGCCCATTTTTGGGGTCGGCGGCGGGTCTTTGGGCTGCCTTTCTGTCAACACAGGGGCCGGGTGCCTTGCTCGGGTCGGTCGCGGGCGCAGTGTCCAGGTGAAGCCGGGCGCGTGCCCTGGGATTGCGCTGGCCGCACCGCTCAACCGCGAAGCCGGCGGGCCTTGAGATTGTCCCCGACCTTGGTCCCGGTGAGATGGTGGAGCCTTCGCCGGCCAGGCCCTGAACATCCTCCGGCCTTGGTCGTCAATCGGCCTTGTCAGGCTCGTAGTCGCATCCCCTCAGTGCCTCCCAGAGCTGCCCAGGTCCCAGCAGGATGTCCTGGAGACCGCGGCGTACCCGCTCGGAGTCCAGTGCTTGCTTGCTCATGACGTTGTGGGCCGTAAAGGCGTCAATGATCGCGTTCATCAGAGCGGTGCTCAGGTCCGGCGAGGTTGCGAACTGCTCCTTGGTGTTGTTTCTGGCCTGTTGGACCAGGGTCTCGGACTCCAGGAGCTTGCCCTTGAGCACGCTGTTCACATAGACCAGCTTGTCGTCGTCGGTCAGGGCGCCCTCGAAGAGGTCGTTGATTGCCGCGATGATCTCGGCCAGGCGTGCCCGCTCTTTCTCCCGGACTTCGGCGCCGCCCGGGTCCGTCATGGGCGCGAGTCGCTCGCCGCCCGTGAGCGGCAGTGTCCGCTGGCCCTGATCGTGGAGCGCATGGTGGGTGAGCTGCACCTTCGACAGGTCGACCCCTTCGCGCGTCCGCCCGAATTCCAACAGCGGCAGCAGGCGCTTATAGAAGATCGCCCGCTTCTCGATGGCGGCATTACCGTAATCGAAGATCTGCGAGAGGAACGCATAGACACGCAGGTACGCCCCCAGGTTGCGCTTGAACAGGATCAAGGCGTTCATCGCATCCTGGGCGACCTGTCCCGCCGCGGCATCCCCTCTGGCCTTGGCGGCGTCCAACGCCTCCCGCTGCGCCTTGAAGCGCTTGAGCAGCCGGTCGGCGACCGGCTCCAGGGCCGCGGACAGTTGCGCCTGGGTTGCCTTGGGGTTCAGCTCCACGGCCACCACGCGCTCGATCTCGAAGTCGTCGTAGTAGCCGGCGGCATCGAGGCGGGCGCGCAGGTCGTAGATCAGATTCGGGTCGGTGACGCCCGAGAGTGTAGCGGTCTCGTAATAGGGCTTGAAGGCGGTAAGGATGTCGTCCGGCTCGTTGACGAAATCCAGGATGTAGGTCGTGTCCTTCCCCGGGTGCGCCCGGTTGAGGCGTGAGAGGGTCTGCACCGCCTGGATGCCGGCGAGACGCTTGTCCACGTACATGCCGCACAGGAGCGGCTGGTCGAAACCAGTCTGGAACTTGTTGGCCACCAGCAGCAGGTGATACTCGTCGGTGGCGAAGGCCTCCCGGAGATCCCGCCCACGCAGGGCCGGGTTCAGGGTCAGGCTGCGCTCGGTGAAGGCGTCGGGTCCGGACTCCGGGTCCGGCACCTCGCCGGAGAAGGCGACCAGTGCGCCAATGGGATAGCCCTGGTCGCGGATGTATTTGGTCGTCGCCAACTGCCAGCGCACCGCCTCCACCCGGCTGCCGACCACCACCATCGCCTTGGCCTTGCCGGCCAGGAGCGGGGCGACCGCCTCCCGGAAGTGCTCCACCACCACCTGCACCTTTTGCGCGATGTTGTAGGGGTGCAACCGCACCCAGCGCAGGACACCCTTCAGCGCCTCGTCGCGGACCACATCCTGTTCGTCCAGTTCGCGATCCCCTCCCGGACCCAGTGCGGCGAGCCGGAAGGCGAGCTTGTAGGGGGTGTAGTTACGCAGCACGTCGAGAATGAAGCCCTCCTCGATCGCCTGGCGCATTGAATAGACATGGAAGGCCGCCGGCAGGTTGTCGGGTCCGGGCGGGAGCGCTGGGTCGGGCCGCCGGCCGAACAGCTCCAGGGTCTTGGCCTTGGGGGTCGCGGTGAAGGCGATATAGGTGATGCCGGACTCCTTCGCACCCGCTCGGGCCGTCATCTGGGCCGCCAGCAGGTCCTCCGTGCCCAGTTCCCCGCCGTCCGCCAGTTCTGCCAACTCCTGCGTCGACAGCAGCTCCCGGAGTTTGGCCGCCGCCTCACCGGTCTGGGAGCTGTGCGCCTCGTCGGCGATCACGGCGAAGCGCTTGCCCTGGGTCGCCGCCAACTCCCGCACCGCCTGGATGGCGAAGGGGAAGGTCTGGATGGTGCAGACCACGATCTTCTTGCCCCCCGCGAGTGCCTGAGCCAACTCGCCGCTCTTGCTGCCGCTGTCCCGGGTGATGACCGCCACCACGCCCGCGGTGCGCTCGAAGCCGAAAATCGCCTCTTGGAGCTGGTCGTCCAGCACCGTGCGGTCGGAGACCACCAGCACCGTGTCGAAGAGCTTCTTGTTGTCCGCGTCGTGCAGGTCCGCCAGGAAGTGCGCCGTCCAGGCGATGGAGTTGGTCTTGCCGGACCCGGCCGAGTGTTGGACCAGATACAGACCGCCGGGACCCTCCACGAGCACCGTCGCCAAGAGCTTGCGGGTCGCGTCGAGTTGGTGGAAGCGCGGGAAGACGATCTTATCGATCCGCTTTTTGTGGTCGCGCTGGGCAACCAGATAGCGGCCCAGGATCTCCAGCCAACTCTCGCGCTCCCAGATGGACTCCCACAGATAGGCGGTTCGGTGCCCGCTGGGGTTGGGCGGGTTGCCGGCCCCGCCCGCGTCGCCCCGGTCGAAGGGCAGAAAACGGGTCCCCGGACCCTGGAGACGGGTCGTCATGGCGACCCGCGAGTTGCTGATCGCGAAGTGGACCAGGGCACCGCTCGGAAAGGCCAGCAGGGGCTCCGGCTGGCTCTGGCCCTTGGGCTTGGGGTCCCGGTCGAAGCGGTACTGATCCACTGCGTCTTCCACGCACTGGGTGAAGTCGGTCTTCAGCTCCCCGGTCGCGACCGGCAGGCCATTCAGGAAGAGAGTGAGGTCCAGGCTGTTCTCATGGTGCAGCGAGTAATGGACCTGGCGCACCACCCGCAACCGGTTGGCCTGGTAACGGGCCTCAAGGGCCGGGTTCATGGCGAGCGCCGGCCTGAACTGGGCCAGTTGCAGGGGCTTCTTCAGGCCCAGCAGTTCCACCCCGTGGCGCAGCAGGTCCAGGGTACCGCGGTCGTCGAGTTGCTTGCGAATGCGGTCCAAAAGTACGGTCTCGGTGGCCGCGCCGTGGGTCTTGGTCAGTGACTCCCAGGCGGCCGGCTGGGTGGCCTCGATCCAGGCGATCAGGTCCGGCGGGAACAGTGCATGGGGGCGGTCATAGCGTTGCGCATCCCCCGGCTCATAGAGCCAGCCGTGGGCGGCCAGGTGGGCGCAGATGTCGTCCTCGAAGGCGATTTCCTTGTGCGTCACCGAATGTTCCCCCTTGGGTTTCGAGTTTTCGCTTCTCGATCTGCGATCAGAGCGCCAGGTTCATCCACAGAACTTCGTCTCACTCAGGATGACCCCATCGAGAATGGCGTCTGTGGTCGCCTCGTCGCAACTGCGATTCCCGGGCAATGGGTACTTGGGCTTGCCGTCGCTGTCTATTTGGCGGTCCGCAAGCCGCGTGCCCCCCAGGCACCCGATCCATAGATTGTCCCAGTCCAGTGCCCAATTGTGATTGCTGGAGCGATCACTCTTCGGGTGAAAATGCGCGATCTGCTCGTTGCCCGGCGTCAGACGCATCTCGCAATACGCACAGAGACCGGTTTGGGCTTGACGCAGCGTTGAGCGCAGCGTTTCGTAACAGGCCCGTCCCTCCCCAGATCCCCTGAAGTCCCGCTCCCATTCCGCCGCTGGGTTTGCGGTGCGGAATGCGGTAAGGCATTGCGGCTCGACCGGTTCCTTGGCACAGTGCTTCATAGACCCAGCTCCGCCTCCCACTTGCGGTTGGCGATCAGGGTCCGCGCCTCGATCAGGCTCGGCTCGTCGCCGCCGCGTTCGGACTCCAGCGCTTGCAGAAGCTGCTCTGCCGCCTCCAAGCGGCCATCGCCGATCTCGGCGAACAGCAGGTCCACCCGCTGGGCATATGGGTTGTCGGGCGGTCGGGTGTCCGTGTCCATCACCAGCCGCTGGACCCGTCCGGCGTCTGTGCCATAGGTCTCCACATTGGGCACGAAAAGCTGTTGATCCTTCAGCACCCGGATCTGCCGCGCCTCCAGGGTGGACAGCACCTGCGGACTATGGGTCGCGACGATGATCTGGGTATCCGGGAAGACCCGGCGCAGATGGGGGATGACACTTTGCTGCCATTTGGGGTGCAGGTTCAGCTCGATCTCATCGATCAGCAGGATACCGGGGGCTTCCAGCGGCTGATCCCAACCGGGATGGGTCAGGGCCAGGCGTCGCGCGAAGTCCAGGGTGAGGGCAAGCAGGTTGCGCTGGCCCGCGCTGAGCTGCGCGAGTTCCAGTGTGAGCGTTTGTCCCGCTGCATCCTTCTTGTCCACCTTGAGCCGGGGTGGGTTGTCGTCCGTATAGACCCGCTCGACGCCGTCCAGCATCAGGCTCAGGGCCTTACGGATCGTCGCGAGATCGGGAAACTCGAAGGCCGTGTTCCCATGCTCCCGTGCGGCGCGCAGTTCCTGGTTCTCGCGCATGTAGAACCAGCGCTGAGCGGCCTCGAAATCTGCGCCGGCATCGAATGCGCGCTTGAGGGCTGAATCCCGGTCCATCGCCTCGGGAATTGCCTGCGGTTGCGACCGCCCCCGGCAATTCCGGGAGTCGCGATAGAAGGCGAGGGTTGGGATATCGAGATGCGCACCATGAGCGTCGCCGCCGGCTGGTAGCCAGAGGCCGTCGGGCGCTCGTGCAATCCCAACCGGCTCTGACCAGGTTGTTCCCCGGGATTCAACGTCCAGTTGCGTGGTGAAATCAATTTCTTCGCGACACTTTAAGCTCAGACTCCTGGAGGTGTCTCTCGGGTCGCTTGCAGTGATCGTCGCCGCGATTGCCGATCGCCGCAACCTGCCGTTGCTTCCTTTGGTTTCCTCGGTGCCGATCCGCAAGTCCGTGGGTCGCAGCGCTAACCCGCTGATATCTTCCCATGGCGAGATCTTTGGATCGGCGCTCGTTTGAATTCCGGAAAGCGGGTCTGCGATCACTGGCCGCAACGCCAATGCGATCGCATCCAACAATGCTGTCTTGCCCGCCGCGTTGATACCGATCACCGCGGTTACATCCGGCTCCAGTGACAGGGTCAGTCGCTCGAAGCAACGGAAATTCTCGATCTCGACGCTTGTTAGCTTCATCGATTTCAACCCTTTAGCGCTCGTGCTGGCCATGATCCCCGCGTGGGCGCAGGGGTCATCCTGCGGTTGATCATGCGGCAAGAGATACAAAACAGCAAGCCGGCCGTCGTACGCCCCAGGCGTCGCCGCGGCATCATTTCAGCACGACCTGGACAGCGACCGGGGAGAGCAGTCGCTGCAGGTCGTGCGGATGGATGCCGACCAGATAGCCGCGACGGCCTCCGTTGATGTAGATCAGCGGCAAATCCAGGATGGTCTTTTCGATATAGACCGGCATCGCCTTCTTGGTTCCGAAGGGGCTGGTTCCGCCCACCAGGAAGCCGGTGTGGCGGTTTGCCACCTCTGGCTTGCATGGCTCGACCTTCTTGCAGCCGATCTGCCGCGCCAGCTCCTTGGTCGAGACCTTGCAGTCGCCGTGCATCAGCACGATCAAGGGCTGCTCCGACTCGTCTTCCATGACCAACGTCTTCACCACCTGATGTTCGTCGACATTGAGTTCACGCGCCGATACCTTGGTGCCGCCGTGCTCTTCGTAGGCGTAGAGATGGCTGGAAAAGGCCACCTGGTGCTTGCGCAGGAACTTGGTCGCTGGGGTTTCGGGGCCGGTGTTCGCTTTCATCTTATCTCCGCCGCCTATTGGGCGCATCCGCGGACGTCGATCTTGCCGGTGACGGCGGCGGAGATGAGGGCGGTGCGGCGTTCTTGGAGTAGGGCGATAGCTTGTTCGGCTTCAGCGGTGAGGGCGTCGAAGCGATCGGTCTGAGACCTCACGGCATCCATGATTGATCCCTGCTCCAAGGCCGGGGGAAGAGCGATGACGATGGTTTTGAAATTTTGCCAGTAAAGACGCAAACGGAAATCGGCGACACCGTAGGATAGACGCCTCATCTCCTCGACGGCTGGCGGTGTTCGAAGAGTCTGCTCGACGAACTCGGTCAGAACCTCTCGTAACGGACGTGCGACCACGTAGGCGGGGCTTACCTGGCCTTCGACCGTAACCGCGCCAAAACCGCCTTGCCAAGCACGCATCATATTGTAAACCAAGTCACCTGGCTTGACGCCTTTGTACTTTGTTCGGTCGTCGCTACGCGTGACTTTACGGTCCATCTCATATTCGTCGAGTTCTTTGTCTGAAACACCGTTGTGAATTGAAACAGTGAGGATCGGAAGATCTTCTGCGCCTTGATCGTTGGCTTCCACGAATACTGATCCGAGCCTGAACACTTCCCAGTGGGTTGGTACCTGCCCCAGCCATTCCACCCCCGATTCCTTCATCGGCGCATCCGAGTTCAGGCCTTTGGTTACTGCGTGGAAGATGACCGCCTGGCGCTTCTCCTTCAGCAGTTCGATCAGGATGCGCTGCTCGGCCATCAGGGCGTCGATCTTGGCGGTCTCGCGGTCGAGGAAGCTGGCGATGGCGGTTTGTTCAGATCGTGGTGGGTTCGGAAATGCGAAGGAAGAAAACTGGGCTTGAGACAAGTTTTGCATACTGGAACTGGTTCCAGAGCAAGCCATCTGCACCTGTGACCGGTATTCTGAGGTGAGGGTCCAGTAATGGACGTAAGCGGGGTCACTGCCTTCGACTGTTACCTGCCAGAGCCGATCCGGCAGGAAGATGCCCGCTCTCGCCGTTTTCACAAGTCCGGCTGCGCCGACTAAATCGGGCGTATTCATGCGGCTGACGATTACGGTTCCAGCGCGCAATGGGCACGAAACCCGATCTCGATCCTCTGCAATAACTGTCTTGTTTTCTTCTGGATCAAAGAAGCCACGATACACGCAGCTCGTCTTCAGGACGCCAAGTTCATCTATGTCGGCTGGCGTATCAGTGGCATTAACGCTGGTGCCGGACTCAATGCCAGTCATTGCATACCTAAATGGCGCCGGACTCCAATGTTCCGGGACATCGCCCATCCAGTCCACTCCGGATGCCTTATAGCTCGGATAACGCGGAAAACTCATGCGCGTCCCCCAGCGCTCTCGCTCCCACGCTCCAGCGTGGGAGCAAGTCCCGACGCTCCTGCGTCGCGTGCGGGTTCGGGCCGCTGGAGCGGCCAAGACTGCATTCCCACGCGGAGCGTGGGAACGAGAATAGAGCGGGGGTCGGGGCCGGTCATGCCGTCAATCCATCGATCATGTTCTTGATCCGATCCGTGACCCGCTTGAGGTCGGTGTCGATCGCGGCCCGTGGCCGCGGCGGCTCGAACACATAAAAATGCCGATTGAACGGGATCTCATAGCCGATCTTGGTCTTCTCGTGATCGATCCAGGCATCCGGGGCATGGGGCAGGACCTCGCGCTTGAAGTAGTCGGTCACGTCCTGGGCCAATGGCACGCTCTCGGTGTCGCGCAGTTTCGGGTCAGGCTGGGGCTTGCCCTTGGCCTTGCCCTTCTGGCCGAGCACCGGTTGACCGGCATCGTCCCGCAGTGGCCGCTCCACGGTGATGGTACGGTAGCCGAAGACCTCGTTCTTGAAGATGCGCGAGATCGGCGTCACCCGGACCTTGCCGTCCTGGGGCACGGCCGGATCGGGCTCGCCGGCCAGCAGGACCTGGCGACTCACCTCCTTGCCGGTTGTGTCGGTCAGGATGGCGAGTCGCGCCTCGGCGAAGTCGCCGAAAAGCCGGGTGACGGTGGCGATGTGCTCCTCGGACATCTCCTTGCGCTTGCTCCCCAGGCTCTTGCGCATCTTCTGCCAGAAGCTGCTGGCGTCGATGAGCTGGACCCGGCCGCGGCGGTGCTCGGGCTTGCGGTTGGAGAGTATCCAGACATAGGTGCTGATGCCGGTGTTGTAGAACATATCCGTGGGCAGGCCGACGATGGCCTCCACCAGGTCGTTCTCCAGGCAATAGCGGCGAATCTCGCTCTCGCCGGAGCCGGCCCCGCCAGTGAAGAGCGGCGAGCCGTTGAGCACGATGCCGATGCGGCTGCCGCCGTCCGCGGCCGGACGCATCTTGGAGATCAGGTGCAGCAGGAAGAGCAGCGACCCATCCGAGACCCGCGGCAGGCCGGGGCCGAAGCGCCCGTTGTAGCCCTTCTGCTCGTATTCCTTGCGCACCGCCGCCTCGATCTTCTTCCACTCCACGCCGAACGGCGGATTGGACAGCATGTAGTCGAACAGCTTGCCCAGCAGCCCATCGGCGGACAGGGTGTTGCCGAAGACGATGTTGGAGACGGCCTGACCCTTGATGAGCATGTCGGCCTTGCAGATGGCGTAGGACTCGGGATTGAGTTCCTGGCCGAACATGGTCAGGCGCGCCTGGGGGTTCAACTCCGCCAGATACTCACCGGAGACGCTCAACATGCCGCCGGTGCCGGCGGTGGGGTCGTAGATGGTGCGCACGGTGCCAGGGCGGGCCAGCACGGCGTCGTCCTCGATGAAGAGCAGGTTGACCATCAGCCGGATGGCGTCGCGCGGGGTGAAGTGCTCCCCGGCGGTCTCGTTGGAGATCTCCGCGAACTTGCGGATCAGTTCCTCGAAGACCAGTCCCATCTGGTGGTTGTCCACCGACTCCGGGTGCAGGTCGAAGCCTGCGAAGCGCTCGGCCACCTGGTAGAGCAGGCCGGACTTGGCCAGGCGCTCCACCGTGGTGTCGAAGTCGAAGCGCTCGAAGATGTCGCGCACGTCCGGGGAGAACCCCTGAACATAGGTGTAGAGGTTGTCGGCGATGTGGTCCTGGTCACCCATCAGCCGCTTCATGTCGAGCATGGACGTGTTGTAGAAGCCGCACCCGGTGACCCGCAGCAGGAAGGGTGCGGGGTTCAAGCCCGCCGTGCGCTTGGCGGCTAACTCGGTGAGCGCCGCGGCCTTGGTGTCCTCCAGCACGCAGTCCAGGCGCCGCAGGACGGTGAAGGGCAGGATGATCCGACCATAGTCGGACTGCTTGAAGTCGCCGCGCAGCAGGTCCGCCACAGACCAGATGAAGGAGGAAAGGGCCTGTTGGTTCATGGGGTCCGGGTTACTTGCGTCATGGGGTCTGCGACCTTGGGAGGGACGTGACCGGTGGCCGTCCCGCTAGTGATGGGGCGGATCGGCGGATGCTACCCCGCGCTGCCGACGCGCATCGAAAACACGCGGTTTCGGCGACATCCCGGCGTGAGGATTGACTGGCTGCCGAGGTCTGGCATCTCGGGATTGGGCAGCGCCGGTTGGGCGGGGTGCTTGGTCCGAGCATCACGAGCCCTCAGCGGGTTGGCCAGTCGTTCTGGTTGCTGGCGTCAGCAACGTCCGCACATCCCAAGAAGCCGTGACAAGATGCCGTAGGATGCCACAGGACACCCTATGTAATCTCCTGCCCATCGCACAAAAGGCTCAGGGCCGGGGCCTCCCGCACGGCGCCAGAGGCGCCGGCCCGGACCCGGTGCTCTCTCAGGGCTCGTCCGATAAATTCCCAAGCATCCGATCCTGATCTCGCAGCGCCCGCGCCAGTTCCCGCAGCGTGGGACGCTGCCCACCCCTGTCGGCGTTCTGCGAGGAAGTCGCCTTACCCGCGGCCGTCCGTGGCCCCGTGGACCGCTCCCACGGCCTCCAGGTGCGGATCAGCGTGGCTTGGCGTGCCCGCCGCTCCGAAGTCCAAGGAGTGCCCATGGGTATGCTCCAAAAGTTCGTTCGGCTGAGCGTCCCCGTCTCGGGCTTTATTTATCAGAAGTTCAAGGAAAAAATAGGGGCCAAGGTAAGCCAAGTGAACGCACCTTCAAGCGCAATCCTTCAACAGGGGTGCCGGGTCAGGGCGGTGAAGGGGCCGACTTTTCGCGGATCAGCCTAGACCCGGCCGTAACTTGATCAGCTTTCCGTCAGTTCCAAGCGCCGCTCGATGCGCTCAACACGCCGCCGCAGTCCGTCAAGATCGGACTTGCCCGAGTAAACCGCCGTCGTCAGGGCGCCGACTTGCTGCCCGAGCGTGGCAAGGTGCAACTCGATACTTGTGAGTCGTTCGCCGTGGTCGGCCTGAGTCGCGCGGATCGCCCGCAGGTGTTCAAGGACCAAGCTTTCAATCTCTGCCGTCATGTTTCATTGCTCCGGGTCAGTTAAAGACACGCCAGACAACCGTCAGGGTGAGCGCGAGATTAAGCCCGATCATCCAGTTCAACAGGGTCAAGCGTCCCTTGGCCTTGGCAAGGTCGCGTTTCAACTCCAAGGGGAATATCTCCGCCGCGGGCCGCGGGTTGCTCTCGGGGTCGGCAACGCTGGGCCTCGCAGTCGTTAGCCGATCCAGGATTTCGGCCGTGGTGCGGGCAAGGGTCGCGGCTTGCTGTTCGCTGAATCCGCCCGCCTTGAGGGTGTCGGCATAGGCCAGGGTGTCAAGAACAAAAGTGGTCATGGGTGCGCCTCGCTGAGTTCCAGCCGCCGCTCTACCCGGTCAAGCCGCCGCTTGATGTCGTCAACATCGGACTTGCTTGCATAGACGGCCGCGGTCAGTCCGGCCAGTTGTTGACCGACTGCGGATAGTTGAATGCTGTTGCCTGTGACCTCCCGCTTAAGGTCGGCCAGGTCCGCGCGGATCGCCCGCAGATGCTCAAGGACAAGGCTTTCAATTTCGGCCGTCATGGTGGGGTGCTCCGCGTGTTCGGTTGTTCGTCTTGGGGGTCACTTGGCAACGGTCCGGCCGCGGGTCGGAAGCTGGGTAACCTCTGCCGTCGGCACCAGTCCGGGCAACGTGACCACGTTGCCCCCGTCGCTACCCAGCAGCCGGGCCAACTGCCGGCCGGGCATGTCGTTGTCCGGGTCCTTCACGAAGCGCCGCAACCACTTCCGCCAGTCGTCGGACAGGGGCTTGTCGGCCAGGATGCGGCGAACCTCCCACTGCCAGCCTTCCAGGGCCGCGCGCTTGTCCGGCAGGAAGTCGGAGCGGTCGTAATGCTCGCTCGCCACGTCGTGCAGGGCATGTTTGAGTCAGCACTGAGTTAGCAGAAGGGGCCGAGCCAGGGCGTACCATGCAGTAAAGGATAGCACAGGCGAGCGGGCTAAGATGTTGTTACAGCGTAAGTAAGCGTAACCAGTGGGAGGCGGGAGAAACCGCTTAACCTGTCTACGAACCAGGTGGTCGGGAGTTCAAGCCTCTCCGTGCGCGCCAATAGAAGCACGGCTTAAGACTCATCGGGGCCAAGTCCGCGGCCGCCATCCAGCGCTATGCTGTTGCTCAGTGACGGTTGGGCGGTGGAAAAGATCGCTTTCCTTGGAATTCAACCACGAACCCAGCGAGTCTACCGGCCAGGGGAAGCCATCGGCGTTCGCGCGAAAACTCGCCCGAACTTGTGAATGCTTGCACGTCCGCGGGCCGCCCGCTCCGCCTCCCGATGACACGGCGGACCAATCCAAACGGCTGGCACCCAACCGCGGCCTGAGCCTTACGAGGACCAACCGATGAACCCGACACGACTGGATCGCTACCGCGGCTGCCTGCTCGGCCTGGCTGCCGGGGACGCCCTGGGCACTACCCTGGAGTTCCGCGCGCCGGGGAGCTTCGAGCCGATCACCGGCATCGCGGGCGGCGGACCCTTTCACCTCAAACCCGGTGAGTGGACCGATGACACCTCCATGGCCCTGTGCCTGGCCGAGAGTCTGGTCCTGTGTCGGGGCTTCGACGCGGCGGACCAGATGCGGCGCTATGTGCGCTGGTGGCGGGAGGGGCACTTGAGCGTCACCGGCGCCTGCTTCGATATCGGCAACGCCACCCGGGGCGCGCTCGGGCGCTTCGAGCAGACCGGCGATCCCTTCGCCGGCGCCACCGACCCGCGCTCGGCCGGCAACGGCTGCATCATGCGCCTGGCCCCGGTTCCCATGGCCTTTGCGGGGGACCCGCACCAGGCCATCACCCTGGCGGCCGAGAGTTCGCGCACCACCCACGGCGCCCGCACCTGCCTGGATGCCTGCCGCTACATGGCCGGCATCCTGGTCGGCGCACTTAACGGAGTGGACAAGGGGACCCTGCTCGGACCCCGCTACAGCCCGGTGCCGGGGCTCTGGGGGCGGGAACCCCTATGCCCGGCGATCGACGCCGTCGCCGCCGGTTCATTCAAGGCCAAGGAGCCGCCCGCGATCCGCGGCAGCGGCTATGTGGTCGAGGCCCTGGAGGCCGCCCTCTGGGCCTTCCACCGCACCGACTCATTCGCCGCCGGGGCGCTGGCCGCGGTCAACCTGGGCGACGATGCCGATACCACCGGGGCCATCTATGGGCAACTCGCGGGGGCCTGGTACGGACTCGACGGCATACCGCGGGAGTGGCGGGAGGTCGTTGCACAGGCGGGGCTTATTCTGGGGCTGGCGGAGTCTTTGTCAAAAGTGATCCGGCCAGCGCATCGCGCAATGAAGGACGCGGAGAATCTCCAGTGCGTCCGCAGTGAGGCGATAGGCGACGATGTAGGGTGTTGACGGAACCACCAGTTCACGCGTGTCCGCAACCCGGCCGCTGCGTCCCAGGTACGGATGGTCGGCAAGGTGTTCCACGGCGTCCATGATCCGCAGTACCGCCCGGACGGCGGCCTGCCGGTCATCGACCTCGATATAGGCCTCGATCCCGTCAAGGTCCCGGGCCGCGCGTCTAGTCCACCGGATTCGCAATCTTGGACTCCCAATGCCGTTTCAGTGCCTCATGGGCCACGAAATCGCCGGCATCGGCAGCGGCGATACCCTCCCGGATCGCGGCGACCTGCCAGGCGTTGAGCCGCAGGTACTCGTCGATGGCCTGCGCTGCCAGGTGGGAGGTCGAACAATCGGCGGCCTTGGCGAGGGTGGCCAGTGCCTCGCTGGTCTCGTCGCTCAGCCGCAGGGTCATGGTCGGCATCGGTGGTCGCTCCTAATTACGAAGGCTGGCTGTAAGTGTAGGCGCGCTTGAGGCCCGGTCAACCCTTATCCACCCGCCGGAAGTGCCCCTCGATGACCCGGGGTCCGCGCTCGGCACCCGGGCCATGGGTGCGGACCGGCATGACCTTCACATACCGGCGGACCACCCAGCGGCGCAGCGGCGGGATCAGGAGCAGGAAGCCGACGGTATCCGTGATAAAACCGGGGAGCAGCAGGAAGAGGCCGGCGACCAGGAGCAGGGCGCCGTCCAGGATGTCCAGGGCCGGGGCCTCGTCGCGGGCCAGCGACTCGCGCACCCGCATGAGGACGCCGAACCCCTGACGACGGACCAGCCAGGCGCCGAGGATCGCGCACAGGATCGACAGGGCGATGGTTGGGACGGCGCCGATGAGCGAGCCGACCTTGATCAGGAAATAGACCTCGATCAGGGGCAGACCGATGAACAACAGAATAAAAATTGGCACTGCAGGGGGCCTCTGGATGAGTGGGGGGATGCGGGGGAGCCGGCCGGGGGTTCTGACGCGGGCGCGGGCGGGCCGTTTGCGGGGTCCGATCGCGGCAGGACGCCGCTCCCACGGGGTCCTGGTCGGCTTCGGACCGGCATTGATGGCCGGACCTTTGTCCCCGAGCGGTGCGTTCAAGTGGCAGCAAAGGGCGGGCCGACGCCTTATCATCCCACAATGTGGCGGCGCCTGGCCGCCGCCCTGAGGCCGCAGGAGGATTTCCATGACCGCTGAGACCGATTACCCGCTGGTGCTCTGCACCTGCCCGGACCAGGAGTGCGCAACCCGCATCGCCGAGCGGCTGGTGGAGGAGCGGCTCGCTGCCTGCGTGAGCCTGGTGCCGGGGCTCAGGTCCATCTACCGCTGGCAGGGGGCGATCCAGCACGACGCGGAGGTCCTGCTCCTGATCAAGACGGTGGCGGGGCGCTTCGACGCCCTGACCGAGACCTTGCGCGGGTTGCACCCCTACGAGGTGCCGGAGATCATCGCGCTCCCGATCGACGCGGGGCTGCCCGACTACCTGACCTGGATAACCCAATGCACCCAACCAGACACCTGAGCGCCGGGGCCCGGTCCCTGCCGTCCCTGCTCCTCCTCATGGCGTGCCTGTCGGCCCTGGCCGATGAGGCCTTTCTGCCGCCGGAACAGGCCTTCCAGGTTGCGGCTCAGGCCGCGGGGACGGACGCGGTGCGGGTGCGCTGGACCATCGCCGAGGGCTATTACCTCTACCAGGGCAAGCTCCGCTTTACGGCCCAGACCCCTGGGATCGCACTCGGGACCCCGGCCCTGCCCCCCGCCGAGACCAAGCAGGACCCCTATTTCGGCGAGATGCAGGTCTATCGCCGCCAGGTCGAGGTCCTGCTGCCGCTCACCCGGGAGGCCGGGAGCGCAGACACGCTGGCCCTGGAGGTGACCTCGCAGGGGTGTGCCGATGCCGGCCTGTGCTACCCGCCCGAGCGTCAACGCCTCGAGGTCGGACTGCCCCCGGGGCCCGCCGCGGCAGCCGCGTCGCGACCGCAGCCGGCGCAGACGCCGGGCGCGGCCCCGGCGGCGGCCGAGGCCCCGCCCTCGTCTTCCCCCATCGGCGCCGCCGCCCTGGGTCTGGGCAAAGCCGTCGGGGCGGCCGCGCGGCAGGGGCAGGACCACGCGATCCCGGCCGTCGAGGAGGCCTTCCGCTTCCAGGCGACCGTGGCCGCCCCGGACCGGCTGGACCTCGCCTGGGACCTGGCCCCGGGGACCTATCTCTATCGCGACAAGCTGGTCCTGGCGCTGGAGGATGCCTCTGGGGTAACGCTCGGGGCCTTCCAACTGCCCCCGGGCGAGGTCGAGAAGGACGGGATCAGGCCGGACGGCAGCATCGGTGAGGTGGAGGTCTACCGGGATCGCGTGGCCCTTCAGGTACCACTGGTGCGTCACGCCGGCGCCGCGACCGAGGTCACCCTGGTGGTCAAGGATCAGGGGTGCGCGCAGCAGGGGCTTTGTTACCCGCCGCAGACCCGGCGGGTCAAGCTCGCGCTGCCGCCGGCGCCGGGCGGCGCTGATATCGGGGGCACGGGCGGGGCGGCGCCCCTGCAATCGGCCGCGCCGGACCGGCGCGCGACGCCCCCGCAGGCACCTCCACCGGGGATCCTGGAGGCGGTCTCCGAACAGGACCGGATCGCCGCGGTCCTGGCCGGCGGCAACCTGTGGGCGGTGGTCGGCCTGTTCTTCGGCTTCGGGCTGCTGCTCGCCTTCACGCCCTGCGTCTTCCCCATGATCCCCATCCTGTCGGGCATCATCGCCGGGCGCGGGGCCCACCTCAGCACCCGCCGGGCCTTCACCCTGTCGCTCGTCTATGTGCTCGCCATGGCCTTGACCTACACGCTCGCCGGGGTGCTGGCGGGGCTGTTCGGGGGCAACCTCCAGATCGTCTTCCAAAACCCCTGGATTCTCAGCGCCTTCGCCCTGGTGTTCGTTGTGCTGGCACTGTCCATGTTCGGCTTCTTTCACCTGCAACTGCCCTCCGGACTGCACGCCCGGCTGGCGGCGCTCAGCCACCGGCAGCGGGGCGGCACCCTGCTCGGGGTGGCCGTCATGGGCGTACTCTCGGCCCTGATCGTGGGTCCCTGCGTCGCCCCGCCGCTCTTCGGGGCCCTGATCTATATCAGCCAGACCGGGGATGCGGTGCTCGGGGGGGTGGCGCTCTTCGCCCTGAGCCTGGGGATGGGTGCGCCGCTCCTCGTCATCGGCACCTCCGCGGGCAAGTTCCTGCCCCGCAGCGGGGCCTGGATGGGGACGGTCAATGCGGTCTTCGGCGTGGGCCTGCTGGGGGTGGCCATCCTGCTGCTGGAGCGCATCCTGCCGGCGGCGGTGACCATGCTGCTGTGGGGCCTGCTGCTCATCGGCTGTGCAGTCTACCTGGGGGCACTCACCCATCTGGCCCCCGGGGCGAGCGGTTGGAGCAAGCTCTGGAAGGGGCTCGGGGTCGGCCTGCTGATCTACGGCGCCCTGATGCTGGTGGGCGCCGCGGCGGGCGGCAAGGATACGCTCCAGCCCCTGCGCGGCCTCCTGGCCGGGGCCGGCGCGGCGGGCGGCGGCACGCCGCAGACTGCCTTCCAGCGCATCAAGACCGGGGCGGACCTGGATCGCGAACTGGCCGCCGCGCGGGCCAAGGGGCGGCCGGTGCTGCTCGATTTCTACGCCGACTGGTGCGTCTCCTGCAAAGAGATGGACCGCGACACCTTCAGCGACCCCGCGGTGATCGCCGAGTTGCAGCGGTTCGTCCTGCTGCGGGCGGACGTCACCGCCAACGACCTGGACGACCAGGCCCTGATGCAGGGGCGCTTCAAGCTCCCCGGGCCGCCCGCCATCCTGTTTTTCTCGCCGACGGGGACCGAGGTCGCCGGCCTGCGGCTGGTCGGGTTCAAGCCGGCGGCGGAGTTCGCGCAACATCTGCGGCGGGCGGCTCCCGCGGGGCCTTAGCCCGACGTCGGCGCCGGTTTGGAGCGCGGACAGAGTTGCCGGGTGCGATCAGAGCTGATGTGGCGACCGAGATCCCGGGTTCGTTGTCGTTGTCGTTGTCGTTGTCGTTGTCGTAATCGAAT